>JAFTSS010000047.1 GCA_017467185.1 Paludibacteraceae bacterium | reverse complement strand
GACCTAATTCTTTATAACTTACCATAAAATTTGAAATTTGAAATTTTAAATTTTTGACACCACTAATCACAGAGATGGAGATCATACATAATCAAATTCCATATTACATATTATTTTAATTATAATTTGTTAATTTTTGTTTTGCAAAGTTACAAAATAATTTTCAATTTTCGACTCTCAATTCTCAATTTATTTTACTTACGAAGGTCAAAGACATACGCAACCGATAATTTCACTGTTCCTTGTGTGAAATATGGTTTAACATCCGATAGAGGTAAAGTAAATGTATATTTATTGAAATTGTCGTTATTTATGCCATGTTGGTAAGACAAACGTCCTTGTAAGCCTTTCCATTTAAATGCTAAACCTAACTCTGCGGCTATCTCACAACGAACAATACGTCCATCCTCGCCAAACACATCTTTTTTCTCATACGTTACAGGCTTATGCACTCCAGCAGGTACATTCTCAGTATAATTTTCCCAAGCCCAATCCTCTCCATGCAATCCACATGTAAAGACAGGACCTCCAAACAACGAGATTACATATTCGTTTTGAATAGGAAAATTCACATAAAAATGAAATGGGACATTCAAATAACCCAACTGACGTTTAAAGGTATTAGATATGCTATCGTTGTTATAGCCTACCCCCCAACGCATTGTACGTAATTCATACATCACAGCGGCATCAAATCCCCAACGATTTGTAACGTCCATCTCAAATAACATACCAACATGCAATCCTCCTCCAGGTATCATTGTAACAGATGCCGACTTATCTGACATAGTTATAGTACCATACGACATAGATGGTCCGCCGATAAAACCTAATTTTTGCGCTTTCAATTCAGTGCATAATGCACAAAGCATTATAATAACGAGTAGCGAGTAACGAGTAACGAGACCAAAAAGTATTGATTTTATTTTTCTCATATTAAACATCAAAAAGAAACTTGTGGTGCTTTAGCAGCTTCTACATCTGCATGGAAATATGTAACGACATCAAATCCGAACATACGACTTAAAATATTATTTGGGAAACGACGAATCATTGTGTTGTATGCACGGGCTTTATTGTTGTATGCTTGACGAGTTACCTGAATGCGATTTTCAGTTCCCTCTAATTGTTCTTGAAGGTCACGGAAATTTTGATTTGCTTTCAAATCAGGATAGTTTTCTGTTATCATCATCAAACGTCCAAGAGCTGAATTTAATTCACCTTGAGCTGCTTGATATTTTTCAAACTCTTCGCGCGAAAAATTATTGATATCTAAAGTTGTTTGAGTTGCTTTAGCACGAGCATTTACAACTGCTTCGAGGGTTGCACTTTCATGAGCAGCATAGCCTTTAACTGTTGATACGAGATTTGGTATCAAATCGGCACGACGCTGATATTGACTCTCTACGTTAGCCCATTCTGTAGTAACTGCTTCTTCGGCTGTTACCATCCGGTTATAAGAATTTACAACCCACAACACTGCTATTGCCACAATAGCAGTAACGATGATTAACATCAATTTAGTACGATTCATCATATCCTTTTAATTTTAATTATTATTTCTGTTGCAATTTATGAATTATTAGAACCTTCCCCCAGCACCACCGCCACCAGAAAAGCCTCCGCCAAAACTACCGCCACCCGAAAAACCACCACTACCACCACGGCTTCCACTTGAAACAATAATAATAGGTATTACGTATGGTATCACTTTCCGACAATGACAATTAGCGCATTCATGCACCTTCTCGCCCCGACCTGTTGTTAACGACGTCGCTGGAGATATTATTCTGTCACTTATAAGACTATATGTTTTTGCTCCACACTGCGGACATACTTGATATTTTGTTGTCATCTTCTCGTATGGCAAAACTTTGTAGTTGTCGCACACATTACATTTCCATACGTCGTAGTCGATGCTCTTCACTCGCTCTTCGGCTTGTTGTTTGAAGTTGAGATATTGGTCTTCTTCTGCTTCGGACAACAATCGCATTGTACCGCCACAGTGTTCGCACTTCATTGGTCTTTCACGCAAAGAACGACGAAATTTTGACGCATACCAATAGAAAAACAGAATTGGCAATGGGAAAATAAATGCTAATATTTTTATACTATCGACTAATCCGTTAACTCGATAATAAACTACATTATTCTCGCCTCTAAGATTTTGCGTGCGGTTATAAAAAAGAATGGCTAACAATATCAACACCAAAAAGGCGAGTGTAAAATAAACAGTCAATATTTCAACTGCAATTACACGAGGAGATTCTGTGTTAAGCAGAAGTTCCTCTTGCGCTGCATCTGTAGTCAACCGGTTTGAAATATCTGTTAAACCTGTTATAAATGCCTCATCTACACGACCTTCACGCATTAATGGGAATATATCTTCGTCAAGCAAGGAATTGAGATATGCATCAGGCAATAGACCTTCAAGACCATAGCCTGTTTCAAACTTCATTGCTCGAATATCAACGACATATAGCCATAACAAGCCATTGTTTTTCCCCTCTTTACCTATGCGCCATGTATTAAATAGGTCGTAAGCAAAGTCGTATTCGTCATCACCCACGATGCCAGGCACAATAACTACTGCTATTTCAACACCAACTTCAGCCTCTAATGCAACACAAATATTGTTAAGATTACGGCGTGCTTGCTCTGATAAAACAGAGTTCTCGTCGCTCACATAACTATTTTCACCAAGTGTTTTAGGATTAAACACTTGAGCAACATCAAGTTTTTGTGCAAAAAGACAAAAAGAGGAAAAGAAAAATAATGTAATTAATAAATTACGCATCAAAAATTCTTAACTTCAATTAAGTCAATATCGAAAATCAATGTACTATATGGAGGAATAGAAAAATTACCACGCAAACCCTTAGAACCAACCTCGCCATATCCCTTATTATAAGGGACATAAATCTTCCAATGTGAACCTTGTGGCATCAACGACAACGCTTCTTGCCAACCAGAGACAACATCCGACAAATAAAAAGATTCCCCCTCGCTATAATCAAAACGAGTACCATCAACCAACCAACCAGTATATTTCACCTTAACTAAACTTGACGCCCCCACAACAGGATCAACAGAAGGCTTAGGTATTGCACCATAACCTGTATGATATTTCTCAATCAACACGCCAGAAGGCAAAATCTCCACTTCAACAACATTAGTATCTACGCCAAGTTTATCTTTTTGCTCAACAATCCAATCTTCATTATACTCTTTCCACGAAACAAATCTCTCATCGCAAGAAACCAACATAACCAACGCAAAAAACAAAAATAATATCTTCTTCATAAAATAAATTATTATCTAACAAAATGCAAAGTTAACATTTTTATTTAATTCTCACAAATTAGGTACCATTTTTTTTAGAAATATCATAACTATAATAGGCATAGCAATAACAATCAAAGCAATAAAAACCATATACTTATTTCTATTTTCTTCTGCCACATCCACTACCCCTTCTGACATAACCCAAACCAAATAAAACATATATACATAAAATAATTTCAAGAAGAACATATTAGGCATCAATGCCGTAAAAAGATTTACAACAAACGTTACCGACATTAATGATGCTACCATAATTGATACATTCCGAACATCAAATTGCTTAACAAACCAACGTAATGACACCCAACGGACAAGAAAACACGACACGCCATAACTAACTACAAACGAAAAACAATTAAATATTGCCGATACAACTGCTGATGCAAGATTAAATTCAGAATATAATAATGTGGTAATAAAAACGACACACAACAACATTTCTGCTTGAGGCATAATATATTGCTTCAATATATTTTTTCCATAAAAAGCATTCAACAATGTTTCATATCGCAACGTAGCATCTGGTTTAGAACAAATATTCCAAACTTGCCTCAAAGAAAACTTATATCGCTCAAACATTAAACAATTAATAATTAATAATTAACAGTTAACAATTAACAATTAAAATCATTCCTAATTCCTCATTCCCTTTAGCCACTCAATCTCTTCTGCCCACAAACTTTCATCTGGAGTCTCCAATATCAATGGGATATTATCGAATCGAGAATCACTCATTATCCGTTCAAAAGGAGTAGGTCCCAACAATCCATTACGCAAAGTCTCATGTCTGTCCACACGCGAAGCCAACTCTTTTTTCGAATCGTTTATGTGCATACCTCTCAAATAAGAAAACCCTATAATCTCATCAAATTGTTGCCACACCGAAGCAAACCCCTCTTCCGACAACAAATCGTAACCAGCAGCAAAGGCATGTTGCGTGTCGATACACACCCCTACACGCGATTTATCATCAACTAAATCTATTATTGTACGTAAATGTTCAAATCTATGCCCCATATTAGTACCTTGTCCTGCAGTATTTTCCAAAACAGCAGTAACACCTTTCGTCTCACTCAATGCAATATTGATACTTTCTGCTATAGTTTTCAAACAATCTTCCTCCGATGTCTTCTTCAAATGCGAACCTGGATGAAAATTCAATCTATCTAAACCTAATTGTTCACAACGATGCATCTCTTCAATAAATGATTTACGACTCTTTTCAAGCGACTCTGCATCTAGCGACCCAAGATTTATTAAATAGCTATCGTGAGGTAATATTTGTGCTGCAGTATAGCCATACTCCTCACAACGAGCCTTAAACAATGCTATAGACTTCTCTGTCAACGCAGGCGAAAACCATTGACGCTGATTTTTTGTAAACAAAGCAAACGCTGTTGCTCCTATATTATGGGCATTGAGTGGTGCATTTTCTACCCCACCCGATGCGCTTACATGTGCTCCTATATATTTCATAATTGAAAGTTGAAAGTTAAAAGTTGAAAGTTAAGAGTTGAGAGTTATTCGCTTTGTTCAGATTTTCATAGCAACTATAGTGACTATAAAATCTATAGCAACTATAGTAACTATAACAACTATTGCCACTACAACAACTATCGCAACTACAAAGTATTTTTCTTTTTTCTTAACCAAAGAAAAACGCCACCAAACAAAGCAAGCAACACTATTGGCAACAAAGTATTCGTCCACATCCATATATTGCGTTGCGAATCAACAACTGCACGATTTAGCAAACGCAAATCAATACGTCTATTACGCAACTGCATAAGTCCCTCATCGTCGGTCAAATACAACAAAGAATTAACAATAAAATCTTTATTCCCATGAGTCCGACGTGTAACTCTATCGTAACCAAGAGGCACAAGCATCAAACCTTCACGAGTCTGTTCTACATCATTACGAATAACATCGCCATCGGCCACTACCACCATACGTGTTGGCTGACTTTTATCAACTATTTTGTCAACCACAACACCTTTAGGAGCCATACGATGCTTATATATTGACTCAAACTCGCCCTCTAACGCCACAGCCACAGGTACATACCTTGTATTAAAATATTCCGAAGGTTCAACATTTATAGCATTCATCACATCAATTTCGGTGGGTGCCACATGCACATGACTAGCATTACTTGTTATCAACAAAACCTCCTTTCTTACCCCTACCGTATCGCCAACAATTTCAATACCAGAAGCAAAATCTGCCTTCACAGCCTGAAGTGTTTTGGTAATTGGATGATATGGCGACCCTTGCAAAAGTGGCATATAAAACCATGGTATTGGCTCAAATCGTGGTTCTTCGCCCGGACGTGCTACATTGATTGGCATATAAGCACATTGCATATCTTCAACCACAGTAGGTGTCAAACGCACGCCATATCTAAACAATTGGTCCTGAAGATTAACATCTAAACCTATCAACGGAGTTGCCCCACCCTCCGACAACATATTATCTGACATTTGCACCCCATCCAACAACCAAAGCACTCGCCCACCACGCATAATATATTGGTCGATAATAAATTTATCTGTTTCAGAATATTGACCTTCAGGCTTAGCAATAATAATTGCAGAATAATCATCAAGCACCGAAGCGTCCAATCCTAACACACCTCTATCCACTTGAAAATAGCGACTTAAGGCATCACTTGCATCGTATGTATATTCCTCTGACAACTCGCCATGCCCCTCAATAAAAGCTATTTTCCGTACTTCCCGACGATTAAGTATCCGTATTGCATCCACAAACAGATACTCAAGGTCTTCTATTGCACTATTCACTGCTTGTTCGCCAGATCGTTGCGCCGATGGTTGCATAAGCGGTATTGCCATTGTATCACGAGAAGCGCAAACCTCAGCCCATGGAAAAATAACTTGCTCCATCATTTTACCACCACGCTCACGCACCGTTACACTCATTCCTCGCAAACCACGCTCCTCTAAACGAGCATATTCAGCATAGCGTTCCTCATCTGTTGTCGCACTATTAGGATTAACCAACTCTATAGTCAACCCCTCGGCTGAATACATATTTAACTCGCGCACAATATCTTCCGTTGCACGCTTCAATCTCAACATATTTGCATCAAGTTCTCCATCAAGATAAATCTTAACCGTAAGAGGTTCTATCATTTCAGCCACCTGTTCTTTAGTTGCATCTGACAACGAATAACGTCCTTCTTCAGTTAAATCAAGACGAAAAAACAATGTTTTAGTGAATATCAACACCAAAACTATTATTATAAACACAAGATACGAGATACGAGATACGAGACTATTATTTCTAAGAAAAAATTGCTTACTCATTTTTATTTAAAATAATCAAAGCACCTATAACACCAGGAATCCAACCAAGGCAGGTCAAGATAAAAATAATCAAAAACGAACCACACCCTTTATCAACAACTGACAAAGGCGGAAAAATAATTGCTAATAAAACTCTTATCAACGACATAAATACTATTTCTTCTGAAAGCGATAAGGCGAACGTACCTTTTTCAAAGTTTTATTAATCTCACCCAATGCACCTTTATCATCTTTCTCTTTATTTTTAAGTTCAGGATACTGAATACGAGTATGATAAATATTCTGTAATTTCTCGACAAACACCCTTTTTGCCACCTCTACATCCCTAAACGATATAGGCGAATCCTTAAACTGACCATCGGCAATCTGACCATTCACCACATTTTCAACCAACTTACTTATCGACTCCTCATCATAGGCTTTTAGGCTTCGCGATGCAGCCTCCACAGCATCCGACATCATCAATATTGCTGTCTCTTTAGTTGCTGGCAATGGCCCTGGATATGTAAACTTAACCTCATCTATCTCTTTGTCGGGATATTTATTCTTAAATGAATTATAAAAATACTTCACTTTACTACATCCGTGATGCATCGAAATAAATTCTATAATTTGATATGGCAAATTCCATTTCTCTGCAATCTTCACGCCCTCCTGAACATGCGAAATGATTATCTGTGCCGCCTCATCGTATGGCAATTCATTCAGCGGATTCATACCAGTCTGATTTTCGGTATAATACATTGGATTAAGCATTTTACCTAAATCGTGATACAACGCACCCGTTCTTACCAACAACGCATTAGCACCTATCTTTTTTGCCACCTCCACAGCCAAATTACTCACTTGCAACACATGTTGAAACGTACCTGGACACTTCTCGCTAAACTCCATCAACAACGGACTATTTATGTTCGACAACTCAACCAACGTAACCTCGCTCAAAAATCCGAACAATTTTTCAATAATGAATATCAAACCGTATGCAAACAACAGAGCAACAGCATTAAGTCCAAACACAAAAATCATAGCCCAATCTACATCCATAACCTCAACTCCACGCGCTAATTCCATTCCTACAAACGACACTGAATACACCGCAAATATCATCAATGCCGACTTCACAAGTTGCGAACGTGAGTTCATATCTTTCAAACTCGAAACCGCCACCATGCCAACAATAATCTGCAAAAACACAAACTCCGTTGCATCTGGCACCATCTGAGCCGCAAGCAAAATAGCTATAATATGAACATACAACGCCGTACGCGAATCAAAAAACACTCTAACCACGAGTGGCAACATTGCAAATGGCACAATATATTCAGTAAGTGAAAGATATTGAGTAACTAAAGCCAATAATCCCAACATCCCAAGCGTCATCAAAAACATAAACAACGTAGCACGAATCGATTCTAATATTCGCTGACGGAAAAGATACATATAGGCAAACAACAAAGAATAAAGTATGATTATAATCACCACATTACCTACAACATTCCACAAATTACTCTTCTGTTCAAACTCCTCTTCACCCTCTACCGCACGTTGCAACGATTTCAATATCTGATATTTCTCATCCGTAATAACCTCACCCTTATCTACAATTTTTTCACCTTTTTGAACCATCCCCGAGGTCAACATTACACCATCTACAATTATCTTTATAGCATCATCCGTCTTAGTCCTATCAATTTCAACATTAGGCTTAATATAATCTCCAATATTTGCTGTCTGAAGCAAATTATTATCAATCCAACTTACTTCTTTAGACTTTTCTATAACATAATCGTACGCTGTTTTAGGAGTAAACAATCGTTTTACATCTATTTTCTCTACAACATTATGCCCCTCCAACAACACGGCACTACTCACCCCTAAACGCTCTAACTCTTGCCTATCTTGCAACGAAATCACACCCTCAGCATACACCTCTCGCAATCTATCAGCAATCCAATCACTCTCGCGACTCGACAAGTGTAAGCCCTCAAGACGAACCTCCTTCACCTCTCTATTCATGTAAGGTTCTAACTCCCTCAATGCTAATTTTCTCTCCTCTTCTAATTGTTTATCCGACTTATACACCGCAAAATCTTTCGGAGCCATCAACTCATCATACGTCCACGGCTTACCAACCTCAAAATAATGACTGAAATCATCATCTTTAGGCAACAAAAAATAAGTAGCCACTACAGCTAACAATATACACACAATATACACACCATACCTGATGCGTTTTGATATTATTTTACCTTTCATCTACAAAAATTTTCAAAATAACATATTACCTTGCAAAGGTAACACTTTTTTTTCATACTCCAAATATAAAAAAACATAAAAAATAATATCAAAAAATTATTTACAAAGTCTTAATTATATCAAAAAAAAACATTACCTTTGCAAACATAGAAAATAGGCACAAGACAAATAAGATGCAAGCAGAAATAAACAATTGCGAATACACCATAAAAACTTACAAATATAGTACTGGGGGGGGGTAAAATCCACCTCTAAAAAATATCATAATCACAAACATAAGGCATACTATATCGATTAACTTCGTTACCATAGTATGCTTTTTTATTTACAAAACAATTAAATAACTATGAAAAATTTATTTTCGACAACTATAATATCTCTTTTACTTATAGTTGCAACATCTTTATCAGCAAAAACATTATCACAACAAGATGCGCTCTCTGTTGCTAATGATTTTTTCAATCAACAACTATCTCCGACTCAACAAAAACGTAGTCGCAATCAGAAACTATCATTAAAACACACTCAATTTAACTCTACGGGAGAAACGCCTTTATACTATATCTTCAATCAAGAAGAAAACGGATTCGTCATTGTTGCTGGAGATGATAATATAACACCAATTATTGGATATTCCGACAATAATTCTTTCGATACAACTAACATACCTGCAAACTTCAAGTTTTTCTTAAACCAATGCAATAAAAACATCGAATACGCCATCTCAAAAAATATAAATCTCAAAAAAGCAAAACACAGGACTTCAAACTCACCTGATTTCGCACCATCTATTGCCCCATTATTAGGCGATATAGCATTCACACAATCAAAACCATACTATAATCTTTGTCCAAAACAAAACGGGGAGCACTCAGCAGTAGGTTGCGTTGCTATATCAATGGGTCAAATAATGACATACTACAAACACCCAGCAAAAGGAGATAGTTCATTTTCTTACACATCCGACACCCATAAGTTTAAACTATATGCCGATTTTTCAGCAACTACCTACGATTGGGAAAACATTCTTCACTCTTACAAAAAAGGTTCATACACCAAAGAACAAGCCGATGCTGTAGCCGAAATGCTTTACCATTGCGGTATTGCTGTCGAAATGGACTATTCTGTCGGTGGCAGTGCCTCAAACGAAGTATATGCAGCCAAAGCGTTGGTTACATATTTTGGTTACGATGAAGGTATAAAAGTTGCAAATCGCCAACAATACACCTATGAAGAGTGGACAAATATCATAAAAAAAGAACTAAACGAAAAACGCCCTATTATATATTCTGGCTCAAGCTCTATAGATGGTGGACACGCATTCAACTGCGATGGTTACGATGAAAATAATCTATTTCACATCAATTGGGGTTGGGGCGGTTACTGCAATGGCTATTTCAACTTGAATCTATTAGATGCAGACATCACTAACCCTTCAAATTTACATTACGGATACGACCTCTATCAATCTATTATCATCGGAATACAACCCGATAATGAAGATGAAATCAAAGACATACAACACCAATTAGAGTTGTATGATGGCATCTATTACGACGAAGATGAAAACGAAATATCTTTCTCTTGCTACAATTATGGAATAGTGCCTTTCGATGGAAAAATAGGTTTGGCTTTTTATGATAAAAATAACAACTTTATCGAAACAACATTTGAATCTAAACAAATAGTCTTATCTCCATTGAGATACTTAGAATATACAGTAACACCTGCCACATTACCAGAAAATAGCGATAAAGTGATTTCTGTTTATCAAAACACAAACTCAACCGAATGGCATACAATCCCTTACGGCAAAAATATGCCAAATTACTTAAATATCGTAAATGGCACAGAACTACAAAATCCCGAACAATTCGATGAATCTCCAATCGAAGTTATATCATTAAAGCCAATTGGCAATGTATATCAAAACCGAACAGCTCGTTTCTCTGCTAAAATAAAAAACGTTAGCGACTCTGAATATTACGGGGCTATCGTTGTGTATGCTACAAACTACGACAATGAATACGAAGAAGTCGAATCAGAGTATATCCCAGTCGCACTCAAATCTGGTGAAGTAGCTGAATACGAAATCCACATAGAGAACATGAATGTCTCTTTAGGCGACTACTATTGCTACATTGTTTACGATAATTACGATGGCTATCTAACATATATCTACGGTGACTACTACTATAGCAATGAGGTCGATTTCCCCGTTGTTTCTGTACCCAAAGAAAAAACTTATGTTTATTTAACCAACAAACTTTCATTCGATAAAACATCAAAAAAAGTCTTCAAAAGCGAAGAAACACCGATAATAAAAGCAAGAATCGGCAATCGCAGTGGCTACGCACAAGGCTATGTAGCTGCAGTAATATTCGATAATCAATATGATGTAGTCTATTCATTTGCAACAAAGAAAATAATACTCGACACTTACGAAAACTCTGAAATGTCGTTTCTTTGTGACTTCAGCGACCTTACAGATGGAGACTATTACTTAAACCTACAATTCTACGACCCATTTCTCTATTCTCCTAAATGGGAATCAATCCAACCTACAGAAGACAAAAATCTCCTACCATTCACTATTAAAAACAACGAAATCATACCCGTAGAAAATACACAACAAACAGACATAACCGTCTTTCCTACCAACACTCGCAATATTATCAACATAATATCTGACAATGACATAATAAATCTATCGCTACTCAACATCGCAGGCAAAAAATTGATTTCTGCACAACCACACACGAGCACAACACATCTGAATATTCAACATCTAAATTCAGGTATATACCTACTTCAAATCAAAACAACCGATAAAACCGAAACAATAAAAATCATTAAACAATAACAACTATGCGTAAACTATTATCAACTTTAGTATTCATAGCTATTACACTTATATCGGCAATAGCACAAGAAAATCCTATGGAAGGACTTTGTTTTAATCCTGATAAACCAGCCGAATTTCCAGGAGGCAAAGTTGCGATGGGACAATATTTTAGCGAGAACCTCGAATATCCAACCGATGCTTTCATCGAAGGCATCGAAGGACGTGTCATGTGCCAATTTATAATCCAACCAGACAGTTCACGCACCAACATCAACATCGTACGCAAAGTCCACCCATCTATCGATGCTGAAATGCGACGCTTAGTAGAGAACATGCCCAATGGACTCCCGCCACAAAAGACGGCATCCCTGTAAAAACCCTCGTAACATTACCTTTAATGTTTAAGTTGCCAGAAAATTTACGCATAGTTACAGAAAATGTGTCTGTATTTTATCACGACAACAATAGATATGTATCTTGTATAAGAAAAGGTCGTTCAGATAATAATTTTGACATTAACACAAAAAAAGAAAAAATAACAATCGATTCTGTACAAGAATATATCACAGATAATATTTCTCAAACATACAAACATCTCGACTCTACCATTTTATGTATGTTTACATTAAATCCAGATAGCACAATTAAAAAGATAGAACTATATCCTTATAAGGATATTTCGGAATACATTCCTGAAAACTTCAAATCATACAACGAAATTAACATAGATAGCACATATATAACATTAGGAAATATCAACAAAAAAATGGGAATTGGTCCCCTATTAAAATTAAATGGGTTAACACAAAACGATATTTATTCTCCTATCTTAAAAAACGCACATAGTTCAAACGTAGAAAATAATATAGCATTAACAGATTCAGAAGAAATAAACAAACTGAAAAACGACTTAAAAAAACTGCCAAAACATTTATTTTCATCAATAATTCACAACACACAAATATATCAAGAAGGAGACTCAATAATAAAACCAGAAGTCATTTACTATACACCTATTGTATGCAAAGATATAGATAAACTTCTTTCCTCGCCGTTATCAATAGAAGATCAATTAATTTTATCAATGAAGCCAACATATCGTGGTGAAGGAAGAGATTTAAATGATTTTATTATAGATAGATATAATAATACCGCATGGCATTTGGCAGGTAAAACTGGGGCTCTTAAAATAAAATTCATAGTGCACAAAGATGGTACACTATCGTCTTTTGAAACACTTGAAGCAACTAATGATGACTTTCCAAAAGGCATTGTTAGTTTTATTAAGGAGACTGAAAAAAAATGGACTCCAGGAATATATAAAAATCAATATGTTGATTGTGAATATATTTTTGATATATCCCTAATTGAGAGAGGAGGATATACTAGACAACAATTAAATCAAAATGATTTTATTGTTAAAGTTAATGACCTCGATTATGAATTAGATATAGATGCTCACACCGCCATAGCTATAGGAAAAAACTATAATAAATCTGAGATTACAATACCAGCAACAATCACACGAAATAATATAAATTATAAAGTTACCGCAATAACAGGATTTAATAACAAAACAAGATTAAAAAAAGTTGTCATTGAAGATGGCATTGTTTCTATAGGGATAGGGGCTTTTTCTGGGTGTACTTCTTTGGAATCAATAATAATACCTAATAGTGTTACTACCATAGAATCATTTGCTTTTGAAAAATGTACTTCCTTAGAATCAATATCTCTACCTAATAATCTCAAAACAATATATGCTGGAGCATTTTACAAGTGTATATCATTAAAAACGATAGAAATTCCTAATAGTGTTGAAGTTCTATCTTCTAGTATAAATACATTGATAGAAACTCCTAATAATGCTCTATCTCCCAATGTAAGTATATTTAATGTCAATGATTTAAATTTAAATAAACTAATGAATCTTAAGGGGATATTTGAAGGTTGTAAATCACTAGAAAGAGTTATTTTTTCAAATAGTATAAAAGTTATAGAACAAAGAACATTTAGGGATTGTTCGTCTTTAAAAGCAATTACAATTCCTGAAAATATAACTAAAATAGAAGAATATGCTTTTAAAAATTGTTCTGCATTAAAAAATATAACTATCCCAGAAAATATTGAAGTTATTGGTAGCAATGCCTTTGAGAATTGCATTTCATTGGATTCCATAATGATACATGACAATATTTGTATTTATGCTAATGCTTTTATTAATACCGCTTGGTATAATAGTCAACCAGAAGGTTTCGTTTATTTAGATAATATTTTTTTAGGATATAAAGGAGATAAATCGAAAGTAACACATATTGAGATAAAGAATGGAACTAAAGTTTTAGCAAATGAAAGTCAGAATAATGGCACAAGGATGACCTCAACTGCTGGAGGATATGCAATCCAAATTAAGACAAATATAGAATTTGATATGTTGGGAGTCTTTGAAGGTTATACTTCATTAAAATCAATAATAATACCTAATTCTATTAAAACAATTGGCAATAGAGCTTTCTATGGTTGCTCTTCTTTAGAATCAATCATTCTTCCTGATAGTTTAAAAGAGATACATCCACAAGCATTTGAAAATTGTACTTCACTAAAATCAATAATAATACCAAATACTATTAGAGAAATAGGCGAAAGAACCTTTTATGGTTGTTCTTCTTTAGAATCTATTATTATTCCAAACCAAGTGAATTTCATACATGAATCAACTTTTGAGAATTGCACATCATTAAAAAACATAACTATACACGATAATTTAAATTTTGTTGCAGCAAATGCTTTTGCTAATACAGCTTGGTATAATAGTCAACCAGAAGGATTGGTTTATTTAAATAGTATTTTATTAGGATACAAAGGTGATAAATCAAAAGTAACACATATTGACATAAAAGATGGAACTAAAATTTTAGCTAATGATCTTTTTAAAAATTGTCGAAATTTAGTTTCTGTAACAATTCCTGAAAGTGTAACAAAAATTGGTATGAATGTATTCCAAAATTGTAAACAAATAAAGAAAATAACAATACCAGCAAAAGTTACTGAAATCGGGATATTCACATTTGATGGCTGTACTTCATTAGAAACATTAGAATTTAAATCTACTACCCCACCCAAAGAATTAAATGAAGCTTTTGGATTCAGATTTTTTGAAAAAGAATTTCAACTCATCGTCCCTATAGGCTCTGAAGCAGCATATCAAGAAGCATTTAATTCGAAATAAAATAACATTAAAATACCATTTAAACTTATGAAAAAGATTTTATTTGTGATATTTACCATCCTATGCATGGGTAATATTGTGGCACAAACATCTAATAGGAACAAATTAATTGGACAATTAACACAAAGAGCAATCATACAAAACAAAAAATTAGACCTTAAGAAAGCGGCTTTGGTTGTTGCTGAAGCAGCAAAGGTTGATACGCTTACTGCAGAAGCTGCTTTGTATTACACTATATATGATTTAATGTATCCTGAAGTTAATACTCTATATTCTGAGGTATCTGACGATGATTTAATCTATTTTTGTCAATTTTTGAACTCCGATATATACAAAAAATTAGAAAATGAAGATATAAATACAACTACTGGTGTTTATATCGCAATGGATATGTACACTTATATGATTACCACAGCTACAGGAGAACCCTATAAATCAGAAATACCAAAAATAGAAGATAAAGAATACGATAAGTTAGCTAATTCTTACATCGAAGGATTGGGAATTTCAAATATAATGAACGATTTAATAAATACCGCAAGTTCAGAAATCTACAAAAAAGCGACAACCCCAGAAGAGAAACAATTTATAAATAAAACTATCACACATCTACAAAAAACATTCCCTCTATACTATAAAAATGCATTGTATTCAATGATAACCAAAGAAGAACTAAAAATAGCTGCCGATGTTTATAGTCGTCCTTCTATTAGTTCTATAAGTAAAAAAGCCGTTGATTGGGGAATTTCTTTTATTCGGAAAATAACATCTCAAAATGCAGAGAACTTAGACAACAAGGCTACGTCATTAGCGTTGGCAATGGCTAATCCTAATGATACAACCAATGCCAAAAATATGTATAATGAATACGTGAACTACATAAGAAATGGGAAATCTACAATCAAAAAATCAAAAAAAATAAATATTGATATATCTCAATACCAGATAAAAACGGTGAAAGATTCGCTATCTATGTTGATTTTTGACAAAATCATGTTAGCCAACAATCGAAATAAAATAAGACAAATTGATAATGGCGATAAAATAAAAACTCTCTTGATCGGCAATAATTTGAATACTGAAGTTGCAAATTATTATGTTTTATTAAGCGAAATAAAAAATAAATTTTCAACATTATCAACAGAAGAATTAAATGAAATTATAGATTTTCTTAATTCTGACATATATCAAATTATCACTAGTAATAATATAGATACGTATGTTAATACTCAAATAGCAACAGACGTATTAGGCTATATGCTTGCCAAAACAAAAAAGAAAAACTATAAAACCACATTAAAACCATTAAATGATAGTGAATTTGATAAGCTTGCAACTGAATTTATAGAGATTACAAATGCTACTTCTAATTTTGATAACATAGAAAATATATTATTAAATTCAGGAGCAACGAAAAAAATTAATGTTTTAGAGGAAAATTCTATTCTATATCTTTTACCAGCAACCAATTTTATAAAAAACAATTTGCACCTTTATTATAAATCAGCACTATATAAATACGTTACAAAAGAACAATTGCAAAAGACGGTCGATTTTCACAAACAATATATGCTTGATTTCTATAAAGCAATAAAAAACACACATAGTGCTACACAAAGAGAACAAATAAAAGGATTCATAGACTTGGCTTATGATACTCAAGATTCAACAGGAGCCCGTACACTATGCCTTGAGTATTTAAATAAACTACAAAGCCTAACTTACGATATAAACAACACAAGTATAACAATCATTGATACCCTCTACATCAAAAGCAACACATACATTGGAGAAACACTTAATAATCAACCAAATGGAAAAGGAACTTTAATTGACAACAACGGAATTAAATATGTGGGTAATTTTCAAGACGGAAAAAGGCATGGACTTATAACTACGCACTTCACAAATGGCGACTCTATAACCGAAGTTTGGGCAGGAGACAAAAAACTAAAAGCACAAAACACTAGTACAAAAGAATTCGCAACACGCTATAAAAAATTACCAATCGGATATGGCTATTATTACGATGGAAGTTGCAAAAAAGAAGGCTTTTTTATTGACGGAAAACTAAACGGCAATGGTGTAAAAGACAATAGCATCACGGATAACATTGTAGAACAAGGAGAATTTGTTGACGATATATTAGTAAAAGGGGAACGAATATATAAAGGGAAAAATCAATCTGTTACAACAAAAGGAGAATATCATGGTAACATATTTAAAGGAGAAAAAACAAAAATAACATACTTTGATGGTGAAAAAAATAAAGAATATAAAAAAGGATTACAGATTGATGAAAAACTTGAAGGATATGGAATTTATGAATACTCTACTAAATCATACACTAAAAAATCCGAGGGTTTTTTCGTAACAGATGAATTATATGGCGAAGGTACTGAAACAAAAACATGGTCAGAAAAAAACCAAAAACAAATATATAAAGGCGAATTCTGGAATGGCTCATACCATGGTACAGGAAACTATGAATATTCCAAAGGCAACTACTATTCCGAAAGTTATAATGGTGCTTTTTTTAAAGGAGAAAAACATGGTATAGGAACTTATCATCAAAAATGGAATAATGATATAAATGAACTAGAAAAACAAATAAATTTAGGAACTACAGTTTACACTTTAGATGAAAGTAAATACATAGGAGAATTTGCCAACAATCAATATAATGGTAAAGGTACCTTGACCTGCAATTGGATTAATTGGAGTGGCAACAAAGTAGATACATATACAGGAGATTTTATCGATGGTAAATATAATGGCAAAGGCGTTTTAGTCGAAACTTTTAGCGAAGATTATCTTTTTTATAAACAAACAAGCGATGGAACTTTTAATGATAGTAAATTAGATGGCGAATTTATTTATACTGAAACAATTGAAAATAAATCTCTAACATATAAAAATAGCATATTTACATTTAGTAGATTTGATTTACAATTTACAGCAGTAGGCAAAAAAACACTCGAAATAAACATACAAGGCAATTTAAAAAATGGCAAATTAGATGGCTATGCCAAAATAACTACATCTGCAGGTGAATATTATGATGGTATATTTAAAGATGGTGAATTCTGGGAAGGCAAAGCTCGTATTCAAAAATGGGATGACACATTAGATGCCACCTTTAAAAATGGCGTAATTTGCAGAGGAACAATTAAATATGCAAAAGGAGTAAAACCAGACATAAATGAGGGCGTATTGCTCGATTTCCGCTCCAAATTAAATGGTTATGCTAAAATAACCACATCTGCAGGTGAGTATTATGATGGCATATTTAAAGATGGTAATTTCTGGGAAGGTAAAGCTCACTATTATTGGCTAAATGGTGATGTGTTGGAGAATGGCATTTATAAAGATGGTTGCATTTTTAGTGGGACAGAGAAAAATAAAGAAGGGAAAATAATTAGAAATATTAGAGAAGGTAAGTCATTTATAAAAGTACGCAAAAAAAAATAAAATAGAATAAGGGGACTTCTATAAATTGTCTTGTAAATAAAATTTAAATTTTATACAAGGGTTTTTAAGTCTCAAATGAAAAATAATAAAACGGGGAATTTATAGAAGTCCACATAATATAAAATCAGTTCGATATAAAAATCCGCATGGCATCTGTGTCATCTATAGAGCATTTTTTTTGCATAGCAAAAGAGCGAATTCTGTAAAAATCCTCCAAATGTAGGGACGCACGGCTCGTGCGTCCGCTCAATAAGTTTGTAGGACGGAGAGGTATATGAAAAAATATTTTCTTAATGGCTCAAAAACCATCGATTCCATGTCATCTGTGCATTTTTCGCTAGTACTCAAGACCGTTGGCTCCATGTAAGATAAAAGTTATATCGAATTCACATTAGATTACAATAAAAAATTAGAGATATGATATCAAAAATGATTGAAAATAAGTGGATAAAAAGACTTGTAATTTTGTTTTTTGTTGTTATCCCTATGATTGGTGGTATATTTTCATTATACACTACAAATCCAAATGTTTTCACTGAATTTCCTCATAAAAAATTCTCTACTTTAGGCTGGATTTTAAATAATTGTATATACTTATTAAATATTGTAGTGTCTATCGCTACTATTTTAGGTGTTTTTACTCTTGTATATTTTATTAAAAAAAAACAAAATGGAGAAAAAATACCCAATCGTTGGAGCATGAAAAACAAAATAGAACTACTAGTACTCACTCCTGTATCTTTATTTTTTTTATATCCAATTTTTATAGACGGAGTACTCACGTTTATAAATAAAACATTCATTTCTAATCCACAATATGAAACAAAAAATGTAGTAATATATGATTTAGAATCAAAATCTAATTCTTACTATGCGAAATTATATTATGATACCTATCGCTTTACAATTGAGATAGACTCTACATCCTATAATAAATATAGCAAAGGCGACACCTTAGAACTAAAACTTTTTAAAGGATATTTAGGGTTGACAGAAATTGATAGTTATCGTAAAATAAATTTATCAAATAATTTCATACCAAACATCTTTAATCATAAAAACTTCTCTAGAGATGCCGAATCTAAGGTACTAATTTCTGCATCTAATATGCATACCAAAATTGCTAATTTATCTTGGGATGATGATATAAAACAATATGAAATTACAAATATCCATTACACCAAAACTTATGAAGATAAAGAGAATGGCTTAATTATAACCGAAAGAGATTATTCTTTCGAAGATTTGTATGAATGGGATTGGTATGCTGAGAAATCTACTTGGGAAGAAAAAGAAAACCCATGGCATCCATTCTCTAGAGCTGAAATTACATACATTCTAAAAGAACGCCGAAACGCCGAAAAACTTCATTTCTTAGCTTCGGTAGAAGGCATAAACGGATTGGTAATCCTACCAGACAAATGGGATATAACAGACATCCACAATGACAAAGATATTCCTGATTCGCTAAAAATTACACCAACAACTGGGGTAATGAAATATTCAGCAAATGTATTCACTGATGCACAATGGGGTGTTATGCAATATTACGGCGCAATATTTCTCCCTGCTGCGGGATATGTAATAGAAAAAGAAGTCGTTTCTAAAAATCGAAAAGGTGAACGCCACACTTATACCGAAGAAATACACATGTTTGAAAACCAAAAAGGGTATTATTGGACTTCTACTCCACTTAAGGACAAAACAAAAGCTTGTTGTTTGGTATTCAGCGAAGACCACATTGACGTAATGCAATTAGATAAATCATATCATTGCTCTATCCGTATGATTATGAAATATTAAACTATTTAATTTATAAAATTATGCGTAAACTATTATCAACTTTAGCTTTCTTGTCTATTACAATCATGTTTGTAGTAG
>JAFTSS010000046.1 GCA_017467185.1 Paludibacteraceae bacterium | reverse complement strand
AATAAAAGGATATGAAGAAGATTTTAACTGGACGCAAATAACCAAATTTGATGTAGGTAGTTCATATTCTACATACAATACATACACAACTATTAAGGAAGCCCGATGCCTTGTTTTTGAAAAAGATGGAGGATTGAATAAACGCTATATAAGAAACGTAAAAGTAAAAATACTTCCACACACAACCCTAACCAAAGACGGAAGCAACAAAACAATCAATTTGACTACAGCCTTAAATAAAGAAATTACAGAAACTATATCATTTCACTCATTTCTTACAACAACAACAGGTTCTTTAACTGCTGAGATTGTTGAGGTTAATAACATAAATAAAGACTATATAGAATTATCAACAACAAATATAGCAGAAAGCAATGCACTTGACAAATACAATGAAGATAATTATACATTCCAATTGATCTATAATCCTAAATCAATTGAAGAAGGTAGTTGTAAAATAAAAATCACAAATGCTGGTGTTGATGAACAATATATTGACGTAAACCTAAAAGGCACATTCAAATTCGAATGTACCGAATCAGGTTATACTTATGCTAGCCTTAATTGGGATGCTGTTAATGGTGCTACCCATTACAACCTTTACAACAACAACATAAAAATAGCAGAAAATATTACTTCTACTTCTTATAACGCAGGTAACCTCAAACCTGGAATAAACCACAATTTCACTATAAAAGCCGTAATTGATGGAAATGAATCAATAAGTGCAAGCAAACAAATCACACTCAAATCATTTCCCGTACTCAATAGTGTAGAAGTACCAACCAATACCATTACTCAAACTTCTGCTGTAGTAAATTGGTCGAAAGGAGAATCGGAAGTTGCAAAACAACCAATAACAGGTTATAACATCAAGCTTTGCAACGAAACAGGTTTTTGCGAAAACTACACTATCAACAACGCCGAAACCACAACTTTTACTCTGGAAAATATTATAGACAACACAAATTATACAGTTTATGTTGGACCACGATTTTCTGACCCTTATGGTTCAGAAAAAGAACCTATCGAAACTAGCGATTGGATATCAACATCATTTACTACCACATCTTTCATAACAGAAGATCCTTTCGATGGCGCAAAAATGTATAAAGGAGTATGGTATCGTGTGAATTTGAATAGTGAAATTCGTATAAATGACGGTTATCTTGATGATGAAGATAAACCATACGAAATGAATTTATTGTACCCTTGTGAACCAAAAGTCGATTTTCAAATAAATACATCTAGTGCTTTGGGAATATATGGAGATGCTACAATAAAAATCGATGAAATAAAAACAGACAATTGGGAAAATATCCATACTGAATCATATCGTGGTAAAAACCAATCAGGAACAGGCAATACATCAGGACATGATATAAAAGCATTAAAATTCTATTGCAGCGGAAGCAATAACGCTAACGAATACATCCACGACATTTGGTTAACTATTGCACCTCATATCCTTTTAAAATCTAACAAATACACATCTATAGAAACCGAAACCGCCACCCAAACAACAGAGGCTGTTATCGACTTTGGAACTATAGAAATAGGTGATAGTAAACCAATAAATATCGACTTCAAATCATTCTTATCGGTAGGCGAAATTAAAGCCCTATTAACAGATACTACTAACAGTGATATATTTTGGCTCAATTCAGTTCGTGGCACAAAAGAATACCTTATAGCTGGTAATAATACATTAGAAAAGACAAATACAAACGAACACAATTTTATAATTTCATTCAATCCTACTGCCGCTGGAAATTATGATGGTGCTATCATAATCAAAGACGACCAACACACTGTAATATTAAGACTAAAGGCTACTTGCATCAAAAAAACACCTGAAATCAGTTGGATTAACGACAAATATATCAATTTAGGCGAAATTCTTTCAGGAGTT
>JAFTSS010000045.1 GCA_017467185.1 Paludibacteraceae bacterium | reverse complement strand
GAGGTGATTTTTCTTGTCATATTGGAGAGAAAAGTGCAAATTAATTGTATTTTCTGGGGTTTTATATGTGGTGGATGCGGTTTTTATGATTTCATCTTTGACTTGCTCCTTTTTTTGTTGAGTTTGCTGCTTTTTTGTGAGAAAAAAGGAGCAAGCTATGTGTGAGTGTGTATAAATATGTATAAGTGTGTATGGGGGGATAGATATGTATGGGTATGTATGGGTATGTATGGGTATGTATGGGTATGTATAGGTGTGTGAGGATATGTGTGAGTATATTAAGTATGTGTGAGTATGTGTGAGAATGTGTGGGTGTGTATAAATGTATGGGTATGTATGATTTGTTTCTTTGTGTGGAGATGGAAGGATTATATCATATCTATCAGCAGTTGTCTGAGTTGTAGTCTTGTATCTTGTTGAAGGATGAGTTGCATGAGTTCGCTATTGAGTTGGATGCCCTGGAATGCACTTTCCACAGCAAGCATAGAGTGTGTCCCATCATATACACGGTCGGCATATGGCATTAGGTGATAGAATGGCTCGTTTTGCATGTGAATGATAGGATTTACGAACGACGGTTTGAATACCTCTGAATGTACATGCTTTGTCCATCTATGATTAAACTTACTTTGTAGTTTTGGTCGGAAGGGGATAGGCTGTTTAAGTTGTTCGCGACCTTCTGCTGTTAGCAATTTCTCCTCTACGTAGTCAATTATTGCCAGTAGCAGTACTGGCTTATGTGGAGCCACTTCGCCTCTCAACTTGTTGCGATTGAGATGAGCGAACGCGTATGTGTATTGATGGAGCATAGGTAATTATTTTGTTTCTTTTAAATTTATATTGCTTGGGCTTGTAAGTATGGCGTTTCGGCTGAAAGTGGAGGAAATAACTAATATTACAAGCACATGGTAAATATTACTATGTAAATTTTCATTTGATTTTGTCAGTTCAACATCTCTTCTAATACATCACGAAGTTGTTGGCGAGTAGTAGAATTGGTTAGCAATTTTATTAAGTCAGAGTCAAGCTTAATATAATAGAATGATTTATTAATTTCTAATAATCTTTGATACAAATTTACTTTTTCTGAGAGAGTTTCTAAAGCATAGAAAGGTTCATCTTGCATATAAAATAGTACATTAACGATGTCATAATCAAACTTATATGTACTTTGCGGGTGTTCTTGCCACTCATTTTTGAATATATTCTCAAGATATTTCGTTATTTCTATAATTAAGTTCTGATTGTCTGCATTTTTGTTATTCCCTATTGCGGATGCATCAAATAAATCAATGATTGATAACATCAATAATGGTTTATAAGGCGATTTTTTTCCACCTATTGTAGAGCACTTCATATTTTTAAGAGCCTCGCAATAATACTTTACCGAAGATAGTTTTTCCTTTTTTGTCTTTTTTAGCAGGGGTTCGCATAATTTTTTGTTAACTACTTTATCACGTAGAGCTTTTTTATCAACAAAATTACGTGAAATATTTTGTACTATCTCTGTATAGTTATCAATACCATCTTCTTTTTTGTAATAGAATGGTTTAATAGAAACACAATTCTCATGTTCAAAAAGCGTATTTAATAATGTACGGTCGGAATTTCCACAAGAATGTCCCATAATATATATTTGATAGGGTGCAGATTCTGCAAATTGGAGTAGTTGGCGATAATTACTTGCTTCAAGATATTTGATTGATTTTACGTTATTCAAGTATTCATTATCATTTGATTCTAACAACTCTTTATAATGTTTATCCATTTCATCACCATAACCGAAAATTATAGATTGTGGTGATTCAAGATAACCGTGAATATAATTTAATACGAAATGATTTCTATAGTGCGGTAAATATTTATCGGCGACATTGGTATAGTTGAAATTAACAACCATTATATGTTCAGGAAGCAAAATAGGATTGATATAATTTAAATGATCCCAGATTTCATTATTCTGCTTTTGTAATCCATCTATATAAGTTCTAATATTTGTTTCATTAAGGTTGGAATACATATTAACTTCTTGCTTATAATTATGGATGATGTCAAAGGCAACATCTATATTGATTCGTTCTGATATTAAATCATCAATTTGTGTTTTTGCTCCAATTGCAATATCTTGTAGTGCAATTGGTTCATAGATTTTTGCTTTTATATTAGTATTTATCTCTCCAGTATATTCTATTTTTATTTTGGTAAGATATTCATGTAATTTAAGGGTTAAAGCGGATAACTGATTATTAAGTTCTTTATGCGTGATTTTGGGATTTTCTTTCATTGACTCACACAATAATCTATAATAAACACTTTCTATATCCACCCAATTACTATTCTCAAAATCCTTCATAATCTCTTGTATAAGCACTCCCTTGTTAAAAAAAATGTTAGGGTTGTTTTCAAGAGCATTAATATAATCTAAACCATTTAAATATGTACTTTTAGGAATATGATAATTTGTAATTCTAATAGAGCACAAACCATCAGACTCATCTAAACCATAAAGAGAGAATAAAATTTTGTTCATCCATTGCTCCCAATACCAATTAATGAAATCTGCATAGCTTGTTTTCAAACCATGTGCGAGGTCAAAGCCATTTCCGATAAGTACAATTCTATTCATGGTTAAAGTTTAATTAGGATATAAGAAGTCTTATTGCTTTTGGTATTTTTCTTTATTAGTCTTTTTTTTAGGTTTAATGGTGATGCTCCAACCTGTTGAGAAATTAGCAGGCTTACCTTTTATAACATTATCTAAAAAATCATTTAATGATGAAAACATAAATAACAAACTTGCTGCTCTCCACACACTAGAATCTACATGCCAATAAGGCGGTATAAACAAACTTGCTATCACAAGAGAAAATGCGACTCCTATACAAAGCCATTTAATAAATTTATATATTGATAATTTCTTCTTAACCATTCGAATTTTAATTGTCTACAAGATTACCTAATGTTGTATCTTTGAAAGTTTGCCAGATATCCAAATGTACTTTTTTGTAGTCTTCAAAGAGTTGTTTTACAAACTCAATTTCAAATACCAATCTAAAATCATTTGGATCATTGTCAGGTTGTCCCTCTTTGCGAGTACCTACACGTGCAATCTTGATGAAATACAAATCTTTGATGCCCTTACCTTTGATGTATGGCATAAAATAGTAAAGTTTGTTAAGAGCAACAGTAGAAGGGAACTTTTTGCCCGTGTAATAAATCTTTGCAGACTGATCAAGATATTGCTCCATATTGTCTGCTTTAACTAGTGAAACGAGCAAGTTTTTACTATAATCTAAAATAATATCATCATTATTAACGTTTTGATTGACAATACCTGTTGGATGGTTTTGGATAATAGCTTCAAAATCTATTTCTAAGACATCAGATTGTTTTACTTTCTTAATTGGATTAATAAATTTTGCAGTATGAATCGATTCTGCTAATGAATTTGCTATATGCCACATTAAAACAGGTGGTATTGCATTACCTATTTGTTTATATGATTTCGCTTCCGAATTATTCAATTCAAAACTATCAGGAAAACTTTGAATTCTTGCTGCTTCTCTTGGAGTAAATCGTCGGTATAGTTCCTCGCTCGGTTTAACTAACAATAAAGGATCACGAGAATTTATGCTAGTTTTTGATAAATGCGATGTAATTGTTAAGCATGGTCCATTAAGATCCTGCCATAACCCTCGCTTCATATTATTTTTAGCATTCTTCATTCCCTGTACTGCACGTTCTGAGAAATAGTACTTTTTCTCTTCAATTTCTAATTTATCAATTACAGAAGATAACGGAACCGCATTGTGCTCTGTATTTATTGAAGTTGGAAAACGATAGTTATATTCTATATCATTTCTATAACCTATAATAAAAACTCTTTCACGTCGTTGTGGGATACCAAATTCAACTGCTTTCATTAATTTGTATTGAACATTGTATCCTACAGCCTTAAATTCGGAAGTAATCTTCTGAATAATACTACCTTTTTGTAATGTCAAGAGCCCTTTTACATTTTCACAAATAAAATATTTAGGACGTTTAATTTGTAAAAATCGGACAATTTGCTTGTATAAATTGGCTCTTGCATCATTAGTATCCTTAGTGGGATTAACTGTACTAAACGATTGACAAGGAAAACCGCCTATCATTATATCAGCATCAGGTAAACTGTTAAAATCAACTTTGAGAATATCTTCGCATACTGCAGGATGACTAAAATTCTTATTGTACGTATCTACAGCCCATCTATCAAAGTCTAAGGCATACACAATTTCAAAAGGAAGCTTAGGATAATTCTGATTAAGATACTGAAAACCACCAATCATCCCTAAATCAGAGCCTCCGCAACCACAAAAAAGCGAAACTACTTTTAATTTCTTAATCGGCATATCTTTTTTCTATTACAGATGCATCGAAATTCATTTGGTATATCGTAGGATATACTTCTATTTGATTATCGACAAACTTTTGATAAGGATTTTTTATTCGTACAACTATTGTTTTTTTCTTCGTGAAATAAACACGGTAGATATTATAATAATCTCTGTATTGTTCTGCTGCGATCCATTCCTTCGATGTTAAATTGATGGAGTCTGTCCACGACACATCAAAGGACGGCTCTGTTATTCGCTTTGTAGCTTTTACTTCAATGTATCTTGCAAATTCTGGTTTTAATGGGTTCTCATCTGCTTCTATTGATGAAATATCATATCCTAATCCCTTTGTTTTCCCAAGCAAGAGAACCTTATTAACTAAACGTTCTCGATAATTGCGCACACGCTCTTGTTCAATTTTAAATACAAGTGCTTCTCCATCATCCCCAATATCAACACTTGATTTTGTTGCCCCACCTTGACGTACTTGCTCGCTTTCATCTGCGATGTCAATATTAAAAGTCGTTTTGATATTAACTAATTCGCTATTAAATTGCCCATATACGTATTTCCAGTCTTCAAGATACCGCATTCGTTGCTTCTGCTGATTCAGGTCATAGGCGTATGGATTGAAAGTAAAATCGTTTATATGTTCCATAAATATCCCTATGGTTCGTGCTTCATATTTATTAAGCCAAATGTATGTTGCATCAGTCTCAACGAGATTAGTAAGTACCAAAAGGTTGAATTGTTCCTTAATATGCTGCCAATCATGCGAGCCGCTAAGTTTCTCTCGTTTAACTTTATTTTTACGGTCTTGCATAATACGTTCATATACAACTTCTGGCTTAACATTACCTTGCAAAACATCTAAATTGTTTAACACATAATAGCCTATTTCTTGCTTTGTAAGCATTATTTTATTCTCCTGCGCATGATACAAAAGCGTAATTATAAAACAAAATGGTTTTATGTGTATTTGATTATCTATGTCTTGCCGTATAAATTGCATCCACTTTGCTCCATTGGGAAATTGGAAATTGAGACACAGGTTCTTGAAGAATGTTGGAAAATCATTATTCTCAACTAAATAACGACACGAATCGGATTCGTTAATATAAGTATTACCCTCTTCATCGTGGGTAGGATAATATAATCCCAGTAATGTTCCAGCGACTTCAGTTAAATGGTTTTGTACTGTCTTTTTATTTCCTTCATCTAACAAATCAAAAGATGAAGTTTGAAAAATAGCTTTTGATAAAGTCGAATAACAAGATTCCCTAAATGCATCTTCTTTACAAGGGCAGAACTTGTGCACCATATTTGCATACAATGGAAGAAAATCTTCCATTTCTGTTTGACTTTTACCTCTAATAATCGTGCAACGATATTGGTTCTCTGGTGTGTACATTATTATAGATATTTCTGTAGTTGATACGCTATTTCTTTTGCCATCATTGGTGGTACCGCATTACCCACTTGTTTTAATTTGCTTGTTTTATTTCCTATGAAGATAAAAGTATCAGGAAAAGACTGAAAACGAGCCGACTCCCGTACTGTCGGAACACGATTGTACTTGTAATGAAAATGGTGGAAATGCCCTGTATCAATAGTTATACTTGGACGTTGGCTGTTAAGACGAGTCCACGCAATATGCACCTTTCTCGTATCCTGTAATTCTTTAGGAAGATCTTTATAGTTGCCACCATCAGGTACTAACGCAATTATACGCTGAGTTTGTTCAGTATGTTTAGTTATATCATGATTATACACACCAGTACTTCCCTTTCGAATTTCTTGTTGAAATTTACTTTGCGGTTCAATAGGATATAAAGAACCCTCTGCTAATGATTGTTCTGGCAAATCACTAATTGCATCTCTAGATGTGACAGGGATCTGTGTTTTTGGTTCTGGATACTCAAATTCCTTCCCATTCGATAATCCGACAAATACTGCACGACGACGGTTTTGAGGAACGCCATAATTTGATGCCAATAATACTTTTGTTGTCACCTTATAGCCTAAACTTTCAAAATCCTTGACAATACTCTCGCGAATTATTCCATCCCCCATAGAAAGGATGTTAGGAACATTCTCCATTACAAACGCTTTAGGCTTGAAATACTCAACCATTCGCACAAAAGACTTATATAATTTATTGCGTTCATCATCAATAATACGTTTACCTGCTATTGAGAAGCCTTGGCATGGAGGCCCTCCGATAATGACATCAATAGAACTACTGCCGATTTCTTTCTCTACATCTTCGGGCAAAAGATTCATCAAATCAGCCTGCATTGTTCTGCTATTTGGATGGTTGGCTTGATATGTAATAAGTGCATCTTTCCAAACATCTATACCAGCAAGCACATTAAAGCCAGCTTGTTCGAAGCCGAGCGAAAGTCCTCCACAACCACAAAATAAATCTAATACTGTATGTTTTTTTTGTTCAGACATATTTATTCCTCAAAGTAATCATTATCAATGCGTTTGACTTCGTATACTTTCTTCGTGCTAACGCCTACATTATATTCTATCATATACTTAGCAAGCTCATTACCATCAATAAGTACTATTTTTTGATGCAATCCTGCAACATAATTTCGAGCCTCTTTGCTATACGAAGAAGTTGTAATGAAAACACCTTTGGTTGCATTTTGCCCAACCAATGCACCTGCAAATTGTTGAATAACAGGACGTCCAACAGGATTTGTCCAGCGTTTGGCTTGCAAATATATTTTATCTAAACCTAATTTATCTTCGTAGATAATACCATCAATACCCTCATCATTGGTAAGTTGAGTAACGCGAGCTGCATCTGAATTGGAGCCACCATATCCCATTTTAACCAACAAATCAACAACCAAATGTTCAAAGAATGCAGGTGTTTGTTCCATTACCTTAGACAATAAATCAGCTGCCAAATCATTGGATATGGTTTCGTGTGCTTGCTCCAATTGTTCGGTAGGAGTTAGTTCGCTAATATGTGGATTATCTGTAGGAGATGCCAAAGATGTTGTATGTGTTGAAGTGTTTTTTGAACTTGCATAAGCAGCAAATGCAGGATATTGCATCAAATCAGATTGACGCAAATGAGAATGTGTGTTCAAATATTTTAATCCTACAGGTGTAATACGATATGTTGCTCTTGTGACAATCTCTATAAATTCAGCTCGGCGTAACCATTGTACGCACCAACCAATTCTGTCTGATAGTTGTGTAAGACTACCACTTCTTGTTCGTACTGTACAATCTTCTTCTGTCAAAGAAAAATGACTAATCAAAGCAGAAGTGATGTCCGCTTTTGTCATATCTCCGTCCTTCAATAATGAAAGGAAAGGATATAAGAAATCCTGAAATTTTGGAACTGCCATATATTTTCTATTTATTTTTCAGTAACAAATTATTGTTAATGAAATTATTATAGTGTATAATTTCCTATTTAGCCCGCAAAGATACAACAATTTTTGCATAAATGCAAATAAAATTGATTATTTCTCTTGTAGTTTTTTAATCTCTTTATCGAAGTCAGAAAGTCATTCGCCATGCTGAAGCATATATATGGCTTTTTGTTGCTCAATCTCTTTGATAGTAATTTAGATTATCCGATCAGCGATTGGAAAATGTTTGGAAATAATTTGAAGAACTGAACATTAGAGTGTAGGGTGTCTAATGTTTAAGGTTTAAAGTGCACTAACCAACCATTCTGCTGCACTCACAATATGAACCTTCTTGCCTTCGTGCTCAATTATGCCAGTTTCTCCATACATTACAATTAGTGTTAAGTTGTCGCAATGTGTCTTGTTTGACGCTTTTATCAGTCCGCCCACTTCTCGATTGAAGAGTTTGGTAGAAGGGTTACTAAAGTCGTATGTCACTTGTATCAATTCCTGTACCTTGGAAGCTTGTGTACGCACAAAGTCAACAGCAAAGCGATTACTTTCTCGTAGAAAATATAGTTGTTCATCCGCATATTTCTGACGGCGCAGCAACTCAATTGCAATGATATTCTCAAGACGCCAGCCTAGATTATCGGTCTGCAAAGAATTGTCTCTATTGCTTAGAAAAGCATTATCAATAATGTAGGATTTAAGATTACTTTGTCGCTCTACGCTCTTAAAAGAATACTTGTGAAGAATACGTGCAAGGTAGGCAGTATTGAGGTATGACACATAATTCTTGACCGTTTGTACCGAACGAATAGCATATGTTTCGCGGATATTCTCAAAGTTGATTTCTTGGCAAAAATTATCGATTACAGTATCTGCCACTTGTCGTAATGATGCAGGATAACGTACTTTATAGCGTTTGCATATATCCTTCTTAATAACCGTATCAAGCAACGCTTTTGTATATGCAGTTTTATCAATTGCACCATCCATAGTTTCTGGGAAACCACCCTCCATGAGATACTTATTGAGTGCATGACCACGCAAACCAACAGCCTTAGTGTGTTGCCCTACTATATCAATATTGTTGATACGACAATATTCTTCAAACGAGAAAGGAAATAGGCGTATCTCGTTGTATCTTCCAGTAAGGTGCGTAATCAGTTCATCGCTCAAGAGGTTGGCATTACTTCCAGTTAAAATCAGGTGTATTCCCTGGCGCAAAAGGCGATTGACAAACAATGGCCAACGAGGCGCATTCTGAACTTCGTCAATAAATAAATGAGTGTAGTCGCCATAAATGTGATACAACATCTCTACTATATCATTCAATTCGGCTACTTGTATATCAGCTAAGTTTTCATCGTCAAAATTAACATAAGCAAATCGAACACCGCTCTCCATTAATACTTTTTGACAGAGCATGGATTTACCACTACGACGCACACCTATTACGACTTGCGCTAATTTGCTATCTAAGTCTATTTTCTTCTCCTCTTGTCGATTTAGCAAAGCATTGCAATCGGTATTAAGGATTTCCTGTCGCTGATCCTCTAGAATAGTCTTTAAATTTCTCATAATAGAATGGTGTTAAAAATCGCGACAAAGTTACAAAAAATAAATGAAACATACAAATAAAATGTCTTATTTTGCAAATTTTCGCATGTTAAACCGTCTTATTTTGCAATTTTCTTTCGCCAAAACCGTCTTATTTTGCAATTTTTGTGATTATCGTCAAGTTTCCTAAGGTCCGCAGCACGCAATTTGAACTGGTGACAAATTGTCACCGGTTGACGCTTTTTGGTTGTCCCACAATTGTTCGTCCAATTGATTTCTCTCACAAATGGCGAGAGTTTTTTATTTTACTTATTTTTATTTTGTTTGCTATTTCAACCCACAAAGTTACAACTTTTTTTGCATTTATGCAAATAAATGGCGAAAAAGTCGCCATTTTAGTTTAGAGAACGCGCCGAAGGCGCTACAGTTTAAGGGCACCCCATAACGCCACGAGCGTTATCGGGGACCCCGCCGAGTTTAGAGGCGAGGAATTCCCGAATGGCATTTGGGGTAATGGACAAAGAAATATTTAGATCGGCTGCGCCTGTAGATTGCTCGCTGTGCTCGCTGTAGTTGGGAGAACGGGCTGACGCCCTAGGAGAGGGGAGGGGATGTGTCAAAATGGCAGGTGGGGAGGGGATTGGGAGGTTTGGCAAGGTTTTTGATAATGATGAGTTGTGAAGTGAGAAATATGCAAATTTGCTCGGCAAGTAATCCTTTGAGCAAAGGCGAAATAAGAATTAACAAAATAAAATATATTTATGAGTAAGAAAGGTAATATCGGGGTAACTTCGGATAATATTTTCCCCGTCATCAAGAAATT
>JAFTSS010000044.1 GCA_017467185.1 Paludibacteraceae bacterium | reverse complement strand
GTCGGAAATTCTGGGGGGGGGGGGGGGGAGCAATTAGAGAAATAGAAAATATAGGGATAATAGAGGCTATAGGAAAGATAGAGAGTATAGGAGCAATAGATGTTTTTTATTGCTAGACGTTCTAGTGGTTCTATATGCTTCGCTATCTAGGTGTTAGCCTAACGGCTAATTGGACGATCGAACCGAGCGTCCCTACAGTTTAGACGCTTTGCTATCTAGTTTTTCAGTCTAACGTTAAGCGAACGCACGAGCCGTGCGTCCATACAGAGAGAGAGAAAAAAAAGGGGATGAAGTTGAAATAATGAATTTTCAATTAAATTGACGAAGAATCTTTTTTTAATACACACTCTCATTGTGTATTTTTTTTGGCGGTTTTCTACGGTGAAAGTTGCCTGCACCTTGCTTGAGGGTAAGGGGGGAAAAAAAACTCACATTGTGTATTTTTAAGAAACTTCGCAAAAAATATAACTTGTAAAGTATTAAAACTTTTGTTTTTTCGGTGCGTATGGTGTATGTAAAAACTATCCATTACCTAGGGCGTTGCCTTTGGGCTATGTATTTTTAGGCTTTCAGCCTATGATTTTTTCTTGTTTTACCCCCCTCCCCCTTTGGGCATTGCCTTCGGCGACTTTCTCCTTGCAAGGCATAGTATGCAAATATCCTCTGTTCTTGCCATTCCCGACCTTTGGTCGCCTACCCATAGCCTTTCGTTCGTCAGTTCCCCCTAAGACAGAAGGGAGAATATGGTGGGGCAGATAATAGAGTACAGAGTGTAGAATATAGTTTCAACCCCCTCGGCTTTCAGCCACTCCCCCTAATACAGGGGGAGAATATGAGTAGCAAATTATAGAGCACAGATTACAGATAAATCCTCATTCCTAACTCCTCATTCCTAATTCCTCATTTCTAATTCCAAACTCTTAATTCTTTACAAGTTAGGTATTTGTAGTCTGACCTTAATAATCTGATTTGTTTAGCATAAAAATGCACAAAACAATTGGCAGGTAGTGCTAATAAAATAAGGGATAAGGAATAAGGAATAGGGAACAAGGAGTAAGAAGTAATAAACAAGAAAATAGTTAACGTCGTAAATATCAATGGATAGACTAATAATATTATGGCTAAACGGAGGGAGTTTTTCATGGCTCCGTCTTCTATGATGAAATGGAATAGTAGCCAGGTGATAAGTGATACTGGTAGGTCGATTATGGCACTGAAAAGGAAGTATGGCAGGGTAATGATTAGGGTTAATATTCTTATTATAAGAGTTTTAGCAGTCGGTTGATTGTAAAGTGTTTCATCAGAGATGTTTAGTTTACGACGAAGTGTTGCAAATTGATGTGCTTTAGAGATTAACGCCTGATATTCAGTTGGATTGGTGGCTTTTAGTTGTAATAATTCACTGACTGTTTGGCGGTTTTTCTGCATTGTTTCATAAGGCGATTTTGAATTGAGAATCTTTTGGCCTTTATCTATAAAAAGTCGATGGTCAAAAGCAACATCTCGTGCCTCTTCATATTGTGAATTGTGCATTGTGAATTGTGCATTGTTATAAAGATAACAGAGGTCTAATATTGCCTCATAATCCTCATTATCAGGCACACAATGATAGAGTGATGATATTCTACTAGATAACTCTTCACGCATTATGTTCATCAGTTCTGGTTGGGTTTTGTCTTTATGCTGAATGTTGAATTCCGACACATTAAATGCCTCCCCTACTTGCACTGAAATGGTTGAACGATAGCGGGTATAACTGCCATATTCTATCCCTATAGGCACGATATAGACAGGCATTTCACCTTTTAGGGCTTCATCGGCTTGTAGAGCTATGCGGAATATGCCTTTTACAAGAGGTAAGATGCTGTGTTTCATGCGATGAGTACCTTCACAGAAAATTCCAAATGGCACTTTATGACGCAAAACTTCTACTGCTGTTTGCATTATTTGGTCGTTCTTCTTGAGGTTTTCTCTGCCATCACGCATACGCATTATTGGCATGATTTTGAAGAAGTTGAATATTTTAGCAGCTATTGGATTGCGGAATACATCGGCACGAGCTACAAAAACAACAGGACTTTTTGCCACTTTCAATACTGTAAAAGCATCCATGAAGGCATTTGTGTGATTTGGTGCAAATATCACTGCTCCATCGGTTGGAATGTTTTCTGTGCCTTTGATGCTTATCTTTGAGAATGCAAAGTTGTAACCAAACAACACATATTTAAGCAACAAATTGTATATCAAATTGTTTTTGTAGATTTTCATATTTTAGATTTTTAATAGTGTGTGTATTAGACAGATTATCTAATTTTATTTTTTTAGACAGAATGACAGAAAAATAGTAGTAAGTAATAAGTCGTAAGTCGTAAGACTAATAATACAGTAAAGCTCTTTTTACTATCTACTCTTTACTTTAGTAAAGCTCTTTTTACTATCTACTCTTTACTTTATACTAACAGACATACGCCTCGCTAAAACTAAAGTTTTTATCTCTGCAAAAAAGAGACAGATTTTTAAGTTACATTTTTCAAATATGTCATTCTTATACCGAGATACATCGCAGATGTCGCAAGGTAAAAGAATATGTTTTTATGTCATTATGTCTAAAAGAAAAAATACACTTATATTACAACAAAAAATGGTCTAATTAGACTTAAAGAAAGACTAATCAGACCAAAAAATGCTTTTATACATAAAATTTTCGAACATAAATTACCATTAATTAACAATAAATCTTTATTAATGAATAATTTACGAGAATTTACGTTTAATAAAAATAACGTAAACTCACCATCATTTATGCTATATTAAACTCGAGAAGGGTTTTTGAAATAAACTTCACCATCTTCGAACTCTTTGGCAGCACGAAGAGTTGGTTTTGGAAGTTGTTCATAGTAACGTGAGATTTCAATTTGCTCACGGTTTTCAAATACTTCTTCAAGATTATCAGCTGATGATGCAAAGTCGGCAAGTTTTTTATCCAATTCTTGTTTAACTTCTGCACTGATTTGATTAGCACGTTTAGCAATGATACGCACTGTTTCATAAACATTACCTACAGGTTCACACAATGCATTCATATCACGTGTGATAGTGTTGTTAGGAGCTGTAATTTTTTTTGCCATTATTTTAGATATTTAGTAGCGAGTAGCGAGTAGCAAGACTTCCAGTACTCGGCTTCGCCTCGTTAGTATTTTAGAATTTCCAAATGACACATAATGTCTAATATCTCGTGTCTAACATCTCGTGTCTAAAAATTATTTTACAATATTTTTTGCTTCTCGAAGTATGCGGTTTGCCTCCTTGATATGTTTACCATCGGGAAAAGCATTAGCATAGCGATAATATTCATCAATCACCTCACTATAACGCTCTCTCTTCTTCTCTTCCACCGAAAGTGATGCCTCTTTTGACTTAGCTTTTAAGATTACAAATACTAAATCATCACGATATTTTGTTTCAGGAAAATCTTTCAACGCATTCTCAGCTGTTGTCACACAAGCTCGATAATTATTACCGCCATAAAGACCAAGATTATAATACAACTTCGAACTCAACAACTCTTTATAAGCCAACTTATCTTCCATTTCAAAGAGATACTTACGACAATCTGCTACTCTATCACTTTCGGGGTATAAACTTATAAATTCACTAAGAGCATTGATAGCCTCGTATGTCTCTGTTTGATCTAAACGAGCATCAGGAGAATCAAGATAATAACAATAAGCTACCTTATAACGAGCCTCTTGAGCGTATGTACCACGAGGGAAATTACGAATATAAGCCTGAAAATACTCTGATGCCGAATAATAATCCTTTTGCCCCATATATGACTCAGCCAAAAGATAAAGCACCTCCTCAGCTTGAGGCGTACCACGATAATATGGCACAATCTCCTCAAACATAGTAGTACTTTTCACATACTTACCTTCTTGAAAATAGTTCTTACCCGCTTGAAACTTCTCTTCTGGATTAGTAGATTTTTGCAATCTGACATACTCGCCACAAGAGGTAAAAAGCAAAGCTAACAATATGAAATTCAGAAAGTTCTTCATCAATTCATTATTCATTATTCATTATTCATAATCCCAACTCACAATCTAATTAACACCCAATAGCCAATTATGTATTTTGCATTGTGAATTGTGCACTGATTTAACGTGCAAAGTTACAAAATATTTTGCTATTTACAAAGAATTTCATACTATAAATTTCACAAAAAAAAGCTTAACACTTGTACACGACTATACATTATCTGGCGTATGCATACCTGCATCGGCTGCCACTTCGGCTTGTGGGAATTCGCGCTTTATCAATCGCCGCAATGCACTATAGGTTGGGTGAATTGCATATTTAGGTCGTAAATCGCTCTTTATGAGCAAAATTCCCAATATGGCTAATATAGCTATGATTATCAACCAACCATAAATCTCTTTCATCGACACAATGAGCGATTGTTGCTGAACTATGCCATACAACTGTCCTATAGGTAAATGCGATGCCACAGGGTTCACACTATCAAGCCCTATCTCCAACAATTTAGTATTATTGCCCATTGCCACTTTAAGCCAACGATTTAACACTGCACTACCAAATGCTCCAGCTATACTTGCACTGAAAAAGCCTTGAATACAAACTGTCTCAAAGAAGTGATTAAATGGCATTTTCGACAACGCTGTGAGCAATATAATGGCTACTACAACATACCCAAATCCACGCAAAAACATTGGCAACACCAACGCCTCTTTTGGCAAATTGTAATCTATCGTGAAATACATCATCACCAAATATGCCGTAATAAATGCCAAAGCTATAGTAAACATCGTAGCATAGGTCCATTTACATCGCGCGAAAGTATTAAGCGCAAACACTGCCCCTACGGCATACGAAAATATCACTACCCAATTAAGACTTACCACATGTTCAGCATCGTAACCCAATATTCCTTCCATGTAGATATGCTCAAACAAGTGACTCGGCGCCAACAGCAAATCCATAAAAAGATAGAGCAACACTGTAGTTACCACCGGTTTAGACATCCATGTTGAATTATAAAGAAATGGATGTCGAATAAACGACGCACGCCACACATTCAACCCACATGTAACTACGGCAAACACCGTACCTATCCATATTTCACGCGAACGCCACCAATCGTAATGCTCACCATAATTCAACACAAACAACACCGACATCACACACACTGCCCACATAAATGCTCCAAACCAATCAACTCCAAGCAATCGCATACGTGGCATATAATGTCCGCCATTGAAAAGTATATAAGTAAGCAGCATCATTACAAGCAACAAACCCACTACCACCCAATGCATATACTCCCACGAGGCAAGCAACGAAGCATGAATTGTAGTGATACCACACAAACAAATGCTCGATTGCACTATAAATTCAATCCAACAAAACCATACCGACATATCACGCACTGGAGTAATCCACAGTTGTATCGACGAGTTACACTCATACGTACCCCACATACGAAATATTCCGCACACAAAACAAACCACTATCAATGCAGGCACCGACTCAAGATGCATACATATCAAATTGCACACAATGATGCCCGTACAACAAACCAAATGCGTAAATCGTGGAGCAAAGCGGAATTTCAAGCGAAACATAACAGCAAACACTAATGCCAACCCCACAAGACTAGCATATCCTGCCATCATAATATCTTCATGCATCAATGCCGTAGAGCCAACTATCTCTGCCACAGCAGCAAGATACACTCCTCCCGACATCTGATACACCAACAACATTGCCACAATAATCCATTTGCGAGCACCTTCTGGTACCCACGAACGCATCTGCGGTATAGCAAATTTTGGTATTTCTCCGTGATGAGACATAATTATTTAATATTTAGGGGTTAAAGGTTAGAGTTGAGAGTTGAAAGTTGAAAGTAGAAAGTTGAGAGTTGAGAGTTAATTCCACATTTCTCATTCCCTATTCCCTAATCCTTATTCCTTATTCCCTATTCCTTACTCCCTATTCCTTACTCCCTATTCCTTATTCCTTATTCCCTATTCCTTACTCCCTATTCCTTATTCCCTATTCCTTACTCCCTATTCCCTATTCCTTATTCCCTATTCCTTATTCCCTATTCCCTATTCCTTACTCCCTATTCCTTATTCCCTATTCCCTATTCCCTATTCCCTATTCCCTATTCCTCATTCCTAATTCCTCATTCATCATTCCCCATTTTCACACTGCATTCCACATTCATACCTGAACGCAAACGTGCCATATCTTCTGCCGAATTATCCTCACTAAAAGCAATACGCACTGGTATGCGTTGTTCGATTTTCACAAAGTTACCCGACGAATTATCTTGTGGCAATAGCGAAAAACTTGCACCTGTAGCACGCGAAATCTTCTCAACATAACCTTTATATACCACACCAGGCACTGCATCTACCTCAAATTCAACCTCATTACCAACCGCTATATTCGCTGTTTGCGTCTCTTTATAGTTTGCCATAACCCAAATTTCATTGGCATCAACTATATCTACAATAGGTTGCCCTGGTTGAATAAGTTGTCCCTCTTGAACATTTTTACGCCCAAGTGTACCATCACATGGAGCAAGAATAACGGTGTATGACAAATTAAGTTTTGCCAACTCCACTGCCGCAGCCGCAAGTTGCACTACCGCAGCAGTCTGTCCAAGACGATGCCCTTGCTCTTGCGAAGCCAACGAAGTAGATTCTTTCTGACGTACAAGCAACTCATAACGAGCCTTTTGTGCCTCATAGTTTGTTTGCACAGCATCGTATTGTTGCTTTGTAATTGCCTCTTGTTCAAACAAATTTTTATGGCGAATATACTCACGTTCAGCATTATCCAAACGAATTTTCGCCTCATTTATAGCAGCTTCCGACACCGAAATATTGTTACGCATCGTCACATTACTTGTACTCATAGCATCTTGCCCTTTCAATGCGTTCTGATAATCAGCCTCTGCTTGTGCCAAACAATAACGAAACTCTGTATCTTCAATTATAGCAAGTGTATCACCCTTTTTCACCTCTTGAAAATCATCGAAACGCACCTCCGAAATAAATCCCTGCACGCGCGAATTTACTGGAATTATCAACTGTTTCACTTGGGCATTATCGGTCCATACCACATTGCCAAGATGAATAAATTTACCTGCTACCCAAGTCAATACGACCACCACAAGCAAGCCAACAATTACATTAAAAACGATTTTTTTTGTTCTTTTTTTCATATTTTTATATTTTGCTTTTATTTCAACAGAAGTACATATTTTATGTTCGCAGGTTTACAAAATTTAATCTCTGCTTATTATTTCATCGGGATAACTACTTTTTTTAAGTACAAAAATTATGTACTTATATTAAAAATATAAATTATGTACTTATGTTAAAAGAGATTATAACTGGTTAGTCAAATGACAAAGTTTAAAATAATTAAACAATATCGTAGCATGTGCATTTTCGAGTTGCAACTCAGCATTAAGTTTCTCTGTCGTCGCATCAAGCATATCTGTAATCAACACTAAATCATTCATATAACGTTTATTTACCACATCATAATTCTCTGCTGCAAGTGCTACACTCTTCTTTTGGGTATTGTAAATATCAAATGATTCAGCAAACTTAGTATATGCCACATTCACAGCTATTTCAATCTCCTCTTTCACCAATTCAGCAGCCTCATGCGCCTGTGCTGTTGCAAATCGTGCCTCTTTCACCTTCCGATTTGTTTTATACAACGACGAAAGATTATAATTGATACCAATGCCCGCATACCAATAGTGGAAATTAGAATTCACCATATTCATATCTGGCAACGCATCTATTATCGTTCCATCAAGACGAGTAGCCGCAAATGCCGCTATTGTAGGTTTCATATCGCTACTTACCAAATGCTCAGCCTCTTCTGCCTGCAGACTTCCCAATTCTGCTTTCTTTATTGCAATATTACGCTCCTCTGCCGATGCTTGCCAATCTGCCTCGGACGCCAATAATGGCAACTCTTCCAACAAGTTACTCGCCACCACAATCTCTGTTCCCCGTGGCAAGCCAAGTGTAATAACCATTTGATCATTGATTATTTTAATAGCATTCTCTACTTGAATCAATCCCAACTCAATCGACTGCAACTGAAGCTCATAACGCGTAATATCATTCTTCAACGCCAACCCTTCAGTCTGTTTATTACGAATATCGGTAACTAACTTATTGGTCAATTCAATATTCTTTTCATATACTCGCTTATAATTGTTTAATTTGTACAATTCTATATAATTTCCCACAAGCAAAAGTCGCATTGCCTGACGATTATCTGAATGAGCCAACTCGGCTATTTGCGCATCAAGTTTAGCCAATTTAATCTGACTTGACAACGCCCCACCTGCATACAAAACTTGCGATGCCTCCAATGCAAAATTAAATTGATATGGATTCATATTATCTGCAATCACCTGATAATCATACCCACTAAAATCTTTAGGTATTGACGCTCCACCTAAATAATTTGCCGACAAGTTAATCCCTATCGTTGGCGACAAAGTACTCTGTGCCACACGTGTAGCCTGCTGTGCCTTCTCTATTTCTGTTGCACTTAATTTCAAGTTACGCGAATTCTGGTCACAAAGTTCAAACATCTGCTCAATACTTAGCGACATTTCTTGCCCTAAAAAATAAAAAACATTCATTGATAACATCATGATTATCAACAAAAACGCCCTTTTACAATTCATATAATTTAATCTGTTAAAATTTCTATGCAAAGGTCGTCATTTTAATCCAATTATGCGATGTTATATTTTGGTGTTTTTTGGTTTATTTTGAACATTCAACTTTTTTTTATAACTTTGCATCTCAAACCAAAATAATAAAAATATAAAGTACAAATTACTTATTCCTAATTCCTAATTTAATTCCTAATTCCTAATTAAAATGAACTTAATAAACGCAGTAGATCTATTCAACATTGGCGGACAACTCGTATATTGCAATCGCATAACATCCACCGAATTTCATCAACTCGCCAACCGCGAAGTCTTCGTCACCTCTATGCTCAATATCCTAATAACCAAAGGTGAATGTACTCTAACAATCAACAACAAAAATATCCATATTCCCACAAACCACATCATCCAACTCTCTCCATCACATCAATTCACTTTCATTCACTGCTCCGATGATTTTCAGTGCGAAATTCTACTTGTCACTCGCCTCTTCATCGAACAAATGTACAATACCGAAAGCATATACAAACGTGTAAAATATGGTGTACGTCTATATCAACATCCATATTTCGAAATCAATAACGACGATATGGTTATTCTCAAACAACGCCTCGAAATGATGCAATCTGTAATTAACCGCACCAACCATATCTACCACAACGAACTAATGTACAACGCACTAATTGGTTTCTATCTCGAATTAGGTAATATTCTCGACAACGAAAATAATCGCAAACTATACCCCGACCCATCGCGCTACGAAAAAAAAGTGCTCGATTTCATATCGCTACTCACCGAACATTATCGCACTCAACACAAAGTAGATTTCTATGCCGAGCACCTCAATTACTCCACTCATCAACTCACTCGCATCGTTCAACGCGTAATGGGACAAACTCCCTCCGACCTCATCTTCGACATGCTTTACTCCGAAGCCCGCTCTCTTCTACGCACCTCTCTATCAATACAACAGATAACCCAAAAACTAAACTTCTCCGACCAATCTGCATTTGGTAAATTCTTCCAACGCCGCAGTGGCATATCTCCTGCTCATTTTCGCCGACAATAAAAAGACGATGTGTCATAATGCCCCAATTGCTACGTTGTTCTCAATATTAGGCTTCAGTCATGTACTTCTGTACACTCCTTTCAGCCTAAATTTCAACGCCTTGCACTTTAGACATTCTGACACATCTAAAAGAGGCTGAGCCAAAATCTTCATTTTGACACAGCCTCTTTTATAATAAATTATCTACTAATTATTTACCTGCAATAGTTTCAATTTCAACCAAAGCACCCATTGGAAGTGATTTTACTGCGAAAGCAGAACGTGCAGGGCATTCTGATTGATAGTATTGTTTGTAAACTTCGTTCATTGCAGCGAAATCAGCAATGTCAGAAAGGAATACTGTAGTTTTCACTACATCACAGAAATCGTAACCAGCTTCATTAAGAATAGCTTTTACGTTTTTAAGTGATTGGTGAGTTTGTTCAGCAACACCACCTTCTACGAATTTACCTGTTGCAGGGTCGATTGGAAGTTGACCTGAGATAAACAACATACCATTTACTTGGTTTGCTTGACTGTAAGGACCAATTGCTGCAGGAGCATTAGTTGTAGCAATAATTTTTTTCATAGCTGTTAAAATTTAAAATAATATTTGGTTAATCAATATAACTATATCTTCATCCGAAAGGCCTAATCGCTTAAGATATTCTGCATCCTCAATCATCTTTTCTGCAAACTTAACATCATTATCTATCAATGCTTTAGCTTTACGATAATATTCTCGTGCAATATCTTTAGCACCCAACGCCCAAAACGTATGTCCACCATTCAACGCATCTTCCGCACTAAAATCTTTATGTTGCGATAATTTATCATAATAGGTCATCGCTTTCTCATAATCACCACCGACAAACAAGCACCACGCCAACCCACTCATTGCCTTATAATTATTTGGCCGTAAATAATCTACCTTATACAATAGCATCCGAGCCTTTTCAAAATCATCTATACTGACATACATATTTGCCAAATTCAACATCGTAGCCACATCTTCTTCTTTCAATTTCAATATCGCCTCATAACATTCTATCGCCTCATTCCAACGCTCTAACCTACGATAACACAATGCCTTACGTTTCAAAGTCCACACATCATTCGACTCCAATAAATCGGCCTTTTCATAACATCCAACTGCATCATTCCACTCACCCAACTGTTGATAGCAATAGCCCATTTGTTGATAGAAATACGCATCCCACACCTGTTGCGCATCTAAATATTCAAAGAAACAACGAGCTTCAGCAAACTTCTCTACCTCAAATAAATACTTACACACCGACTTTTTCAAATCCAACCCCATCAATCCAAACAACCACCCATCCGACTCAAATTTATCAATAAAATCAAAAGGATTAACAAACTCTTTTCTGCGAGGATACAATCTATAAAATCTAAACAAATCCAACACATAATTTCTCACCTCAACGGCATACAACTTCTCTGGATTATTTTTCCAACTCTCTGAATCCAAATCCTCACGAACAGCCTCTGCATCTGCCCCCATACCCGTCATCATAGACTTAAAATTCGCAGCAGGTATCTGCGCTATACTATAGAAAAACGAGTATTTATCTGAATTGCAGATATGTGTTGATTCAGCAAAAAATCTCAACACATCAGGCATATCTGCCATCATACGAGCAACATCTCCCTGCTTAACATCGAAAGGCATAAACCAATGAGCCAATTCATTAAAAAAGGCATAACCCTTCATACTCGAAAACGTACTCATATATACATCAGCCCCTTGCATCTGCATATCGCCAAACTCACGCAATTTAGCTGACACCCCCTCATCGTCCATCAACGCCTTCTCCCACTTTGGATTAAATTCATCATCATTCATCGCATCTCCACCCTCTTCTTTCAACATCTGATGCAATTTTGCCCCCGACTTAAATATCTCTGGATATATCTCTGTCGTAATCTTTTTTGTAACTTTATCAGTACCAAATGTATTAATAATATACTTATAAGCCTTATCAGCATTAACTGAAAATTTCTCATCAGCAAACAACCTTTCGATTTTATCTTTCAATTCAACATCACGCTCAACCCTACTTGCATATACCGATAAAATCATTAACATACCTACTATCACACGTGCTTTTATTTGAGCTTCTACCGTATCCCACAATGCTATATATATCATCAAGACCAACTTATCATACATTCTCAACCCCTTCAACATCAAAGCCGAAACTACCATAACACGCATTGTCAACTCAATTTCACCATTCTCAATAAAAGTAATCAACTCTCTCCGTTCATCCGCGGTCAAACGCCCCTTCAACCATACGTTTCTAAACACCTCTATATGCTCTTTAGCTCTCTTTTCATCAAACACTTGACTTGTATATAACAACTCCGACTTCAACCCCATAAATTGCACATCTGGTCTCACTATATGCATATTCTGCAACTCTATAGCCTCCACAATATCATCCACCAACTCACAAATACCCATATGCAACTGAGCTACAATCTTTCCCCTCTCTGGATCCTCATAATCACCCAAACTATACCTCAACATCTGACGACACAATGTCTCCAACTCCTCACAACGCTGAATAGCCCACCATTCATGCAACTCCTTTAACAACACACGCAAACGAACAAAAGCAAGCGCAAACAACTTTGTATCCGCCAACCTATATATCTCATTTGCTATATTTTCTAAATATTGTCGCATTTTATTCAACTATATGTCAACAAAAAATATCTAAATTATATATCTACCCCAACAAACAGACCTTTCTCAACTGACTCTCATTCAAAACTTTAATCTTCTTACCCTCAATAGCAATCAAACCTTCAGAATCAAACGCAGCCAAAGTTCTAATAGCATTCGACGCAGTCATATTTGCAAAACCAGCCAAATCCTCTCGCGACAAAGCCCCCTTTAAGTACCCTGTTTCCTTTTCAACTCCGTATGCATCAATCAATATAACTAAAGCCTCTGCTAAACGACCACGAATATGCTTTTGTGTCAAACTAACAATACGCGAATCTATATCACCCAAATCTGCCGATAAATGTTTAATAAACGCCATCGCCAACTTATTATTTGACTCCAAAATCTGACGTATAACCGTTAACGGAACAGAATAAGCCTTAACACTCTCTAAAGACGTGGCCGAAGTAACATACGTACCTCCTGCAAAATACGCACGAAAAGCAAAGTTCTCCCCCTCTTTTATAAAACGCAATATCTGCTGACGTCCACCGATGCCATTCTTAAAAATCTTAATTTTACCAGAAATAACACAATACAAAAACTCTGGCATCTCTCCCTCACAATAGATCATCTCACCTTTCTTAAACTCCTGATACTTAGTATTCTCTCGAAGATACATACGCTCTTCATGCGTCAAAGCCGACCAAATATCCGACATCTCGTCGATAGGCTTCAATCCCTTTGTCAAATTCTTTACCATTAACGTAAAATATGTTTTATAACTATGTTGTACAACAACTTTTTCAATCTGCAAATTTACAACATTTTCCTGACACACACAACATTTAGCCTCATTTTTATATTTTTTTTGCAAATCACAGAAAATACAAAATAAGACATATCCCCTACTATAACTTACTATAAAATCACACCAAAACAATACACCAGAAAATCATCTTATTTATGTTAAATAATATTAAATTCGGTATTTTGTATTGCATAGTACAGAAATTTATACTACCTTTGCAACGAAAAAGTTTACATCAACCATAATTTCTATAGCATCTATAACACATAGTTTCTATAACATTTAAACTCTAAACTAATTATGGCAGGAAGCGACAATATCAAAGCTCAAATGCGCAAAGGCATACTCGAATACCTCATCATGCTATGCCTAAAAGACCACCCAGCATATTCGTCCGACCTAATAAATATGCTCAAAGAAGGCGAATTTATCGTGGTCGAGGGTGCTCTATACCCACTACTTATGCGTCTAAAACAAAATGGGTTACTAAACTATATTTGGGTCGAATCCACTCTCGGACCACCTCGCAAATATTATAGCCTAACTCAACAAGGTCGTGAGTTTTTGCAAGAACTCGAAACCGCATACGCCGAAATCGAAAATGCAGTAAACTACGTGAAAAACAACCCAATGAAAGAGTGTTCACTCGATAACGAAAAAATCATAGCAAAATGAAAAAAACACTAACAATCAACCTCTCTGGCATAGTTTTCAACATTGACGAAGATGCCTACGAAGTATTACAACAATACCTACGCAAACTCGAAATCAGTTTCGCCAACGAAGACGGCAAAGAGATAATGCGCGACATCGAAGCTCGCCTCGCCGAACTATTCTCCAATGCACTCAAACACTCAAATTCTTCAGTTGTAACTATCAACGAAGTCAATTCTGCCATTGAACAACTCGGCACTGCCGAAGAAATAGACTCCGAAAGCAATAGTTATGACCAAGAAGAAGCAAAAACTAAAAATACCGAAAATCGTCGTCGCCATCGTAAATTCTATCGCGATGCCGACAACAAAATTCTCGGTGGCGTGGCCGCTGGTCTTGCTGCATATCTCGGACTAGAAGTAACAATCACACGACTCATACTACTTCTCCTTGCAATAACTGTATTAGGTTGGCTCATACCAATTTACCTTCTCGTATGGCTCATTGCTCCAGAAGCAACAACTACAGCACAAAAACTCGAAATGCAAGGCATCGAACCCTCTATTGAAAACATCAAATCTTACCTAAATAGCGAACAATTCCGCGAATCTGCAGGTCGCGTAGGCTCTCGCCTCGGCGAAATCGTAAAATGGCTATTCCGCATCGCGGCAATAATTGTAGGAATTTTCTTCGGCGCAATAGGTATCATCGTAATCGGTGCACTCACTATAGCTCTAATCGGCATAATCACAGGCATAGGCAGTGCATTCACAGGTCTCAGTTCTGCCATATTCTCTAATTCACTAATAAATATTCCCGATTCTAATGCCTTAACTTTCATTATTTCAACACTAATTGCCCTACTCATACCTATCATATCAATCATAATGGCAACCATCCGCCTAATCCGTCACGACAACACTCCACGCAAATCAGGTTGGGGATGGCTTTGGTTTGCAATATGGATCATCGCTACTATAATATCAATCAACACATTACTATTATCAATCCCAAATATCGTAAACACATTAAATAACTTAGACGAAAACGGCTTCATTGCCCTATTCGACAATAACACAACAACCGAAGAACGCCTCCGTGGCGAAACTTTCAATGCCATTGACATTGACAACGCCTTAGCCGTACAATTAGTAAAAGACACTTGCTGTTTCATCGAGGTAAAAGGTAATGCCAATACCCTACGCAACGTATCTGCCACTATCGAAGATAAAACCCTCAAGCTCAAACGAAATGGAATTATAGAAACACAAAACGGGCAACATATTACCATTCACTATTGCTCCGAAATCAACAAAATCGAAATGAGTAGCGCAAGTGTACTTACTAACGAAAACGAACAAATTAACAGCCGCAATCTCGAAATCGAAGCTGAATCTGCCGCTGTTCTAAATCTTGGTGTTAATTGCGAAACGTTAAACGTTGATGCCGAATCTGCTTCAGTAATCAATATTTGGGGTAAAACCAACTACCTCAAAGCCGACCTTGCCTCTGCTGCCGTAGTCAATTTCAAAGACCTCGCAACTGATAGCGCATACATCGAAGCCGCTACTGCCGCCGTAATAGATGCGCCAAAAACCAAAAATTTAAATATCAAAAAACAAAATTCAACAATTATAAACCCATAAATACACATCTTACAACCAAAAAATTTGGAAATTCCAAATAAAATTCATAACTTTGTGGACGAAAAGTAATTACAAGTTACATTGTACTCTTTTCATCCACTTTTTATTACCAAACAAAAAATAAAACCAAATATTAACCAAAATTGTTTAGCCATGAAAATCAAAAAAATCTTGGGTATTATTTTACTTTTAGGAATAGCCCTTGTTATGACCTACAAATTTGTCGATATTGCACCTGACAAAAATCTAACTACAGAGCAACAAGTTGTAAAAGTGCTAAAATTCGGACAATGTGCAGCTTGTCACTCTCACTCACCAAATCTCCCATTCTATGCTAATTGGCCAGTAATTGGCGATGTTATAAAACAAGATGCAGCCCTCGCAATTCGCGAATTTGATGTAAATATCGTATCAGAGGGCATACTCAAAAATCAACCAATAGACGAAGTTACCCTAAATAAATTAGAGTATTCTTTCTCACATGAAACAATGCCCCCTCTAAAATATTATGCAGTACATTGGGGTACAACTATCAATCGTGTTGAAAAAGAAATAATGCTCAATTGGATACAACAATATCGCACTGAACATCATTATAACGGACTTGCCTCTACCGAATTTGCAAACGAACCCGTACAAGTAATTCCAGATTCTATACCTGTTGACCCAGCAAAAGTAGAATTAGGTCGTATGCTCTACAACGATGTACGTCTCTCTGTTGACAACTCAATATCTTGTGCATCATGCCACGACCTTAGCAAAGGTGGTACCGACAACAAACCTTTCTCTGAAGGTGTAGGCGGACAATTCGGCGGAATCAACGCTCCTACTGTATTCAATGCCACATTTAATTTCGTCCAATTCTGGGATGGTCGAGCTGCCGACCTCGCTGCTCAAGCTGCAGGTCCTCCTACCAACCCTATCGAAATGGCACACAAAAGCTGGCGCGACATCGAAAATATCCTTGCGGCAGACAAAACTTTTGCTAAAGCTTTCACCGCCGTGTATCCTGATGGCGTAACAGAAGCCAACATCTGCAATGCTATTGCTGAATACGAAAAAACTCTCATCACTCCTAACTCACCTTTCGACCTCTATCTCAAAGGCAACAAAGAGGCAATGACTGCAGAGCAAATCAAAGGTTACCAATTATTTAAAGAAAAAAGTTGCGCTACATGCCATGCTGGAGTCAACCTCGGTGGTCTCTCTTATGAATTCATTGGTACACACGAAGATTACTTTGCTGCTCGTGGCACCGAACTTACAGAAGAAGACTATGGACGTGGTAAACAAGAAGAAGATGTTTTCTTCGACCACCGCTTCAAAACACCGGGTCTCCGCAACGTAGCTCTCACTGCTCCATACTTCCACGATGCTACACAAGCTACACTACACGATGCAGTTAATGCTATGGCAAAACACCAAACAGATTACAATCTAACTGACGAAGAAACCCAAATGATAGTAGATTACCTTAATGCTCTAACTGGCGATATCCCAGAAAAATAAATCTTATCATTATAAAAAAGTAGGCTAACGCATAAAACGTTAGCCTACTTTTTTAGCATTTAACCTAATCGAACTAATCTAAAAGACCAAGTGCTACGTCCATCATGTTTGTAAATGATGTTTGACGTTGTTCTGGTGTTGTAACCTCTCCTGTAAATATGCAATCGGAAATTGTGCAAATAACCAATGCACGTTTACCGGCACGAGCGGCATTACAATATAATGCAGGGGCTTCCATTTCTACAGCGAGAACACCCATGCGTGCCCATTTTTCGGCAGATGGTGTGTCTTCATAGAATACGTCGCTTGAATAAATGTTACCTACCATATAACGATAGCCTAACTCTTCGGCTTTTGCTACTGCTTTGCGAGCTAATTCGAAGTCGGCAATAGGTGCAAATGTGCCAGGAAGTCCGTATTGAGATGCGTAATTGCTATTAGTACATGCACCAAGTCCAATAACAATGTCTCCAATATGTAAATCTTTGTGGTATGCACCTGCAGAACCTACGCGTACGATAGTATCTACGTCGTAGAAATTAAATAACTCGTAAGAATAGATGCCAATAGACGGAATACCCATACCATGCCCCATGATTGATACACGATGACCTTTGTAGGTTCCTGTAAAACCGAGCATACCGCGTACGTTGTTGAATTGTACTGGGTTTTCGAGATAACGCTCTGCCATGAATTTTGCGCGCAATGGGTCGCCTGCCATGAATACAGTTTTAGCGATTTCGCCATATTTTGCCCCGATGTGAGGTGTTGGTGTTTGATGTTCCATAATATAGAAAGTTTAAAGTTTAGAGTTTAGAGTTAAATATTGAGAGTTAAAAGTTGAGGGCTTTATCCTTGTTTTATTATCATTTCGCAATTGCGACAATCAAATTCGAGACGGAAACGGTCGTTGCCATTTTGCAAATAGAGTACCGCATGTTTCATATCTTTTGTCTCTTTCAATTGTGCATTATGCATTATGCATTGTGAATTTTTTTTACACCACCCTAAAGCATAACGAATGCAATGTTTTGTACGCATTAGTTCGGCATTAGATTGATGTTGTTGCTCAAATGCGGGTTGGTTGACTATACATCCATGTTGCTCGTAGAATGCTTTTGCTTGCGAATTGTAAATATTCGCACGATAGTCTAACTCTGTCGCAACATATTTGTGTGTAGTTGGCTTTATTTCAATCAATGAACGCTTATAGGCTTTACTCCTGTTTATTTCGTGTAATTCAACTAATTGACGCCGCCACTCAGCTATTTGCGATACAGGTACAAAGTAAGGTTTATCGAGAGCAGATAAATCAATCTGAGAAGCTTCAAAAATCGTACCACCTAATTTAGATAACTGAGTACGCCAAGTATCCAACATTTTATCCGGATTGTTGGCTAATTCGCCAGAAACTTCAGTTTCAAATGAAGTAGAAATGTTGTCTATGTCAGTAATAGACAAACATAAATGTTGCTGAGATTGAGACGCAATATATTGCGTCTCTACTTTTATATGTAGTCCTATTTTTCGTTCTGCTGTTTTACCAGCCAATATCCGCTCAAATGCTACATCGGAATTGCGATAAACGAGTGTCCCTTTTTCAATTTTAGGCATTTGCAATGGTAATAGCCTACCCGACTCTACTTTGTTTACTCGGAATCCTTCAAATTCGCCTTTTTTATTTAAGAAACACAACCCATCTCCATTGTGAATTGTGAATTGTGAATTATGCATTGATATAGCATTGCGCCAGATATCTTTTACTTTGCCAATTGGCTCGCCTAATGATTTCGGGGTGTCGAATGACCAGATGTCGCGCTTGCGGCCTTCGAGGAAATAATCAGTAGCACCGCGATAGAAAGTCTTTTTAGGATTAGGCTCGAAAAAGAGTGTTGTTTTGCCTGATGATGCAGCTTTGCGAGGTGAACCTTCGAGTATTGCATCAAATTTGCGGCGATAGTATGATGTGATGTTCTTTACGTAATTAATGTCTTTCAATCGACCTTCGATTTTGAAGGAAGATATTCCGGCATCAATCATTTCATGTAGATGATGCGATGCATCGAAGTCTTTGAGAGATAAAAGGTGTTTTTTGTGGAGAAGTGTGTTGCCATCTTCATCCAACAAGTCGTATGGCAATCGGCACATTTGTGCGCATGCTCCACGATTGGCACTACGGCCACGCATTGCTTCGCTAAGATAGCATTGCCCACTATATGAAACACATAATGCTCCATGAACAAAAGCTTCGAGGGCTACGTTGGTTTGCTCGGACATTTGTCGCATAGTGGCCAACGAAGTTTCGCGAGCAAGTACGACTTGTTCAAATCCACATTGTTCAAGGAATTTAACTTTCTCGACTGTTCGAGTATCGCATTGTGTGCTAGCATGCAGAGCAATAGGAGGTAAATCCATTTGTAATAGAGCCATGTCTTGCACAATGAGGGCATCGACGCCTATGTTGTATAAATCATTGACTAAAAGACGTGCTTGTTCTAATTCTTCGTCTTTTAGAATAGTATTGAGAGTTACATAGACACGAGCGTAATATTTGTGAGCATAGTCGACTAACTTTGCAATATCTTCGATGGAATTTCCAGCCGCCACACGTGCACCAAATTGTGATGGACCTATGTACACCGCATCGGCGCCATGATTGATGGCGGCAATACCTACTTCGAGATTTTTTGCAGGACTTAATAACTCTATTTTTGGATTTTTTATCATTTTACTTTTTCTCTCCAAAATTATAAACCGAAAATAATTATTAACACAAATAATTACGACCTAAATGTCTTTTGAGCCACTAAACGATAAAATTATGAATTATAACCGAAGGTCTTTGAACCAATAGGTGAAAAAATTATGAATTAAATTTAGTCTCGTTTGAATATGTCGCGAGTATAAACTTTTTCGGCTACATCGTCGAGTACGCTGTCGTAACGGTTAGCAATAATTGAATTACTCATTTCCTTAAATTTTGCCAAATCGTTAACGACAAGACTACCAAAGAATGTTGTACCATCCTCGAGTGTTGGTTCATATATAATTACCTTTGCACCTTTGGCTTTGACACGTTTCATGACGCCTTGTATAGAGGATTGGCGGAAATTATCGGAATTGCTTTTCATTGTAAGACGATAAACGCCAATAACGCATTCGCGCTCTTGGGTTACGTCGTAACGATTATTAGTATAACTATAGTAACCAGCGAGTTCGAGAACACGATCAGAGATGAAGTCTTTGCGAGTGCGATTGCTATCAACAATGGCTTTCACGAGATTTTGAGGAACATCTTCGTAGTTGGCAAGTAGTTGTTTGGTGTCTTTTGGCAAACAATAACCGCCATAACCAAAAGATGGATTGTTGTAGTGAGAACCGATGCGAGGGTCGAGACAGACGCCATCAATGATTTGTTGAGTGTTCAAACCTTTGAGTTCGGCATAAGTGTCGAGTTCGTTGAAGAAAGATACACGCAATGCTAAATAGGTGTTAGCGAATAGTTTTACAGCTTCGGCTTCGGTGAAACCCATGAAAAGAGTTTCGACATCTTTCTTTATTGCACCATCTTGAAGCAGTTGGGCAAAGAGCTTAGCCTTTTCAACAAGATATGGGTTAGACATATCGGTACCAACAATTATACGTGATGGATAAAGGTTGTCGTATAAGGCTTTTGATTCGCGAAGGAATTCGGGTGAAAAAATGATATTTTCGGTATTATATTTTTGACGCACGTTGGCAGTAAATCCTACAGGGATAGTAGATTTTATCACCATCACCGCATTAGAGTTATATTTCATAACCAACTGAATAACATTTTCAACTGCAGAAGTATCGAAGAAATTCTTTTGTGGGTCATAATTCGTAGGCGCAGCAATCACCACAAATTCTGCATCACGATATGCCTTTTCGGCATCTAACGTGGCTATTAGATTTAGTTGTTTTTCAACAAAAAATTTCTCGATATATTCATCTTGAATGGGTGATACTCGTCTATTAACTAAATCGACACGTTCGGGTACGATATCAACAGCCACAACCTCTTGATGTTGAGCTAATAATGTTGCTATCGATAAACCGACGTATCCTGTACCTGCTACTGCTATTTTCATATATTATTTTTATCTAAAAATTTTCAACCCTGTCAAAAATATAATTTTAAAATATTCAAATAAAGTTTTATTATTTATATATTTCATATTATACTTTATCTTTTCAGGCATAATATCCTCAATATAAGTTTTTTCTGGGTCTGATGATTTTCCCAAAATTTCATTTTCATCAATATACTCAATAGAAGCATAATCTGTAATACCTGGTTTAATTGACAAAACCAAACGTTGTTCATCCGTATATAAATCGACATATTTTCGTACTTCTGGACGAGGTCCAACAATACTCATATCCCCCTTTAATACATTTAATAATTGAGGCAACTCATCAATTTTATATTTACGAATAAAATATCCTGAATATGTAATTCGAGGATCCCTACCACCAACAGTTATCAAACCTTTTTTATCTGCACCGACTCTCATTGACCGGAACTTATATAAATAAAAATCAACTCCATTTTTACCAACTCGCATTTGCTTATAAAATATAGGTCCTTTCGAATCACATTTAATCCAAATTGCAATAAAAAAGAAAATAGGTAATAAAATAATCAAACCTATAAAACTTATGATTACATCAAAAAAACGTTGCATTATTCCAAAATTAATTCCAAAAAATTATTAATAATATAATCAACTTGCTCATCTGTTAAACAAGTATGCAAAGGTAATGTGATTTCATTTCTATATTGAGCAAATGCATTAGGATAATTATTTATATCAAACCCCAACATCTTATATGCAGACATCATTGGTAATGGCTTATAATGTACATTTGTAGCTATACCTCTTTCTGCCATTTTAATTATCAAATCATTTCTATAATTTTCATCTTTTCCTAATAAACGAACCAAATACAAATGCCCACTAGATATAGAGTTTGCTGTATAATGCTTCAAAACTTGAATATTTAAACCAGAAAAAGCTACATTATAACGGTCTATTATTTCCTTTCTACGATTTAATATTGCAGAATAACGATCTAATTGTATTAAACCTATCGCAGCCGTAATATCTGTCATATTACATTTATATGCTGGATATACAATATCATATTCCCATGCACCTAACTGTGTTTTGGCAAAAGCATCCTTACTTTGACCATGCAGAGACAACAACTGAAATTGTTTATATATCCACTCATTATCAATACCCTCAATATCACGCCAAGTCAAAGCTCCACCTTCCGCAGTTGTTAAATTTTTTACCGCATGAAAAGAAAAACTCGTAAAGTCTGCAATCTCTCCACACATTTTTCCTAAATAAGAAGCTCCAAAAGCATGAGCTGCATCTGCAATAACTAAAATACGTCCTAATGCACATTGCAGATTATTACGCCCCTGAAAAATATCTTTTTTTAATTCTATCGTAGAAAAAATTTTTCCATAATCAGCAATAACACCACCTAAATCAACTGATATTATAGCTTTTGTATTTGGAGTAATTAAATTTATTAATTGCTCATAATCTATTTCGAACGAATCTTTTGCACAATCCACAAATACTAACTTTGCACCAACATGTTGCGTAACACTTGCTGTAGCTGTATAAGTATAAGCTGGAACTATAACTTCATCTCCAGGCCCAATACCAAATAACCTTAATACAAGTTCCATACAAGCTGTTGCCGAATTTAAACAAACGGATCTAGATGTATGACAATATTCAGCAATTCTTCTTTCAAATTCTTTTGTTCGAGGACCTGTTGTAATCCAACCAGAATGCAAAGCTTTTGCAACTTCCTCAATCTCTTGTTCTGTTATATCTGGGGGTGAAAATGGTACTTTCATATTATTATCTATTTACATTTACAATAAAATCTTTTTTTAATAAAACTTTATATAAACCTTTCATATACCCAATTCCATAACTACAATGAATAATGAAAAACAAATATGGCATCAAAAAAACATAACCCAATCGTCTCTCTTTAAGTGCTAAATTTACTCCAACAAACAATCCTATCCCCAAATAAAACAATAATACCAACAAATAAATAATCATAAAAAAAGACGAATAAAAAGATAAAATAAAACCACAAAATAATCCAATAACAAATAATAATGGAAAAAATTGACGTATAGTTGCAGGTTTACCTAATTTTTTATTTACTAATGGTTTAAATAATCCATACTGATAATACATTTTTTTTAATTTCAAAACACTATCTCTAGCAATATAATCAATTATCAATTCGGGAATTAAATAAATTTTACCACCAGAATTAACCAATCTTGCATTAAATTCATCGTCTTGATTTCTAATCAATTCTTCATCAAACACTCCTATTCTATCAAAAACATCTTTCTTATAACAACCAAAAGGAACCGTATCTACTTGCATAATTTTATCAACTCCGATTCTAAAAGACGAATCACCAACACCAAAAGGATGGCTAATAGCTTTTGCTATTGAACAACAAATGATAGAATCATTTGCTGGTAAAGTATTCAAAACAGCTCCAACATTATCTGCACCCAATTTATTCAAGAAAAAAACTAATTTTGATATATAATTGATAGGATAGAAACAATGTGCATCTATACGAATAATAATATTACCTTTTGAATTCTCTATTCCTTTATTCAACGCACAAGGAACTATTTTTAGAGGATTATCCAATAATTTCAAAAAAGAATATCGTACTATATATTGACCTACTATCTCTCTTGTTTTATCTGAACTCATGCCATCAACAAACAAAACCTCCATTTTATCCTTTGGATAATCTTGCTGAAGAATAGAATCAATACAACCCTTAATATATTTTTCCTCATTATATATTGGACATATAATAGAAACTAAATCCATAATTAAATTTTATATAATTCTAAATATTTTTTTGCAATTAGACTCCAACTAAACTTACCTACTGAATTATAACAATTCTCAGATATTTCATTGTAATTATTCATAATATACTTTATACTATTACATATATCATCTATATCATCAGCAACCACAGAACATCCTACATATTTATCTTCAAATTGTCCATCAAAACCCTGCCCCTTCGTATAAATAACAGGCATACCCTGACTCATTGCTTCAGCATAAACAAGTCCAAAAGTTTCTTTGAAAGAAGGAACTATCAATATATCTGTTTCATGCATCAAATCTATAATACCTTCATGTTGCATATAAAAATATAATCTAACAAAATCTCGTTTTTTTAATTCTATACCTATTTTCTTCGAGACTAACTTACCAACAACATAAACCTCAACCGAAAAACCCTCTTCAATCAGTTTGTCTGAAGCTAATAAAACTGATAAAATATTTTTATTTTTATTTATATTACCTACAAATAATAATTTAACTCTTTTATTTAATTTCTTAAATTTTTGCTTACTTCTTTTCTCAAAAAAAACAGAATCAATTCCATTCGGAATAACTATACTTTTTCTTAATATAATATCTCTATATTTAGAATCAATATATTTATTACAAACATTACTCATATAAGAAGGAGACAAAAAAATTACATTTTTAGCATTAAGCATTATCTGCTGCCCTAACCCTCTTAAATGAAACATATACTTAAAAAAATCATTTACATCCGTATTTCTTATTGCGACTATATATGGTATGCCATAAGATTTATAAAGTTTATATGCTAAAAAACCATTAGAAAATAACGTATGAGCATGAACCAAATTAACATCTGTTATAAGATTATTTTCTACAACTTCTTTATAAATATATTGCTGTTTTGGAAAATATAATAATTTATCAAACCAATTAAACTTTTTTTGTGTAACAAAAACAGAACCATCATAATCCTCTGTATTTTGTACATCCCTACGAGTTGATACATAAATACTTGTATCAACATCTAAATTATTCAAATTATAAATAAAATTTTTATAAAATGGAGAATATAAATAATCTGCTATCAAATGCAATACCTTCATTGTCAAAAAATAAATCTACCCAAAAACTTATAATAATAATCATTAACAGCTAATATTTGAGAATCATTTCCTCCATTTTGATTGGATTCATATAATTTTATATCTCCAATTTTTAAAATAGGTAATATTACGGAAAAATAATTTGTTTTTACTACCTTTCTTTTATTCAAACGGACCATAGCATTCAACCAAACATCATCTGCAATAGGGCATAATTTCATTGCTAAATCTATATTTAAAATATCTGAAAAAAAGCAATACGGGGGAAATAATGTTCCACCACCGCTACCAAAAAACAAATTAGCATTATCAACACATTCACATTTAATATTTCTATCCACTTGCTCATACGACAGCAATTTTTTATCTTCATAACAAAGAATATGTGAATAATTAGATATTACCCTATTAGGATATTTTATTGAGTAATCAAATAAAGTTTTTAACATATCAGATCGATAAAAAATATCATCATCAATTGTAATTAAATAATCTTCAGAATACTCTTTAAGAAAATAATAATATTTCTTATGGGAGCGAAAATCTTCATCTTTTAACTTTATCGTCAAACCACGCTTTTGCAAATTTAATAATGACTTAGGCAAAACATCTAAACTCGAAAACTGTTTTTTCGACAACCATAAAATAATCATATCTGGTTTTTGTGTTTGTCGTAAGATTGATTCAACAACTAACCAAACATTATTTATCCTAGCAGGAAAAGAGGTAAAAGATACAATATAACGACCATTCTTTTTAATAGATTCTTTTAAAACATATTTTTTATTACGTCTTGTTAACAAAAAATAAAGTGGTAAAACAAGATTCGCAGATACCCTAATAAAAAATCTATAAAAAGAATAAAATTTAATTGCTCTTAAAAATTTATTTTTAAAAACAACAGATGAATACCAATCATTAAAAAAATCAACCATTTTTCCTATTTCTTATTAATTTAGAAGGATTTCCTCCAACGACACTATATTCATCAAAATTTTTACACAAAATAGTTCCAGCTGCGATAATAGTCCCTTTTTTAATAATACGTCCTGGTGTCATTAAAACCTGCCGTCCAATCCAAACGTCATCACCAATAATTGTTTGTTTTTTTTCTTCATAATCTTGCTCAATCATAGGAATATCTATTCGACTAAAGGCATGATTTTTCTCTAAAACATAACAATTAGGCCCCATCATAACGTTATCCCCTATAATTATATTACTTGGCACAACAGCATTTATACCAATTGAAGAATTATCACCTATGATAATATCTAATCCAGAACCAAACAAAGCTCCTCTTTCAACATTAACATTTTTACCACACTTTAAAAAGATATTTTTTACACAAAAATATCTTACTTGCTTTCCTATTCCCCAAAAAGAAACGCTTTTAGGTAAATATCGAGCAAATGAATAATATAGAAACAAACAAATAATTTGCTTAAATTTAAAATTTCGTCCTCTTATTTTCATTAATTATATATCAATTTGTTTTCTAGGAATAAATTTAAAAATAAAAAAATAATACACAAACAACAACAATAAAGAAAATGCAGAATTAACAATTGGATAAACAAAATACGCTCGTGGTAAATAATAAATACTCGGCAACAACAATATCAATATAGCTTTCCACATAGAATTATGCTGAGAGATAAACACTCCTATACTCCACATAAAAATAAATCCTAAAAACACCGAAAAAATTATAACTCCTAAAATACCCCCTACCGAATAAAAATCAGCAACAATAGACCCACCTAAACCTCCTCCTAAAGAAAAGTTTTCATTATAATAGTATGATATTCTATCTGGCAAATAATAATACTCATTAGGTGTTTTTGTTTCATCATACCCTCCTTTCGAAATTAGTGGCATAATCATAAACAAAGGTGAATATTCTAATTTTCCTTCTTCATGCAAAGAAACTGTAAATGAGATAGTCTGAGCAGAAAGCCCTTGTGCAACAAAAAAATTCCTCAACACACTATCATCAGTCTCTACTTCTCCAATTTTATCTCTTGTTTTCGACAAATCATAATCCTCTACATTTCGAAAAAGTCCAACAAACACAGCATATAAAACAAAAATTAATAACACATACGATATTTTTTTATAAGATACCTTATAGACTAATACAAAATATGATAATAACATCATTCCTTGTGTTATAACATATACTCTACTACCAGTAAAAGTTGAAACTAATAAAAATGGTATAAAATATAATACACATGGTATTATAAATTGCTTTTTTTGGGGTATTGATGATAAAAACAGTACAAAGCCAAAAGCATTTATATCATCAGAAATACGAACTAAAAAATTCATATTTTCTGTACCAACTCTACTATCTACAGCAAGAGCATAATTACTATATCCTCCCATCATAAACGCCTCTCTAATATACACATAATAATAATAATAAGCCGGTAATAAAGAAATATAGAACAACAACAATCCTATTTTTCTATTTGTAGTAGAATAAATATCTTGCTCATAATTTTCTTCTAAAAATTGAAATTCATTTTGTTTTTTTACTTTACAAAATAGTACTACCCCCCAATGAATAAATATTAAAAAAAACAAGACAGAAAACATAGTTTCCCCTTTTTCATACGGAGAAAAACCTCCTCCTGAAGAAAGACCAAAACTATAATTAAAAAAACTTTCTCCAAAACACAATGCTATAAAGAAACCTCCAACATTATAAAGAAAAAACGTTAACAAAAAGAAAACATACGGATGAAATAACGGAATTCGATATACAAGAAGCGAAAATAGATTACTTACAAAAACCCATAAAATAAGACCTGTCATCATATATTCAGATACAATATCACCTGTAACTAAAAAATGACAATACAATACAAAAGAAAATATCGTTATCAAAAAATATACTAATATATTAGTTTTTTGTCCCATTAAAAACTTCTTTTAATTGATTTAGAAACAACATCTTCAATTCTAAATAGACAGAATCTTTTTTCAACTCATAATATATTAAATACAGAGCAACCAATACTAAACATTGTACAAACAACATAACCGCGTATGATATATCTAACAAAGAAATAGACCAAACAATTAAAGATATTACGATTGAAACAAACCAATATGGAAATAAACTCTTTATCTGCTTAAATGTACCAAACCCTATTAATTTTTCAGAATACCAACTATTCAAAATAAATTCAATATAATAATATATTACAGCAAACCATAACATATATTTCAGTTCGAAAATAAAACCAGAAGCTATAACGCCCAAAAACAATATTTTTTTTATTACCTCCAATTTTAAAACCTTATCTGAACATTTAAGAACATTCAAAAGATTAATATTGATAATTTGTAATGGGTAGATAGCTCCATAACAACACATAATTTGTAAATATTCTACCGCAGGCAACCATTGCTCTCCTACCAATAAAATAACAAAAGGCTTAGCCACTGCGCTCAAAGCAAAAACTAAAATAAAAGTAACAAAACCCGAATAATTCAAAACCTTCTTAAACGCATTCTGCAAGAGAAGTTTATTATCTTGCATTTTACTCAATACAGGCAACATAACCTTTTGAATAACCAAAGTCAAATTATTTGTAAATATAGAATTAAACTGTTCTGCCCTATTATACTGTCCTAAATCAGTCGCTGTGTACATTTTTCCAATAACAACCAAAAATATATCCTTATAAATGGAATTAATCAAATTTGCTAAAAGAATTTTTGATCCAAAATTAAACAAATCTTTAAATCTACTAATAGAAAAGAGCAAAGATGGAGACCATTTTGAAGATATTCCAAATAATAACATCAATAATGTTTGCCTCAATATTTGCTGAACAACTAAACTCCAGACGCCATATCCATAATACGCCAAACTTATACCAACAATTCCACTCAAAACAGATGCAATAAAAGAAACTAACGCTTGTGTTTTAAAATCAATTCTTATAACCAATAATGTTTTATGAATCAAAGATAATGCATTTATTATCAAAAGAGAAGACATTATTGGTATTATTTTTAGCAATATTGGCAATTCAAAAAATTCAGACAACCATTTAGATGCAAAACTTAAAAAAACAGACAATAAAATTGATACAAAAAGATTAGAATAATAAACTGTATTCAAATCTTTATCATCAACATTAGGTTTTCTAACTAATGCTGTTATAAACCCACCATCAACAATTGTATTTGAAAGATTGATAAATATAGTTACTATACCTATTATTCCAAACTCGATAGGAGACAACAAACGAGCTAAAACAAGACCAACTAAAAAAGTAATACCCGAATTAGCCACATTATCCACAAGACTCCATTTAATCCCGTTCAAAGCCTTATTTTGTAAATCTTTTCCTACCATTCTAACAAAAGATATAGCCCATACACTCAAAAAATATATCAAACAAATTGATCTATTTATCTATTCTCATACATCTCTTCATAATACTTCTCATATTCACCAGAAGTAATATTATCCATCCATGCTTGATTATCAAGATACCAACGGACTGTGCGCTCGATGCCTTCTTCGAACTGAAGTGATGGTTCCCAACCTAATTCGCGCTGCAATTTTGTACTATCTATCGCATAACGCATATCATGTCCAGCACGGTCAGTTACGTATGTTATCAAATCTAAACTATGCCCTTCCGGATTGCCCAAAATTCGATCGACAGTAACTATCATAACTTTTATCAAATCTATATTTTTCCACTCGTTGAAACCGCCAATATTATACGTATCAGCAATTTTACCTTCGTGGAAAATTAGGTCAATGGCACGTGCGTGGTCCTCAACATACAACCAATCGCGAACATTCTCGCCTTTACCATATACTGGCAATGATTTGCGATGACGAATATTATTGATAAACAATGGTATCAATTTCTCAGGGAATTGATATGGGCCATAGTTATTTGAACAATTAGTAACTATTGTTGGCATACCATATGTATCGTGGAAAGCACGAACAAAGTGGTCGGACGATGCTTTTGAAGCTGAATATGGCGAGTGAGGATTGTACTTTGTATCTTCATAAAAGAAATCCTTACCATACGCTTTATGACCTTCCGACGAAGCAACTGTTTTGAATGGAGGTTCAATACCCTCAGGATTAGTCATCTCCAATGCTCCATATACCTCGTCTGTTGAAATATGATAAAAACGTTTTCCTTCGTAACGTTCTGGAAGAGACTCCCAATAAAGTTTTGCTGCTTGAAGAAGCGACAATGTTCCCATAACATTGGTACGAGCAAAAGTAAATGGGTCTTTGATACTTCTATCTACATGACTCTCTGCAGCAAGATGGATAATACCATCGACACGTTCATCTTGCATCAATTTATAGAATGCCTCAAAATCGCAAATATCCATTCGGACAAACTTATAATTTGGTCTGTCTTCTATGTCTTTAAGATTAGCAAGATTGCCAGCGTATGTAAGTTTATCTACATTGATAATATTATACTCAGGATATTTATTCACAAACAAACGAACTACGTGTGAGCCAATAAAGCCAGCCCCACCAGTAACAACAATATTACGCTTGAAATTCATATATGTTAATTTTTAAATTCTTTTATTACCTCTAAAGGCCATTTCCAATTTTGATAAACAGCCTGCACTAACATTGGAGCTAAAATCATACCCAATACCCCCATATCCAACCAAACAACAAATATCATCAATAACACTAAAACTCCACTAGCAGATATTAAAGAGGCTTTAAAAAATGGCACTTCATTACGCGATAGCAAGTATTGCGCTGCATTTGAATGATTATATTCTAAATAATGTTGCACAAACATCAATATCAATAAACTTGTAGGCAGTAGCATAGTAGAACTTTTCAATAGTCTTAACAACCAATCTCCCCACAATACAATAATAGTCCCAGATATAGTAAATACAATAAACATTACAATGCTTGACAGATAAAACATTTTTTTTACTAAATCCAAACGTCCTTCAACACGCCATTGAAAAACTTTAGGCATATATACTCGAGTAAAAATACCCGCCAACATACCCACTACAACAAATAATTGCAACGTGATACCATAAGATGCCATCAGTTCTAGCGATACATATAACGAACCGATAAACATACTTGACTTGTTAATTATAAAACCACCCAACGATGTCAACCCCACTTTTATAGCATTTGGAGCTATAGCAGACAATACATTCTTGTAATCAGAATCATCAACCTCTGCCAAATTATCAACTATCTCTTTAGTATAAAAAGCTCGTTTACTTAAAAAACGAACCAATAACACTGATATTGCCTGCGAAGAAACAATCGCCACCAATCCACCACCCAATAAAATAAGCAGTAAAGCTAATCCTATATAAACAAAATTACCGATAAAAATAATCTGATGTACACGCTTTATCAACCCTCGTCCATTCAACAACGACTCATAATATAAAGTATAAAGATTATAGGAATTTATCAACACTAAAATTATCCACGACAAATATACCTCACGCACATCACCCACATAATCTTGCATCAATATAGAAATATAAAACGTACCAATAGTAGCAAACAACAAAAATAGTAACAATGCCATACGAGAATAAAAATAACGCATTGCTTTTATTGTTGAACCCAACAATTTATAATCTATTGCATTAACATTTTCTAAATTTACAGATTCGTAACCTTTTTTTTTCAATTCACGCACTCCGCTAAATACATAAGAGATATTACGTGCAAAAGAGGTATTAAATCCAAAATCAAATATAGAAGTTAACTGCGCTATAGTAGTAAAAATAGTCCACACACCAACTGTTTCAGCTGGCAACATCCGCAACACAAAAGGAAACAGCAAAACACCCGCACCTATCTTAAAAAATGTTGCAATAAGAGTCCACGCAAAATCCTTTTTACCAATGTCAGCAACAGCCATTACAAATAATTATTTTTCAATTCCGAATCAATTTGCTGATATACAGAATTTTGAGATTTATATTCAGGAACCATTTCCTTCATTGTGCGCACGACAAGATAATTTTGATTTTCTTGTGCATACTCAAACAATTTATCATACATCGGCAACATTTCATCATACTCATATTCACGCACATTAGCAATCATTATTTTATCATGAGAAGTAGGTTTAACCAACTCTTCATTATTCAATAATTCTTCATATAATTTCTCACCAGGACGCAATCCTGTATATTCTATTTGAATATCAACTCCCGGTTCTAAACCCGACAAACGAATCATTTTTTTAGCTAAATCTGCTATTTTCACTGGCATTCCCATGTCGAATATAAATATCTCCCCACCATTACCTATTGTACCTGCTTCAAGTACCAACTGACAAGCCTCAGGAATAGTCATAAAATAACGAATTATATCAGGATGAGTAACAGTAACAGGACCTCCTTTCTCTATTTGCTGACGGAAAAGTGGTATAACAGAACCATTCGAACCTAAAACATTACCAAAACGAGTTGTTATAAATCGAGGAGCTTTTCCGGATTGATTTGCCAACTTTTTAGATAAACTTTGTACATATATCTCTGCTATACGTTTAGAACATCCCATAACATTAGTTGGGTTTACAGCCTTATCAGTCGAAACCATTACAAATGATTCTGTTCCATATTTCACTGCCATATCTGCTACATTACGAGACCCTAACACATTAGCCAAGACACATTCAGCAGGATTATCTTCCATTAAAGGCACATGCTTATATGCAGCAGCATGAAATACTACATTTGGACGCATTTCCGAGAAAACAGATTCTATTCTATCTCGCATACGCACATCAGCTATTACGAAAGCATATTCAATATTGTGAAATTTTTCTGTCAATTCCAAACGAATATTGTGTAATGGAGTTTCTGCATTATCTAACAAAATCAATTTTTTAGGTTTAAACATTGACAATTGACGAACAATCTCACTACCAATAGAACCAGCAGCGCCAGTTATCAAAATAACCTTACCTGCAATCATTTTTTCTATAGGACTTTTATCTATCTCTATCGGTTTACGACCCAACAAGTCTTCAATTTGAATTTTTTTCAAATTTTTCTCAATATCAAAACCAGATATATCATCTCCTTCTTTATAGTGCCTCAAACTAGGAATCATCAATATCTGAAATCCAGCATCAATAAAACAATTTAAACTCTTTGTTATATTTACATCATTCAATTTTAAAGGAGATACAACTATCGCCTTTATTCGTTTTTTTTGCAAATTTGATATAATATCTTTACTTTTAGTAGAAAAAATAGGCAAACCAAATATTTGCTTATTTTGATTACTCCTATCATCTATAAACCCATCCACTCTATAATGAGAATTAACATCTGATCTTATCATTTTTGCGATAGAAATTCCCGCTGATTTAGTTCCATAAACAACAACTGAAATAGCTCTTCCTGCACGTATAACTAACGTATCATATAAAGTTTTAACCACTAAACGCAAACTAAACAATAATAAAAAGGCAAATATTGCATATAAAACAATACCCAAACGCAAAAAAACACCTTTTCCTATCGCCAACAAAACTAAATAATGAATGGTTATCAAGGTTGATGCATTTGCAATAATTGCATACAACAACTTTGTTGCATCAATAAAAGTAGAATAGCGCAATATTCCAGAATATGTATGAAAAACCCAAAACCAAAGGATTTGACAACCTAAAGTGATAATTATATTTTTTATTTCATATAATTGCACACTTGCATATTGGAAATAATAATAATGATAAGCCAACTGAAATGCACAAAAATAAGCCACAATACAAAGCACAACATCAACCAATAAAACCATCCACCTTGGCAAATACCCTATTGATGATAAATAAGCAAATATATTACTACTCTTAATTTTATTTTTAAAATTATCCATTATTATTGTTTTTTTCAATTACACACTTTTAATTGGCAAAGGTAAGCATTTTTTATCAAATAACAAAATAAAAAAAACAAATAATTGACATTGATTATCATTTTTTTTTCTTATCTTTGCAAAAAAATAACAAAAAATAATATACACCATGAACAAAAATTTCATTTTCACAATTCTACTTATTACAACAATAAGTTTGTTGTCTCTCTCTGCTTGTTGTAGCAACAACCAACAAATTAAAACTAAAGTTAAACCAGGCATCGAAGTCCTCCGCGACCAAAATTTCGACATACTCAAAGGTAAACGTGTAGGACTTATAACAAACCCAACAGGTGTGGATTCTCAACTAAAATCTACTATCGACATCCTTCACGAAGCTGAAGATGTTGAACTTGTGGCTCTTTTTGCGCCTGAACACGGCGTACGTGGCGATGTTTATGCTGGCGACCACGTTGACAACACGGTCGATCCTCGCACTGGTGTACCTATGTACTCAATCTTTGGCAAAACACGCAAACCTACGCCCGAAATGCTCGAAAATGTCGATGTCATTGTATATGATATTCAAGATATTGGCTGTCGTTCTTACACATTCATCAGCACAATGGGTATGGGCATGATGGCTGCTGCCGAAAACGACAAAGAATTTGTTGTCCTCGACCGCCCAAATCCTCTCGGTGGCAATCGCATCGAAGGCAACCTTGTCGAAGACGACTACATCTCTTTCGTATCTCAATTCAAAATTCCTTACCTCTACGGACAAACTCCAGGTGAACTTGCACTTATGCTCAACGAAGAAGGCATGCTTGGCGAAAAATGTAAGCTCACAGTAATCCCAATGGAGGGTTGGACTCGCAATATGACTTGGGACGAAACTGGCCTCGAATGGATTCCTGCTTCACCTCACATTCCTTATCCTCAATCGGCTATCTACTATCCTGTTACAGGCATTCTCGGCGAACTCTACTACATCAATATGGGCGTAGGCTACCCTCTTCCTTTCCAAACAATAGGTGCACCTTGGTTCAATGCCGACTCGCTTGCAACCAACCTCAACGCTCTCAATCTTCCTGGCGTCCGCTTCCGTCCAATCCACTACAAACCATACTACTCTACATCTAAAGGCGAACTTTGCGGTGGTGTACAAATCTACATCACCGAATACGAAAAAGCACGCCTCACCGAAATTCAATTCTACGTTATGCAAGTAGTTAAAGAGATGTATCCAGAACATGATATATTCAAAGAAGCACCACAAAACCGCTTCCAAATGTTCGACAAGGTATGTGGTACAAATTTCATCCGCGAAAAATTCTCTGAAACTTACCGTTGGGCTGACGTAAAAGACTATTTCGAAAAAGACGAAAAAGCCTATCGCAAACTCTCTTCAAAATACTACCTATATAAATAAAAATTGAAAGTTGAAAGTTGAAAGCTAACACCAAATAGAAAACTTTCACATTTCAAATTTCAAATTTCACGTCTATGAATTATGAATTAATAAACTCCCTCGCATGGGGCACCGATGCCGGATTCTACCGCCTACTACCTAAAACAGTAGTTCATCCCGACACCGAAACCGACATCATCAACCTCATTCAACAAGCCAACAACGAGCATCGCCACATCACTTGGCGCGCTGCTGGCACAAGCCTCTCAGGTCAAGCTATCAGCAACGACATACTCGCAGTAGTAGGCAAAAAATGGGAAAAATACTCAATACTCGACAACGGCAAACGCATTGTACTTCAACCTGGTATCATCGGCCAACGCGTCAACGAACTCCTTGCTCCATATCGTCGCAAATTCGGTCCCGATCCTGCCTCTATCAAAAGTGCAATGGTGGGAGGAATTATCTCGAATAATGCTTCGGGCATGAGTTGTGGTATCCATGCAAATAGCGATAAAATGTTGCTATCGGTCCGTATAATCTTGTCCGATGGCACTATTCTCGATACTGGCGACCAACACAGCCGCGAAAAGTTCCGCCAATCTCACCCCGAATTCATTGCTCGCATCGAGGCTCTCCGCGACCAAACTCGTGCAAACCAAGCTCTTACCGAACGCATAAAATCAAAATACAGCATTAAAAATGTAACTGGGCTCAACATACTTCCGTTCATCGAATACGACGACCCATTCGACATCATCGCTCACCTCATGGTTGGCTCCGAAGGAACTCTCGCATTCCTTGCCGAAGCCACTATGACCACTCTACCTATCCTACCTTATTCTGCAAGTGCTCTCATCTATTTCACCGATACTCGCAATGCCTGTGGTGCTGTCATACAACTAAAACAAAACCCCGTATCCGCAGTCGAACTATTTGATTATAAAGCTCTTTGCTCAGTAAAAGATAGCGTTGATGATTTCGATCAACTACCAGCCTCAACAATGGCTCTTCTCATCAAAGTTGAGGCTGAAACCAAAGAAGAACTAAACGAACAAATCAACACAATCAATCAAACGATTGCTCAATTCAGCACTCTTCGTCCACATGCCTTCACCTCTGACCCTGACACAGTTAATCAATATTGGGCCATCCGTTCAGGCATATTCCCTTCAGTCGGCAGTATGCGCCCCGTAGGCACAACCTGTCTCATCGAAGACGTTGCATTCCCTATTCATCATCTTGTAGAAGCAACCGAAGAGCTCCAACAACTCCTTGAGCATCACCACTACGACGATGCTGTCATCTATGGTCATGCCCTCGAAGGCAACTATCACTTCATCATCAATCAACGCTTTGATACTCAAGACGAAATCAATCGCTACGAAGCTCTTATGAACGACGTAGCCCATCTCGTTGTCGACCACTACGATGGCTCGCTCAAAGCCGAACATGGCACAGGGCGCAACATGGCTCCTTTCGTCGAACGCGAATGGGGCAAAGAGGCGTTCCAACTCATGAAAGAAGTGAAACAACTCTTCGACCCTAACAACATATTCAATCCTGGTGTTATTTTCAACGACGACCCTAAGTGCCACATTTCCAACCTCAAACCTCTTCCTCAATGTCATCCGCTCATCGACCGATGCATCGAATGTGGTTTCTGCGAAGTCAACTGCGTCACTTGCGGATTTGCTCTCTCTTCTCGTCAACGCATTGTTGTTCAACGCGAAATTTCTCGCCTTCAACAAACCCACGAAGATGATGCCCGCCTCAATCAACTAATCAAAGAATTCCAATATTTAGGCAATACTACCTGTGCTGGCGACGGACTCTGCTCAACCTCTTGCCCAATCAAAATCAACACAGGCGAACTCATCCACGTCATACGCGAACGCGAAATCAACCAAAGCCGTATGGCTCAATCAATTGGCACATTTGCAGCCAATCACCTCAGTGGCATCGAAACAACTCTTGGCATAGGACTCCGCCTTGTATCTGCAGCGCATTGGCTATTAGGCGATAAGCTTATGTCTTCTATCGCCAAAGGCCTCCACTATGGCACAGGCCAACTCATTCCACTCTGGACTCCAGCCATGCCACGTGCCACCCGCCGACCTAAAACGAACTCTAAACCAACACATCCTACATCCATAACGAGCGAAGCGAGTCAAAACAACTCTAAACTCTCAACTCTAAACTCTCAACTTTCAAGAGTTGTCTACTTCCCATCATGCATCAATCAAACTATGGGCACAGCCAAACACGACCCAGACCAAACTCCTTTGATGCAAAAAACCGTACAACTGCTCGAAAAAGCAGGCTACGAAGTCATCTTCCCTGAAAATATGAGCAAACTCTGTTGCGGCACAATATGGGAAAGTAAAGGTATGCCCGAACTCGCCGACCAAAAATCTGCCGAACTCGAACGTGCACTACTCAAAGCATCCGACTATGGCATGTACCCTGTGCTCTGCGACCAATCGCCTTGTCTCTATCGTATGCGCCACACAATCAAAGGAGTAGATATGTACGAGCCAGTCGAATTCATACTAAAATTCGTTGCCGACCGACTCAATTTCACTCCTATCAACGACACTATCACTGTGCATACCACCTGCTCAACTACCAAAATGGGCTTGAAATCAGACCTCATTCGCCTTGCCGAAATGTGCTCAACTTCTGTTGTTGTTCCTCAAGAAGTAGGCTGTTGTGGCTTTGCAGGCGACAAAGGTTTCTTCAACCCAGAGGTCAATGAATGGGCACTGCGCAAACTTCGTCCACAAATCGAAAAACACGGAATTACAGTAGGTTACTCCAACTCACGCACATGCGAAATCGGACTCACAACCCATAGTGGCGTACCATTCCAAAACATCATCTACCTTGTTGACAAAGTAACTTCACCAAAATAGACAAAAAAATCTCGACTATTTAAGTAGTCGAGATTTTTTTTATCAATTTTCATCAAGCATTGCTTGAGTACTATTTAAATCAAGTTCATCACCATTTTTATCAACAAATCGGTACTGTAAAAATCCTAAATCCTGAACAGGCAATATCCTAATACCCCATCCATACTTCATCTTCCATTTCAAAAGTTGCGAAGGCAAACCTTTATTGATAAAAGCAGCCACATATGGATGTAAATGTATTGTGAATCTTGATGTTTTATACACATCTTTTACCAGCTCAATCTTCTCTTCCAATTGATCTGTAAAAAGTATCGAAGGCTTAGCTTTTCCTGTACCAAAACAAGTAGGACAAGTCTCCATTGTATCAACCTCAAGGGCTGGACGTACACGTTGACGAGTAATCTGCATTAAACCGAACTTACTGAGAGGCAATATATTATGACGTGCACGGTCGGCACTCATAAGTTGTTGCATGTGCTCAAAAAGTTGATTACGATTAGCCCCCTCATTCATATCAATGAAGTCAATTACTATAATTCCTCCCATATCTCGAAGACGAAGTTGACGTGCAATTTCAGTAGCAGCAGCCATATTCACTTCAAGCGCATTTTCCTCTTGAGTTTGAGAAGCTTTTGTACGTGTACCACTATTTACATCAATAACGTGCATTGCCTCTGCCTTATCCATAATAAGATAGGCACCACGTTTGAAAGATACGGTACGTCCAAAAAGTGATTTTATCTGTTTTGTAATGGCGAAATTATCAAATATAGGAAGTTCACCATCATAAAGTTTTACTATATTCTTGAGTTCAGGTGCAATCATCTCCACATAAGAAACAACCTCTTCATAAACCGAAGGTGAATTGACATGAACAGCCTCAAATTCAGGAGTAAATAGGTCACGTAAGATTGATACCGTGCGGCTACTCTCTTCCATCAAAAGAGAGATACCTTTAGCTCTACGTAATTCATTAACCACCTTTTGCCAACGCTTTTCCATCATTTTAAGTTCGCTATCAAGTTCAGCGACACGTTTCTCTTCTGCTACAGTGCGAATTATCACACCAAACGATGGTGATTTGATGCTTTGAACCAACTTGCGAAGGCGTACACGTTCTTCGTTAGATTTAATTTTTTGAGATACAGATACTTTATCCCCTAAAGGAAGAAGAACCATATTACGACCAGCGATACTAATTTCACCCGTAAGACGTGGACCCTTTGTATTTATTGGTTCTTTAACAATCTGAACCATAATAAATTGTCCTTGTTGTAGGACATCTTTTATTTGTCCGTCTTTTGGCAAATCGGGCATACGTTTTACCTTTGGTTCATGCTTACGGTCGTCTAAAACTTGACGAACGTAATTATTAAATGTAAGAAATTGTTGCCCCAGGTCGTGATAATGAATAAAAGCCTCTTTTTCAGAACCGATGTCGATAAATGCAGCATTAAGTCCTGGCATAAGTTTTTTCACCCTGCCAAGATAAATATTGCCCACTACGAAAGAGTGTTGCAATGTATCCTTATTAAGTTCGACCAAACTTTTATCTTCAAGAAGAGCGATTGATATTTGGTCGTTCTGTGCATTTATTACTAATTCTTTTTGCATTATTAGACTTTTAGTAGCGAGTAGCAAGATATGGGACTTACTCGCTTCGCTCGTTTATAAAATAAAAAACAAATTTAAAGCACCGGCATTAAAGTGCCAAGTCTCTTTAAATTTGTTTTTAAAATTCATAAGACTAACCGTAAAGATTATTTTTTCTTTTTATGACGGTCTTTTCTTAGTCTTTTTTTACGCTTGTGCGTTGACATTTTATGTCTTTTACGTTTTTTTCCGCTTGGCATAGCTTATATGTTTTTAAAATAGTTAATAAAAAATTCCTTATTTAATTAAATCAAAAGAAAAATTATTTTACTTTAGCAGTAAATTCTTTTGAAGGTTTGAATGCAGGAATATTGTGTGCAGGGATTTTAATAGTAACATTTTTAGAGATGTTACGAGCTGTTTTTTCTGCACGTTCTTTAACGATGAAGCTACCGAAGCCTCTCAAATAAACATTTTCATTTTTTGCCAATGAGTCTTTTACACAATCCATGAAAGCCTCAACTGTTTTCAACACATCATCTTTTGCAATACCTGTGTTTTTTGAAATCTCATTTACAATGTCTGCTTTAGTCATTTTTGTAAAATTTTTAAGTAATACAATTATATTTTTGATTTATATTCGTTTACGCTATTTCATAATACCGCAATCGGACTGCAAAATTACAACTTTTTTTTTGATTGACAAAACATTAGACATTATTTTTTTTATTTTTTTCAAAAAAAACATTTTTTAATAAAATAAAAATCAAATAATCAATATTTTATAATTAAAATTTCATTTTTTTGCTCAAAAATTTGGTAATTTGAAAAAAAAGATGTTACTTTGACAAACTTTTCAATTTTAAATTTATACACTATGTCAGTAAACAAAGTAATTTTAATTGGTAACGTAGGAAAAGACCCTGATGTACGTTACTTGGAGAACAATGTAAGAGTAGCTAATTTCCCATTAGCAACAACTGAAAGAGGTTACACAATGTCAAATGGTACACAAGTGCCTGACCGTACAGAATGGCACACTATTGTAGTTTGGCGCGGACTTGCAGAGGTAGCAGAAAAATATGTTCGTAAAGGCGCTCGCCTCTATATCGAAGGTAAAATTAAATCGCGTACATACGAAGATAAAATGGGAAATCGCCGTTATATTACAGAGATTTATGCTGAAGATATGCAAATTTTGACTCGTCCACAAAATCAAGATGGTCAACAACCTGCACAAAATCAACAACAATATGGAGCAAATCAATACACAGCTCCTGCAACTCAAAATTATACACAACCCGCAACACAACCTGTAGCTCAACCTACAGCACAACCAGAACCTCAGGCTTCAACTGAACCTGTAGCTCAACCTTTTATCGGTGCTCCTACAGGTATGGACGATGATCTTCCATTTTAAGAAATAATTTAGTTAATAATTATAAGTGATTGATTTCTTTTTGACATCAATCACTTTTTTATTTCAGTTTTTTTTTATACCTTTGCGCAAATATTGTGTGAGGTATATCCTCTATTATGTTTAACGAAATTTTTATTGATTTGGACCCTAACTCCTTTGTATTGTCAAGCATTGTTCAACCGTTCAGTATCAATGCGTTAATTGCATTTATTCCCACTGTAATTTGTTTATTTGTGTCGGCTTTTGTATCGGCATCCGAAGTGGCATTTTTCTCTCTTTCTCCGAAAGATTTTGAGCGTATGGAAAGCGAAAATCATTCATCGGACGAAAAGATTAAACTATTGTTGCAAAAACCTGAACATCTATTAGCAACAATTCTCATTACTAACAATTTGGTGAATGTGTCAATCATTGTATTGTCGTCATACATCATCAATCAAACGCTGAATTTCAGCGCATTCCCTATTCTTGGTTTCATTTTCGAAACTGTTCTCATCACATTTATCATATTGCTCGTAAGCGAAATTATGCCTAAAATCTTTGCTCAACAACATGGGTTGCGAATGGCTCGATTTGGTGCTGGAATACTAAAGAGTTTACGTAGCATATTAAAACCTTTTGTTTGGATTTTGGTTAGCTCGACTTCTATCGTAAACAAACGCTTAGCAAAGCATAAACATAGCAATAATTTGTCGATGGATGAATTATCACAAGCCTTAGAATTGACCTCCGATGCTATTCAAGAAGATACTGATATTCTGAAAGGCATAGTCAGTTTCGGAAATTTGACAGCTGCAGGAGTAATGACTTCTCGCTTGGATATGGTAACTTTAGACTCTACTGCTCAATTCGACAAGGTAATTGACTGCATTGTTGAACATGAGTATTCGCGTATTCCAATCTTGCAAGGCTCTATCGACAACATTCGCGGAGTGCTGTATGCCAAAGACTTAATTCCTCACTTGAATAAAGGTCCTTTCTTCAAATGGCAAACTTTGATTCGTCAACCATATTTTGTTCCCGAAACAATGAAATTGGACGACCTACTTCAAGAGTTTCAAAAAAATAAAATTCATATCGCTGTAGTGGTTGATGAATTCGGTGGCACTTCGGGTATGGTTACTTTAGAGGACGTACTTGAAGAAATTGTAGGTGAAATTAGTGATGAATATGATGTCGACAACTCGCTATATACCAAGCAAAATGATGGGTCATACGTGTTTGAAGCTAAAATTATGTTGACCGACTTTTTCCGAGCTACAGACATTGAGTCTGAAGACTTTGAAGATATAACAGAAGATGTCGATACTTTAGCTGGATTGATTTTAGAGTTGAAGGGCGATTTTCCAGAACTAAATGAAGAAATTACCTATAAAAACTACAAATTCAAAATTGTAGCAATGAATGCTCGAAGAATCTTAAAAGTAAAACTTAACATAATTCATAATTCATAATTCATAATTTGTGAATAATTTATGATAATTTACGTTCAAAAAATGAAAAAGCTTATAGCTGTATTATTTTTGTGTACTATTCTGGTGGGATGTGGCAAAAAAGCTCAACCTAAACCATACGGATATTTCCGCATTGATATACCTGAGCATGAATATGTTGAAGTGAATAATTTAGGTCCATACAGTATAGAAAAAAGCGTACACTGCCATCCCGATAAAACCGACAACACTCACGCAACAAAGGCTGATGAGTGGATAAATTTAGTTTATCCTACGCTAAACGCTAAAATACACTTAAGCTATAAGCGCATAAACGAATCTACATTTCAGCAAGTTACAGAAGAGAGTCATTCTTTAGCATATAAACATACAGTGCGCGCCGATGCTATTCAAGAAAGCTATTACGGCAACGACACAACCCATGTGTATGGCATTCTATACGAAATGAAAGGCAATGCAGCTTCGCCTGCTCAGTTCTACGTAACTGATAGTGTACACAATTTTTTGCGTGGGTCGCTATATTTCAATCATACACCAAATGCCGACTCTATCGCCCCTGCCGCCAACTATGTGCTACAAGATATGATTCACTTGATTGAAACGCTTGAATGGAATGAAGAATAACAACAGAAAATCTTTGTGACTTTGACGATAAAATTGAAAATTAATTTACACGAGCATCGCGAGTAAAAAATCCGTGCCATCCATAGAGCAATGTTTTTGGCTTGCCAAAAACGAGCGAATCGAAAAGTTTAAATAAATATTTCCGTGATATCCGTGTAATCTGTGGGAAATAATAGATAATAAATAATAAAATCAAAATACTATGCTAATCGAAAAACACACATACAATAATGGCCTTGCCATTGCATTATGGGACATCCAAGAATCAGAAGAAGAATTGATGTCGCTATTGAACAACGATGAAGTTATAGCAGAGGAGATTATACCATTCACTAGCACTAAACGCCGACTTGAATATTTGGCTTCGCGTTGTGCTTTAAACGAGTTGACTGGCAAGGAACAACGAGTTTGCTATCACGAAAATGGTGCGCCTTACTTGGCTGACAACTCTTTAGAAATAAGCATTTCGCACACAGGCCATTATGCCCTCGTAGCTATCCACCCTACCGCTAAAGTAGGTATTGACATCGAACGTATTGGCGACAAAGTAGAACGCGTAAAACATAAATTCTTAAGTCCCGCAGAGTTAAAAAGCATCGATGCACGCTCTTCAAAAATACACCTTACTATACTATGGGCAGCCAAAGAAGCTATGTATAAGGTAATGGGTATCGAAACTGTTGAATTTACCGAACAAATTATCATTGAACCATTTACTCCTTATATGGAAGGTGAAATCATAGCACACGAAACTGCTTCGGCTGAAAAGAAAACTTATAAACTACAATACAAAGTCTACCCTGAGTTTGTTATTGTACACACAATCTAAGATATCAAACGCAAATTTCCGTAAATTAATCATTAATTTATACAGATAATTTACGATTAATTAATGATAATTTGTGTTTACAAAAAAAATACAACGCAAATTTCCGCGAAAAAGCATTGACAATTTACGACCAAATATTAGCCAACAAAGCTGCAGGACGCAAGATGTTTGCCCTGCTCATCGACCCGGAAAAGTGTTCGGATGAGTGGTTACGTCATATATTGTCAACACTCAACAACAACTCTCAAATCTCAACTCTCAACTCTCAATTCATATTTGTAGGCGGTAGTCAATTAAAAAAATCGGTATTTGATGTTGTAGAAAAAATTAAGGCTCTCACCTCTGTGCCTGTCATAATGTTTCCTGGTGATGCTTCGCAATTTGCAGAAAATGTTGATGCACTACTATTTCTCTCATTAGCTTCAGGTCGTAATGCCAAATACCTCATAGAGCAACACATTGAAGCAGCCAAGGCAATCAAATATTCAGGCGTTGAGTGTATTTCTACGGGATATATTCTTATTGATGGAGGCAAACAAACTGCTGTTGAGCGTATTAGCCACACAGTACCCTATCCTACCGATAATATACAATTGATAACCGACACTGCCTTGGCATGCGAACTATTAGGTCATAAAATGGTATATCTCGAAGCTGGCAGCGGAGCGCATAACCCTATTACACACGGCATTATCTCGGCAGTACGCGAAACTATCTCTATTCCACTCATCGTGGGCGGAGGCATCAAAACACCCGAACAAATGGTGGCTGCATTCAATGCCGGAGCCGACCTCGTCGTCATAGGCAACCACCTCGAATCCCACCCCGACCACCTCGCCTTATTCTTAAATAACATATACTAAAAGATAATATATAACCCCGCCTTTTTTAACGCAAATTGCCATTAATTATCCATTAATTATTTACGATAAAATTTACGAAAATTTACGTTAAAAATATAATCTCCCACAAATGACACAAATAATCACAAATCAACTTTAAATTTGTGTGATTTATGGACATTTTTCTATCTTTTTATCTGAAAAACAACGAGCAAAGCGAGTAAAAAACATGTCATTCTTTCGCCAAGATATGCCAACGGCATAGCGAAGCATGTGTCAAAAAAAATAAATTTTGTCCTTATGTCATTCTGTCTAAAAAAACATAAAAAATATAATAATATGAAATTCAAATTCTTCCCTATTATGGCACTTGCTGCTGCACTCGTTGGATGCTCTAATAACGCACGCATCGACGAATCAAACGACCCAAACTACATCGGTCGTAACCAAATGACAATCACTGATGGCAAAATTTCGCCTGAAGTACTTATGGCATTTGGCCGCTTGGGTGATGTACAAGTATCGCCTGACCAAAGCAAAATCCTCTACGGTGTTGGTTACTATAGCGTTGCTCAAAACAAAAGCAATCGCGAACTCTTTGTAATGAATGCCGATGGCTCTGACAACCAACAACTCACATCTACACTAAAAGGCGAATTCAACGCTCGCTGGGTGAAAAATGGCAAAAAAATCGCATTCCTCTCGGCTCAATCTGGCTCTATGCAATTATGGGAAATGAACCCAGACGGCACTGGTCGCACTCAAATATCTAACCGCGAAGGAGGCATCAACGACTACCTATATTCACCTGACAGCAAACAGGTTATCCTTATAGCAAACGTTAAATGGGGCGAACGTACAACCGATCGCTACCCTGATCTCGACAAGACTTCAGGCATCATCGTCGAAGACCTTATGTACAAACATTGGGACGAATGGGTAACTACCGTACCTCACCCATTCCTCTACGACTACGATGGCAAAACGCTTAGCAATGAGCGTGATATCATCGAAGGCGAACCATTCGAGTGCCCACTCAAACCATTCGGTGGTACTGAACAATTGGCTTTCTCGCCTGACGGAAAATTGATTGCTTACACTTGCAAGAAACTCTCTGGCCAAGCCTATGCCCTCTCTACCAACACCGACATCTATCTCTACGATGTGGCTGAGGGCAAAACAATTGCCAATCTCTCTAAAGACATGATGGGCTACGACATCAATCCTACTTTCTCGCCTGACGGTACTAAACTTGCGTGGGAAAGCATGGAACACGATGGCTACGAAAGCGACAAAAACCGCTTGTTTGTAATGGATTTAGCTACTCGCACTCGCACATATATCACTGCCGATTTCGACCAAAATGCCAACTCTTTGCAATGGGATGCCGAAGGCAAACATATCTATTTCATCAGCTGCTGGCATGGTTGCACTCAAGTATATAAAGCTAACATCGCAACTCGTGAAATTAAACAACTCACTGAAGGACAACACGATTACGAGCAAATTGCGCTCTGTGGCAATAAAATCATCGGTGTTCGCCACTCAATGTCAATACCTAACGAAGTGTATAGCATCAACCCTGAAAATGGCGAACAAACTCAAATCACTTTCGAAAACAAACACCTTCTCGACCAAGTAAATATGGGCAAAGTTGAACCTCGTTGGGTGAAAACTACCGACAATAAAGAGATGCTCGTGTGGGTGATTTACCCAGCCAATTTCGACCCAGCTAAGAAATATCCTACTCTCCTCTACTGCCAAGGTGGTCCACAAAGTCCTGTAAGTCAATTCTGGAGCTATCGCTGGAACTTCCAAATCATGGCATCTAACGACTATATCATCGTAGCACCTAACCGTCGCGGATTGGTCGGTTTCGGACAAGAATGGCTCGAAGCTATCTCTAAGGATTATGGCGGACAATGTATGCGCGACTACTTCTCTGCAATCGACGATGTAGCAAAAGAACCATTTGTTGACCGCGACCGCTTGGGTTGCGTAGGTGCTTCATTCGGAGGCTATTCTGTCTATTGGATGGCAGGTCATCACGAAGGTCGCTTCAAAGCCTTTATTGCGCACGATGGCATGTTCAACCTCGAACAACAATACCTTGAAACAGAAGAGATGTTCTTTGTAAATTGGGATCTCGGCGGTCCATATTGGAACCCAAAAACAGCTGAAACATACGCTAATTCACCTCATAAATTCGTGGATAAATGGGATACTCCAATTATGGTTATCCATGGCGAAACCGACTATCGCATTCTTGCATCACAAGGCATGAGCGCATACAATGCAGCGAAACTCCGTGGCATACCTGCTGAGTTATTGATATTCCCTGACGAAAACCACTGGGTGCTCCAACCTCAAAACAGCGTGCTCTGGCAACGCCGTTTCTTCAACTGGCTCGATCGTTGGTTGAAATAATCCAATAATTACAATATACACTAATAAAAAAACTCCCCTTGTTCACACGAACTTGGGGCGTTTTTTTTAGTAACAACACACACTTTGTCTCACAAAACATTAAATGAGACAAGTAAGACTAACCATCCAAATACCCACTCACAGTGTGTACTAATTTTGGTGGTTTACTCCCTTTGGTCGTGAACCTCCTTTTGCTCGGCAAAAACACACAACGAGAGTGTGTATTTTTGCGCTCGCTTTTTGGAGGTTTGCTTGCTTGAAGGTAGCTGTTGGGTAGTACACAATGAGAGTGGGTATTCCGCAATGTAGGGACGCTCGGCTCGAGCATCCGCTCAACCAATAGGTAAAAAAAACATAATCATTTGTCTCTAACGAGCCATAGGACGCAGCACGCTGCGTCCCTACCACCCCAATTACCGAAAATGCAGAAAATGCAGAAAACGCAACCCCCTTAAAAAAAAATCCCCTCTATCATTTGCTCATATCAAAAATAAACACTACCTTTGCACCGACATAGACCGAGTAGCGTTCTTGGTCATCTGGTAAAAGCATTTTTGCTCATTTCTTCTGTGATTAAAATTTGGCAGTTTTAGGTTATGAAGGAATAAGTTGAAAAATGTTCACGTATAGTAGCGTGAACTTCACTTATTCGTATAACCAAGGTTACGCCAAATACCTAATCACAGCGAGAAAGTTAAGTTCTCGCTTTTTTATATCCCCATATTCTCCCCCTGTTTTAGGGGGAGTCCGCATCGCGGGAGGGGGTTAAACTCAATATTAACAAACTTAAAACATCCACATCTATGAAAAAAACATTACTCCTCCTTGTTGCCCTCATCACCGCAACAATCGCATTTGCCCAAACCGAAATCAACGGCATCTACTACAACCTCAACGACGAAACCAAAACCGCCGAGGTAACTTCCAATAGTAACGGATATTCAGGTGATATCATTATCCTCGAAAAAGTAACCTACAACACTACAGAATATAACGTTACTTCTATTGGACGTTATGCATTTTATGGTTGCTCATCTCTAACCTCTATCACAATCCCTAATAGCGTTACTTCTATTGGAGTAGGTGCATTTAATAATTGTTCATCTCTAGCATCTATTACAATCCCTAATAGCGTTACTTCTATTGGTAGTTCTGCATTTCATAAAACTCCATGGCTAAATAATCAACCAGATGGATGTTTATATATTGGTAAATGTCTCTATCAATACAAAGGAGAAATGCCAGAACACACACATATAGATGTAAACGAAGGTACTACTACGATTTGTGATTATGCATTTTCTGGATGCTCATCTCTAACTTCTATCACAATCCCTAATAGCGTTACTTCTATTGGATATAATGCATTTTATGATTGCTCATCTCTAACCTCTATCACAATCCCTAATAGCGTTACTTCTATTGGAAGTGGTGCATTTTTTGATTGCTCATCTCTTGATACCTTAATATGTAGTAGCAGCAATAATTTAGGTTTTAATGATAACTCTCTTTTTCAAATACCTACACTACGTTATCTAACTGCCCCTGCAGTAGCTTTTAATACTTTTACAGAAAAAAAACAAACCGAATTCTCAAACAAACTAACCGAAGTACATATCTCTGATGGAGAATTGAACGAAAATGGCTTCAATTTCATCAACCGCTCTAAAAAAACACTTCATACTATCGACCTCGCTGGTGCTACTAACACTGCAATCAACGATTTGGCTTTCTACGATTGCTATAAACTCGAAAATCTCACTCTCCCTAAAAACATCGAAACTATTGGTTACAAAGCTTTTGCCGAATGTGTACACATCAAACAACTCGAAATACCTGCAACGGTAACCAATATCGAAGAGCGTGCTTTCGAAAATTGCTGCTCTATCAACACGCTTACTTTCGAAGAAGGTAGTCAACTCGAAACTATTAGCTCATGGGCTTTCTACAATAATCATGCATTGGAGTCAATTGAATTGCCTGAAGGCGTAACAGAAATTGGTGATGCTGCTTTCTATGGTTGCAACTATGTCGAAGAAATCGTAATTCCAGCATCAGTTCAACGTATTGGCGACAATGGTTTTGCCCTCTGCAACCAAGTGAAACGCATGGAGGTGCGCGCAACTACCCCTCCTGCTATTGAGGCTAAAACTTTCCACCAAGTGAGTCGAAATATCGAATTCATCGTTCCTGCCGAAGCTCGCGATGCTTACGCAGAAGATGAATATTGGCGCGAATTTATACAAGAAGCACCAACTAATGTAGAAAACACTATTGAATGCATTGAAATCTACACAACCAATGGCATACTCCACATCGAAGGCGCAACTGACGACTACCACATCCTCGATGCAGCAGGTCGCTTAATCTACTCTGGCAATGCTACTACTTTACAACTTCCACGAGGTATATACCTCGTTACGATGGGTGGCGAAGTGGAAAAAATAGTGCTATAAACCACTCAACAAAAATCCTCGAAGACAGAATGGTCTTCGAGGATTTTTGTTGTATCTTCACAATGTAAAATATAACTTAGTTTGTGACTATCATCTATTGATTATCGAACGCATGAGTCGAGCATCCCTACAACCTAAATTACCGAAAATGCAAATACGCAAACCCACAAAAAAGTAAAACCATACACAACCTCTCATTGTAGGGACACGGCGTGCCGTGTCCTATGGCTCGTTAGAGACAAATGATTGTGTTTTTTATCAATCTTGTGGTTGATAGGACGCAGCTCGCTGTGCATATACTATTATTACTTTGTTGACCTGGCGGTCAATAGGACACGGCACGCTGTGTCCCTACATTACTTGATTGTATATGATGTTTTTTTGTTTTTTCAACCTGGCGGTTGATAGGACGCAGCACGCTGCGTCCCTACTATAAAATAACAAAATCAAACCTATTTATACCGACAAAACCAACTTAAACTTACTCAAACTTTTAGCGTAGTTTCGGAATGTTGTAATTTTGCAAAAAATTTCAGCCGAAGGTCTATAGTCAATAATCGGTAGTCATAAGAAGGAGGGATAGAACTACATGCAGATTTCATTGTTTTGTAACGCATTTGTAACATTTTTGTAACATCTTTGATGTAATTTTGTAACGTGAAATTTTATTTATTTTAAGTTATGGAATTTGGTATTCTTGATGTATTACAACTAATTGGTGCTCTTGGTCTTTTCTTGTTTGGTATGACCATGATGAGCGAGGCGCTACAAAAAGTGGCAGGTAATAAAATGCGTTCGATACTTGCATCGATGACAAAAAATCGTTTTCTCGGTGTATTGACGGGCGTTATTGTAACTTCTATTATTCAGTCGTCGTCGGCTACTACGGTGATGGTGGTGAGTTTTGTGAATGCAGGATTGTTGACATTAGCTGAGTCTATTTCGGTTATTATGGGTGCTAATATCGGTACTACGGTAACGGCGTGGATGGTATCACTAATTGGCTTTAAATTCTCGATTGCTGACATCGCTATTCCATTGATTGGCTTTGCGTTAATATTTATTTTCTCGAAAAACGACCGCAGAAAATCTATTGGAGAGGTAATGATAGGCTTTGCTTTACTATTTATTGGTCTAGATTATCTAAAAAATAGTGTTCCTGACATAAAAGCTCATCCTGAGATGTTACAATTCTTGACTGAATACACACAGATGGGTTATGGTTCGATACTACTTTTCTTGCTGATTGGTACTATATTGACTGTTGTTGTACAATCGTCGTCGGCTACAATGGCTATTACGTTGGTGATGTTGAGCCAAGGTTGGATTACGTTTGAAATTGGCGCAGCTATGGTGTTGGGTGAGAATATTGGTACTACAATTACAGCTAATATTGCTGGTCTTACAGCCAAAACAAATGCTCGTCGCGCAGCTTTATCGCACACGATGTTTAATGTATTTGGTGTGGTATGGATGTTGATTGTTTTCTATCCATTTATAAATATGGTAGAATGGATTGTAGGAAACGACAATACCAATACAGATAGTGCTCTGTATGCTCTATCAATGTTCCACACTTTATTTAATCTTTGTAATACATTTATAATGATATGGCTAATAAAACCATTAGAGAAAGTAGTTTGCAAAATATTACCGGAGAAGAAAGAGAATGAAAATGAATTTGCTCTTAAATTTATTTCAACTGGTATGTTAGCAACTGGAGAGTTGTCTTTGTTAGAAGCAGAAAAAGAGATTGAATTATATACTGAACGTACTCACCGCATGTTTGATGAGGCTCGCAAGCTTACTCTTGCTACGTATAACGACAAAAATGCTCAGAAATATGCCGAACGAGTGGCTCATTATGAGTCGGCAAGTGACCAAACTGAAAATGCAATTGCTGACTATTTATACGATATTGATGCGACACCAATTTCTACTGATTTGAAAAACAAAATACGTGATTACTTGTATTTAACTACTGAGATAGAGAGTGTTGCCGACCGTTGTTACAATATTTCACGCTCTGTTGTACGCAGAAATAGTGAAAATATCAACTTTACTGAAGAGCAAAATAAAGAGTTGAATAGAATGTTTGATTTGATAGATAAACATATTACTGCTCTTGAACATTGTGTGAAATCAAACTTTACTGATGAGATTGCACGTAAAGAGATATTTTCAATTGAAGAACAGGTGAATGAGTTGCGCTATGCATTAAAGGTTTACAATATCGACCAAGTGAATAAAGAGGCTCACTCATATTCATCGGGAATACATTTTATGGACATCATAGAGGAGTGTGAATCGTTGAGTGATGCTATTACTAAAATTGCTCGTGAGGTTAAGTTATAATAGTTTTTTTAAGGTAAGTGACAAAAGGATAGGAAAGATTTTTTCTATCCTTTTGTTTTTTTATTGGTCATATCAAATTAAATTACTATCTTTGTAGTCGTAATAGTACTAACCCAGCGAAAGATGTGTACCAAAAATCTCATTACTCACTAATCGCTACTAAAAGTCTAAATTTATGTCAGAAGAAAAAGATTTTATTGAAGTAGATGATACTGAATGTATCAAATTTATCCTTAACAATTTACCTGCCGAATTAAAAGAGAAGGTAACCGATGATGATGTACAATATGTGCTTGACTTAATCTGCGAATACTATGCTGAAAATGATTTAATTGAAGAAGATACTGTTGAAGAAGCAACTATTGCAGAGGAAGATATGTTCAATTTCATTTGGGCAGCTATCCGCAAAGAACAAATGGTTGAGATGGACGAATATACCCTCGAAGCTATTCTCGACGGCGAATTTGAATACGGCAAAACTATTGGAATTTACACTGAAGAGGAATAAATTTTCAATTGAAAAATAAGATTGTAGGGACGCACGGCTCGTGCGTCCGTTTCTGCATGTTTCAACTAAATTAACAGCCCCTTTAATGGCAAAAAAGTAAAAAGCTTTTGACTTTCAAATTAAATGTTATATTTTATATTAAGATATATAGTCAGATACAGACTAAAGGTTGTGCGCGACAACATTGCTCGCTCGTTCCCCGAAAAAAGTAAGAACGAGCGTGCTGTGATTGTCAACAACTTTTATCGACACTTTGTACATCAAAACATTGAAAGTCTTTGGTTTATGTTTATTTCAGAAAAGGAGATTAAGCGTAGATTTGTGTTTGATAATATAGATTTACTCGAACGTTTTGCCGCTGAAGGGCGCAATATGACCGCTGTAATTGGTCATTATGGCAACTGGGATTGGATGGCTTCTGTTCCTCTTTGGAGTAATAAATTTTTAGTTGGCACACTATATAAAAGAATAAAAAACAACTTTTTCAATAATCTTTTCATTAAAATTCGTAGCCGATTTGGGGTTAGATGTATCGAAATGAAAAGAGCGTTAAGAGGATTGATTGAATTAAATAAAGAAGAAAAACCTAATATTATTGCCTACATAGCAGACCAAAGTACAACAATAAAAAACGTTCACTATTGGGTTGATTTCCTCAATCAAGATACCGCAGTACAATCGGGCTGGACAACCATTGCTCGCAAATTCGATACCGCTGTTTTATACCTCAAAATAACACCTATCAAACGTGGCTACTATACTGCTCATTTTGAAGTAATAACAGAACAACCTAATTCTATGAGCGAAGAAGATTTACTAAAAGCATATTTTGCTAATTTAGAAAGAGATATTAGGGAAAAGCCTGAATATTGGCTATGGTCACATAAACGGTGGAAACACAAACGAATGAGGAATGAGGAATGGGGAATGAGGAATGAGGAGTGGGGAATGAGGAAGGAGGACTGAGGAATGAGGAATGGGGAATGGGAAATGGGGAATGAGAAATGAGGAATGAGGAATGGGGAATGAGGAATGAGGAATGAGGAGTGAGGAATGAGGAGTGAGGAATTATGAATTTTTGCGATAAGCGAGAGCAATGAAGTTCACTTCAATTGCAGAGCGAAGCAAAAATCACGAACAAAGTGAGTAATTTTTGCGATAAGCGAGAGCAATGAAGTTCACTTCAATTGCCGAGCGAAGCAAAACCGACGCTCGCAGCAAGAGTAGAAGACAAATTTATTTGTATTATACCTTGCAAGAAGGAGGAAAACAAAGTTAAATCACGACTGAAAGGAGCAATTATGAATTTTTGCGATAAGCGAAGGCAGAACCAAGCTCAGCTTGAGTTATACTGAGCGGAGCAAAAATCACGAACAAAGTGAGTAATTTTTGCGATAAGCGAGAGCAATGAAGTTCACTTCAATTGCAGAGCGAAGCAAAAATCACGACTGAAAGGAGTAATTATGAATTATGAATTAAATAAGATTTCGGTTGTTATACTGAATTATAACGGACTGAAGTTGATGCAAAAATATTTGCCGACGGTAATTGAAAATAGTCGTGGGACTGAGGTTATTGTAGCTGATAATGGATCGACTGATGGGTCGGTTGAATGGTTACGGAATGAGCATCCCGAATTGCGGTTAATTGCATTTGAAAAGAACTATGGTTTTGCCGAAGGGTATAACCAAGCCTTAAAACAAGTTGATAATGAGTATTATGTACTACTAAACTCGGATGTACGAACACCCGAAGGCTGGTTACATCCTCTTTTCAACTATATGGAAACCCACTCGGAATGTGCAGCCTGTCAACCTAAAATACGAGCAGAGCTTGAGCCGGAAAAGTTTGAATATGCAGGTGCTGCAGGTGGGTTTATGGACATATATGGCTACCCTCTTTGCCGTGGTCGCGTGATGAGTAATGTCGAGGTGGACAATGGGCAATACGATAATATCGAAGAAATATTTTGGGCAACTGGGGCATGTCTGTTTATCAGAAGCAAAGCCTATTGGGATGCCGGCGGATTAGATGGACGTTTTTTTGCTCATCAAGAAGAAATTGATTTATGCTGGAGACTAAAAGCCCGTGGAACTTCAATCGTATGTGTACCACAATCAACAGTTTATCACGTCGGTGGAGGCTCTCTTGGTTATGAATCTCCTTTTAAGACAAAACTCAATTTCCGCAACAATGCCCTACTACTATATAAAAATCTATCATCCGACCGCTATTGGTGGACATACATCTTCAGACTTTTGCTCGATTGGGTAGCCGCATTACAGATGTTAGCTCAAGGCAAACCTAAAAATGCATGGGCTGTGATTGAAGCACAAACCGAATTTGTCAGAATATATCGCAATTTTACGAATGATAGAAAACAAAATCTTACTCTAACCACAAACAAAAAACCTAAAGGCCTATTAAACCTTTGGCTAATTTGGCAAGTCTATATCAACAAAAAGCATAAATATTCAGATTTATAAAATTGATATCTTAAAAAAAATTAAATCTGCATATAATCTATCACTTTTTTTTGTAACTTTGCAGTTAGAGTAATTCATAACTCACGATGAACAATATATTGTATTTACTGACACTAAATCACTAATTTACAATATTATAAAATTCAATACATATCAATTCAATAAACTATAAAATTAAATATTTAAGAAAATGAAAAAGCTTTTGTTATTTGCTGTGGCTATTTTTATGGCATTCAGCGTTTCTGCACAAGAAAAAGAAATTATTGAAATTGCAGAAAAAACTCACGATTTTGGCACAATCAAAGAAGAAGATGGCCGTGTTTCTCATGTATTCACATTCAAAAACATCTCTGAGAGTGTATTAACTATCAAAAATGTTCGTGCATCTTGCGGTTGTACAACTCCAGCTTGGAGTAAAGAACCAATTGCTCCTGGTGCAGAAGCTCAAATTACCGTAACTTACAATGCCTCTGGTCGTCCAGGTGCTTTCCACAAATCTGTTACTGTTACCCTCAGCAATGGTACAGAAGACTTTACACGAGTTCTATTCATCAAAGGTAAAGTAACACCTAAACAAGTAGCTCCTGTTGCAGAAGAAAATACTTCTGTTCCAACTGTAAAATAAAATCCTAACAAAAGACACTTAAGGTCGGGCATGTCGGACAAGTCCAGACACGTCTGACCTTTTTTCTTAATCCAATAACAAAAAGTAGTAAAACTTAAAAGGTTTAGTTTTCATAGTCTACATAGCCTATATAGCCACCTATAGCATCTATATCATCTATAGTCTCTATAGTTACTATAATTTTTAATCTTATATATCACTACTAAATATATAACAACATGTCACACATCGAAAACAGCGAAGAATATAAAGGTTTGACTGTCAACCAAGGCGTAGAACAACCACCTATGGTAAACCCATACCTCACACGCAGAGTAAAACGTCGTCAATTGTCTGTCAATGATTACGTTGAAGGTATTCTTGCGGGCAATCGCTCTATTCTCAGTCAAGCTGTAACTTTGGTTGAAAGTCTTTTGCCAGAACATCATACTATAGCCCAAGAAGTTATAGAAAAATGTTTGCCACATGCGGGCAAATCAATCCGCCTTGGTATCACTGGTGTGCCAGGCGCGGGTAAATCGACCTTCATCGAAGCTCTTGGTACATACCTCTGCAAAGAACAAAATCATAAACTTGCTGTGTTGGCTATTGACCCAAGTTCCGAACGCTCAAAAGGTTCTATTCTTGGCGATAAAACTCGTATGGAGGAGTTGTCAATTGCCGAAAATGCGTTTATTCGTCCTTCACCATCAGCAGGTTCACTTGGCGGCGTGGCTCGAAAAACTCGCGAAAGCATCATTCTCTGTGAAGCTGCAGGATTCGACACTATTTTCGTTGAAACAGTGGGTGTTGGTCAGTCTGAAACCGCTATGCACTCAATGGTTGACTTCTTCCTTTTAATACAATTGGCAGGAACAGGCGATGAACTACAGGGTATTAAACGCGGTATTATGGAGATGGCTGATGGCATCACTATCAATAAATGCGATGGCAACAACATCGAAAAGGCTCAACTTGCTAAACGTCAATTCCAAAACGCACTCCACCTATTCCCTATGCCTGAATCTGGTTGGGCTCCTCAAGTAACTACTTGCTCGGCATTCGAACATATCAACATACCTGAAGTATGGAAAATGGTTACTGATTATGTGGCATTTACCAACAAAAATGGCTATTTCGATTACCGCCGCAACCAGCAAAGCAAATATTGGATGTACGAAACTATCGACGAATACCTACGCACAAGTTTCTACAATAATCCAACAATCGAAACTTTGCTAAAACAATACGAAAACATGGTCAATAACAACGAAATGACCTCATTTGCCGCTGCCCACAAATTACTCGACACATACAACAAAATAAGGAATGAGGAGTGAGGAATGAAGAATGAGGAATGAGGAATGAGGAGTGAGGAATGTGGAATGAGGAATGAGGAGTGTGGAATGTGGAATGTGGAATGAGGAATAAGGAATGAGGAGTGAGGAATGGGGAATGAGGAGTGAGGAGTGAGGAATGGGGAATAGCCCTACTATTTATAATCTGTTTACTATTGACCGTTGACTATAGACTATTAACAACCGACCATATTCTCCCCCTGTTTTAGGGGGAGTGCCTAAAGGGCGAGGGGGTTCGACTATTGACCATTGACATCGTAATGATTAAATCAGAAAAATATTTTTTACTACCCTTTATGGTTATCTGGATTGGGGCTTTGATTTTTTTGTTTATCGAAGGCAAAATTGAAGCTCACCTAATCCTAAACTCTTGCCATACTACGTGGTTAGACCTATTTTTCAAACACTTCACCGAAATAGGAGGCTGGATTCCATTTATAGTAGCAGGCATATTGCTACTATTCAAATGGCGAATATCTGTAGTTATACTTCTTGGTCAACTCGTTGCCACACTAATCACCACCCCACTCAAACGCATCATTCGAGCACCACGCCCATCGGTCGTATTATCAGATTTAGGCATCGATTTCCCGATAGTTGAAGGAGTAGATTTACATTCAACCCTAAGTTTCCCATCGGGACATACATCTGCTGCATTTGCATTCTGCTTAGCAATAGCATTATTTTGCCCCAAATGGTGGCAAAAACTATTATGCCTACTACTTGCCATCTTAGGCGGATACTCACGCATATATCTATCGCAACACTTCCTTGATGACGTACTTGCTGGAGCCCTCATCGGCGTTGTCTCAATACTACTTTTAATTCCCTTAGTAACAAAAATAAAAAACTATGGCAACAAAAAAGAAAAATACTAAAACACCATCCAATCTAACCACAAAACAAAAACGCAATTTCCTACTCATATTCTGGGGATTATTTGTTGCTGGTATATTATCAGTAGTGCTCATTTTTGTATTAATTGCCAATGGTGTAATAGGTTACCTTCCACCGCTCGACGAACTACAAAACCCAAAAAACAAATATGCTTCAGAGATTATATCCTCTGATGGCGAGCGAATAGGTACATTCTTCACTGCCAAAGACAACCGTATTTTCACTACCTACGACCAAATCTCTCCTAACGTAATCAATGCCCTCATCGCCACCGAAGACGCCCGTTTCCACTCACACTCAGGCATCGACGGTCAAGCCCTTTTACGTGTACTCATCAAACGCGTCATCCTACAACAATCTGGTGCAGGTGGTGGTTCAACAATCACCCAACAACTTGCAAAACAACTCTACTCACCTACTGCATCGAATATTTTTGAGCGCGCACTACAAAAACCTATTGAATGGGTAATTGCAACAAATCTCGAAAAACTATATACTAAAGAAGAGATTATCACAATGTACCTCAATAAATTCGACTTCCTCAACAACGCCGTAGGCATCGAAACTGCCGCACGAGTATATTTTGGAGTCGAACCTTCTGAGTTGAACATTGAACAAGCCGCAACACTCGTAGGCATGTGTAAAAACCCATCACTCTATAACCCCGCATCAGCCCGTCGTCGTCCTAAATGCCAAGAACGACGCAACGTTGTACTCGGTCAAATGCTCAAAGCCGACTACATCACACAAGCAGAATGCGACTCCCTCAAACAACTCCCTATCGAACTCAACTACCACCGTGTTGACCACAAACTCGGCATCGCACCATACTTCCGCGAATACCTCCGCAAAACACTACAAGCCAAAGAGCCAAAACGCAAAAACTACGCCTCTTGGCAACTCAAACCATACGGACAATACTACCTCGACTCTCTCGAATGGGAAAACAACCCACTATACGGCTGGATTGAGAAAAACCCAAAAGCCGACGGCTCTAAATACGACATCTACCACGACGGCTTAAAAATCTACACGACAATAGATGCTCGTATGCAACGCTACGCCGAACAAGCTGTCGAAGACCACTTCACCGACATGCAAGCCAAATTTATGAAAACCCTAAAATACAAGAAAAACCCACCATTTGCAAACAACACAACCCAAGAAGACGTCGATCGCTCACTCAACCAAGCTATGCGCCAATGCGACCGCTACCGCATGCTCAAAAAACAAAAACTCACCGACGCCCAAATACGCGAAAACTTCAACACACCAGTCGAAATGACCGTCTTCTCCTATGCCGGACCAATCGATACTCTCATGACCCCAATGGACTCAATCCGCTATCACAAAGCCTTCGCACGCTGCGGTATGATGTCTATGGACCCACTAACCGGACACGTAAAAGCATACATCGGAGGGCCCGATTTCACATACTTCCAATACGACATGGTCAACCAAGGACGTCGCCAAGTAGGTTCTACAATCAAACCATACCTCTACTCCCTCGCCATGTCCGAAGGCTATTGGCCTTGCGACACAACCAAAAACCAACCAATTACCCTATACGACAAACTCGGACGTGAATTTACACCACGCAACGACTCGCAAAAACAACTCGGCGAAACAGTAACACTACGTTGGGGATTACAAAACTCAAACAACTGGATTACAGCCTACCTTATGAGCCTACTCACACCAGAACAACTAGTAAACCTCATGCGCTCATTCGGTATCAAAGGATTCCTCGACCCAGTCATCTCAATCTGCCTCGGAGCATCCGAAGTAACAGTAGCCGAAATGGTAGATGCCTACACCGTATTCCCTAACCACGGCATCCGCACCGAAGCAATCTACGTAACCCACATCGAAGACAACCTCGGCAACGTAATCGCACAATTCACCCCAGCCACCGAAGAAGTCCTTAACGAAGAATCAACATACAAAATGCTCGACATGCTACAGGCCGTAATCAACGAAGGTACAGGCGGACGAATCCGTTGGCGATACAAATTTGACGCACCTGCAGGAGGCAAAACTGGTACAACCAACGACAATGCCGACGGATGGTTCATCGGATTCACACCCGAACTCGTCACAGGCGTCTGGGTAGGTTGGGAAGACCGCACAGTCCACTTCACCAACATGGCTGACGGACAAGGAGCCTCTATGGCACTACCCGTTTGGGGCAACTACATGTACAACGTCTACAACGACACCACAATAGGCTACGACAAAACACGTGGTTTCGACATCCCCGAATGGTTCAACCCAAATGCCGGATGCAACTAACACAACACACACCACACACAAAGCACCACCCAACACAAACATCGGATGGTGCCTTTTTTTATCCCACCCCATCCAACACACACCAATCCCGAACCCTCAGCCGACATGGCAGACCCCGACAAACGTGCCGAATGGCAAGAAGTAACCGACAACTCAAACGGTCGCTACAAAACCGCACGTGGCGCAGCTCTCGCATCATACTACGCCGATGCAATCGAGTAACCCATAAATCATGCTTTACACACATGTAAAGACGCAATAAATTGCGTCTCAAAACAACACAATTACAAAAAAAGAGACGCAGTTCCCAAACTACGTCTCTTTTAAAGTTTATAAAACATCACTTAAAACTTATACAATATCGTCATAACTACATTATGGCGCATTGTTTTGATATTAGCCAAATGCGCTTGTGACTGTGGATTTTTGACACCATAATAGCCATTACCAAGCAATTCTGCGTCCTGTTGGAATGGTGAAAACGCCTGATTTTGTTGACTATAAGCATATGTCAAATCAATACCAAAACCATTGTAGCGATACCCGAAACCGCCCGACGCATATATCATTCCCTTATCAACAAACACCTCCATATCAGTGCGAGTAGTATTATCAAGCAACGTACGAGTCGCATTATCAGCCAAATTAGGCGTACGATAAGCAAAACCAGCACGGAACGAGAATTGCGATGCTACACGAAATTCAGCCCCTGCCTTAAGAGTATGCGTACAAAGCGAATAATTCTTAATCTCCTCATTCTCATAAACAAATTCAGGTTCAGCAAAAAGATAATCAGAATCTTCACCTTTAAATTTCATACCCACATTGTGAGTATAAAGATAATCAACATTGATAAGAGCAACTTTACCTATTACAAAACCAACTGAAGCCTGCGCTTTAAGTGGTGCATTAAAACCATAATTACTACTAGAATTTGGCGTTGAATATTCAATAATATCGTAATCTGCCGATGTATATTCTCCTTTTATCTTACCATAATAACGATCTGTCATGGCATACCAAGTTGGTGTTTGAAATGATACTCCAACACGCATCCACGAAATAGGACGTCCAATGACACCAATACGAAGATTACAACCAATGCCAGAAGTATTAAACTCATTCCTAAGCGTAGCACTTGCACCATTATCATACATCTCACCAGAATACGAAATCAATCGATAATCAATAGTCTGCAAACCAATTCCAGCACCAATATAAAGATAATGACCTACATTAGCAGCATACGAAAAATTATACTCCTCAATGCGTCCACTCTCTTCACCTTGATATGCCATACGATTAGCATTATATGCGTATGGAGTATATAACATCGAATCAGCTCCACCCATTGGGTCCATCAAATAACCTTGATAACCAAGAATAGACATATATGGTGCATAAAGATTATCTTCATGTATTTCAGACGGATATAAACCATTACTGAAATCGGCAATCATATTCGTCATCGAAGGAGTAGCATTTGCCGCAACAGAAGTCTGACGATGAAAATCCTTCAAACGATTGTAAGTAAAACTAAAATTACTTGAAACATAGCCATTATCTCTACCTGTTTGCAACGACATAACATAACTCAACTGATTGAAGTTAAAAAAGAAATCATTTTGTTTCACAGCATGAGTTGAAGATATAGCCGATGTAACCAACGGAGTCGCATTAAGTGTAAAACTCAACTCCGATGAACGATAGATACCAAGAGCAGCTGGATTGTCAAGCACAGCCGAAGGGTCACCACCAAGAGCACCCATCGAACCCGCCATCGACATATAGCGAGCAGTACCCATAATGTCGGTATTAGCATAGCGAGATGCATCCATTAAACCCTGAGACAATGCACAATGCACAATGCACAATGCATAAATTGAGAATATTAGTCGTTTCATAGTTATTTTTTTTAATAGCTACTATAGCAAATATAGCTACAATAGAAGATAATAAATATTGTAATCTGTAATCTATTATCTACGTCGTGTTGAAGATGAACTAGAACCTCCCGAACGGCCACCGCCACTACTACTACCGCCACTAAATCCACCCGACGAACGAGTTGATGAAGACGATGGACGATATGTTGACGAACTACGTGTTGTTGAAGAAGAACTTCTCACTGTTGATGTCGAAGAACTACGTCTTGTGGTTGTTGACGATGAACTTCTGACACTTGAAGAAGAACTTCTTCCACCCGATGACGAATTGTTCAAAGTAACTGAAGTAGAACGTATAGGTGCCGAAATTGCACTACTTGTCTCTCTCGTTGTTGTTGGACGAGCAGGCAACGCAGAAGTCGAAGTCTTACGACGTTGCGTATTAGTTGAAGTAGAAGCACTACGAGAGGTAGATGTACCACGAGCAGTTGATGTAGATACACTTCTATCACTTGCACGACGCACTGCAGCTGAAGTTGATGTTGTTGCTACCCTATTAGACGAAGCAACATTGGCAGCCATGCGTGACGAACTATTGAAATTGCGACGCTCATTTTCATCGCCCCTATTATAATTACTCCAATCTGGTTTTGGATGATGCGAACCACTGCCATAATTAGGATAATAATCAGGATAACAATGGTGGTGATGATGATGTCCCCAATATGGGTCATAATAACATCCTGTATATCCCCAATATGGAGTGTAGAATGGGTCGTACCATGGATTATAGAAACCATAGAAATATGGGTCGTAATACCCTACTGACCAACCATAATTACCATACCAACCATACAAACTACGATTCCAATAATAACTCGAAGAATAATATGGTCCATAATAATAAGGATAATTCCAATAAGCACTACTCCAATCCATATACGGATAATTATAGTTCTCCGAAATCTCAATATTATTACCATCTACATCCACAACATATTGACCGTCAGTCAATACAAACACATTAGTTGTGTAATTAGGATCAGCAATATGCGCTAAACGATCTTGTGCCGTATCTCCATCATTACGATGAAACATATTGATACGAGCAGTATATGACATACCATCCTCAGAATAAGCCCCTTCCGCAACACTTGCAGGTTTCTCATCCTCTACTTTAGGCATCTCAACAACCACTGGTTTAATATCTTTTTTAGGATTAAAATAGATATCATCATAATCATAGCGTTGAGCAAAAAGTGTTGCACAAAGCGATAATACACAAATAGATAATACTATTCTTTTCATAATATATCCTCCTTTATACTTCTTTAGACAATATAACACACAAATAGTTTAAATCAAACCTTACTTCCATTCTCCCTGCACCTTATTCACTGTTCCTTATTCCCTATTCCTTATTCCCTATTCCTTGTTCCCTGTTCCTTGTTCCTTATTCCCTACTCCCTGCTCCCTGTTAAAACAATTCAATAATATAATATATCAAAAAAGAGACACATACAATCAACTTAATACCAATACTCAACATAGTGCCCACAAACGTAGCCAATCCACTCTTCAAAGCCTTATCGCCCGAAGCACCGCCAACCATTTCGCCAATAATAGCCCCAAGAAGTGTGCCAAGTATCATACCCACAGGCGTGAATATAATACCCACAATCATACCTATTATACTACCATTAATACCAGCTTTCGAACCGCCAACTTTCTTAGTTGTCCAAATAGGGAGATAGTAATCAAGCACTGCAACCGCCAATACAACAATACCCCACACCACCAAAAACGATGTAGAAAATTGCACTTTATCAGTAAATTGTAACAACAACAAACCCACATAAGCCAAAGGCGGACCTGGCAACGCAGGCACTACTGCGCCAATAATCCCCACAATAATCAACACCGCAGAAAGAATGAATAAAAAAATTTCCATAATTTAATAGATTACAGAGTACAGATTACAGATAACAGAGTACAGATAACAGAGTACAGATTACAGATAACAGAGTACAGATTACAGATAACAGAGTACAGAGTACAGATAATAGAGTACAGAGTACAGATAATAGTTTATAAATTATTTTTTTGTTTAAGCGTTTTTATTGATGCTGCCAATAATGAAGATATTTCTTTTAAATCAGATGACAAAGAATTAAACATATCTTCTGTTATTATTTCACTTTCAACAAAAAGTTCAAGCCAATATGCTGTTTCATCAGCTTCTTTCAAAGCTATTTGTAGCTTATGAATAAAATCAGCGTTACTTTGAGCTGAATAACTTTCACGAACATTTGCGCCTATACTTGTTCCACTTCGTAAAATTTGTTTTGCAAGAACAAACTCTTTCTTATCCTGCGTAAGATATTTATAAAATTTAATAATCCTAACTGCAAAAGCCTTAGTTTTTATATGCGTAACACTATTGTTCATATCTGTTATCTGTTATCTGTAATCTGTTATCTAACTTCATATTTGTAGCCAAGGCGATAGAGTTCGCAACTTGCGCCGATGCGGAACATGACTTTGGTAGTACGTGCAAAGACGTGGAATGCCATTTCGCTTTGTGGTTCAATCTCCTCGTGACGAATCTGAGCCAATGCGGTTTGCGAAAGCGAACGCATCAAGTTTTCGAAACCTTGAGCAGTTTTGCTATCGAGCAAATACCCTATCACGCCTTCGATGATATACTCGTCCATCTCATCAAAACCACGAGGGTCGCGCAACGAAGCATATACATCTTCGCGACGAAGCACCTCCTCCCAGTCCTTATCCCACAAATGAGCAAGTCCCATGCCAAGATAGCCTGCCCACGCAATAGCCACAGTCGGATATTGAGCAATTTCAGGCACAGCATCCACCATATATTGCGGAGCAATCTTGTGCCACATCTCCTCTAAATCCTCAGTATGATAAAGTTGCTCAGCCCCACAACGCAAATCGTGCGCCTGACGAAGAAGTTTTTGAGTCAACTCCTCTTCGTATTTTTGTAAATAATCTTTGTCTATTTCACAATTCATAATTCACAATTCATAATTCATAATTAACCATCCGGCATTAAACAATTTATACTAATAAAATCCATTCATTATGCATTATGAATTATGCATTATGAATTAATTCTGGCAATGTATTTACCGATAATGTCGAATTCGAGGTTTACGATTGTACCAACTTTGATTTGGCAGAAATTTGTATGCTCTAATGTATAAGGTATAATTGCCACTTCGAAACTATTGTCAGTTGGAGTACAAACAGTGAGCGACACACCATTAACAGTAACCGAACCTTTATCTACAGTGAGATAACCACGACGGCGCATCTCTTCTGTTGTTTCGTATTCAAAATGGAAATAGTGGCTACCTTCAGCCTCGCGCACTTCGGTGCAACGAGCTGTTTGGTCAACGTGACCTTGCACGATATGACCATCAAGACGTCCGTTCATCAACATCGAACGCTCAACATTGACCATCGAACCGACCTCAAGCAATCCAAGATTAGAACGTTCGAGGGTCTCTTTTATTGCAGTAACAGTATATTCATCACCTTTGATATCTACCACCGTGAGACACACACCATTATGAGCTACAGATTGATCTATTTTGAGTTCGTTAGTGAACGAACAACGCATTGTAATATGAAGATTTTCTTCTTCTTTACGAAGACCTGTAACAACAGCAGGTTCTTCTACTATACCTGAAAACATTCTTATAAAGTTTAGTGTTTAGAGATTAGTGTTTAGAGATAATAGACGTAAGACACGAGACACAAGACTTTTGGGTCTCACATCTCGTGTCTTTTATCTCGTGTCTACAAAATTATTATTTCAAGAAAGAGTAATCGCGTGAATAACGGAGGTGTTGTTCAGCGTAATCTTCTGTATAATCGATAGAAAGACCTGTAAATTTGCCATTTTCATCAAATGAAGCAGTATAAACAGGGTTTACGAAACCATTGTAAGGATAAAGGTTAAGAGCTTCGTAACGTTCAAGAACTTGAGCGTGAAGTTCTGGGTCGATAGTGATAGCGTATGTTTCAACCATAGCCTTAGCAGCTTCGAAGTCGCCAGTAGATTTGATGCGTTGGATTTCGCGCAACAAGTCGCCAAACAAACCACGTAGAGCCTCGTAATCATTAACTACTACGAAATATTTGCCATCGCGTTGTTTCAATTCTACTACACCATTACCTTTTTCAATCACCCATTTAGAGATTAATTGACGATTACGCATGTGTGTTTGTTCGATGTTGTCGCCAAGTTTGATACGTGTAGTTTGAGTCATCAAACCATTTTGAATATAAGCATAATATTGAGCTTTGTAAGCATCCATGTTAGGAAGAATGCCGAGGTCAACCATTTTTTGGTCAGCTACATAGTAAAGACCGAACAAGTCAGCACGAGTTTCTTCGATAACAGCACCGTATGCACCAAGAGCATCAGGGTCAACGCCAGGAGCCAATTTACCTGAACCGTGGCCAAGACATTCGTGAAGGTCAGTGTGAAGGTTGTCTGTCATCAATTTATATTTGTTGAGCAATTCAACCTCTTCTGGTCCCCAAGTAAATTCTTCAGTGAAACCGCTACCTTTTGTTGAAGCAGCACGACCTTCAGAGATATTGTCGATAGTTACTGATTTTGAACCATGTACGGCACGAATCCAGTTTGAGTTAGGCAAGTTGATACCAAGAGGAGGAGTTGGATAGCAGTCGCCACCACACATTGCAGCTACAATAACTTTAGCTGTAACGCCTTTACATTCTTCTTTTTTGAACTCTTTGTCGATTGGAGAGTTATCTTCGAACCATTGAGCGTTGTCAGAGATTTTCTTTGTACGTTCAGTAGCTTCAAGCGATTTGAAGTTAATCAAAGCTTCCCAAGACGCTTTATAGCCAAGAGGGTCACCATAACTTTCTGTGTAGCAACATACATAGTCAATCAACGACTCAGTATCTTTAACCCAAAGTTTAGCATATTCGTCGAAATCTTTAAGGTCGCCAGAGCGATAGAATTCAATCATTTTTTCCAAAGCAGCGTGTTGCTCAGGAGTTTCAGTTACAGTAAGAGCTTTTTCCAACCAGTAAACGATTTTCTCCATAGCATCGCTATAAAGGCCACCGATTTTGTAAGTATCTTCATACAACGCACCATCTTCGCCTTTCACCAATTTAGAGTTCATACCGAACATAATTGGTTCTGGGTCGTTAGGGTCTTTCATTGCGTTATAGAAATCTTCAGCCTCTTTTTGAGACACACCTTGATAGTAGTTAGAAGAAGAAGTAGCGAGCAAGTCAACGCCAGCAGCTTGATTTTTGTGAAGAGGAGCCACTGTTGGGTCGAAAAGATAACCATTCATCATAGCAAGAAGTTCAGCAGCCGATTGACCCTCTTTGAGAGGAAGAGCCTCAGGAGCCAAAGCACCAAATGCCTCTTCGAACCAAGGTTGTGAGAATTCAGGCACAAATTTAGCACCAGAATAGTGGTGGTGAATACCATTAGACACCCAAGCACGTTTCAAATAAATTTCAAAAGCTTTGAAATCGTCAGTAGTTTTATCAACATCAGAAGTATAAACAGCTTCCAATACACGACGGATTTGGAGGTGGTCTTTACCATTTTGATCCCAAATAATATCGCGACCACAAAGTGCTGCTTCCGATAGATAATAAAGCAACTCTTGTTGTTTAAGACTCAAAGTTTCGATACCAGTAACGCGGTAGCGCATAATTTGCATATCAGCAAAAGCATCAACTACATAGTCAAATCCTTCAGGATCTGGAGTGTAAAGATTTGTGGCTTCTTGTTTTTTACCACAACTTGCAAATAACACAGCGGTCATAGCAATAAGGAATAATTTTTTCATTTGTTAGATTTTTAGTAGCAAGTAGCGAGATATGAGACTTACTCGCTTCGCTCGTTTATTATTATTAAATTATTATTTTTCAAATGTTTACATTACACACAAACACTCAACATCTCGCATCTCGCATCTCACATCTCGTGTCTATATACAACTTTGCAAAGATATAAAAAACTTCTCAAATTCACAATATTTTAGGTATATAATATTTGTTAAAGCGAATCATTTCTATTTATAGATATTATTTCTCAATAATATCACCTTACCTATAACGTACTATAAATATACTATAAACCTACCAGCAAAGGTACAGATAACCAATCTGCTCCTTTTATTTTGCTCCTTGCGAACGCACGAGCCGTACGTCTCTACTGGTATGTAATATTATTTTAAAAAGAAGAATCTCTATTAAACACAAAAATAGAAATAAATATACTCAACAAAAAAAAGAGACACATCCTAATGTAGATGTATCTCTTAGTTATATTGTTTTATGAGATTGTTTATTGTACAATTATTTTTGTTACAGAGCTGTTGATACGAAGAAGGTAAACGCCTTTTTGTGAGACATTGAGTTCGTAGGTAGAAGTTGTGGTTTCGGTTGAATATAACATTCTGCCTGATAGGTCGAACAATGTGATTTGCTCGCCATTGAGATTAGAAATTGAAATACGACCATTGGCTACAAATACGTCATATTTCACAAATTCTATATCTTTGATTGCAGTTGAATTGAAATAAAATGCTGATGATTTTTTATCGCCCCAAATATGCTCTGCTAATTCAGGATAATCAATAAATGGATTACGATTTTTTTGATGTTTATAGACAGCTTCGTTGCGGTCGGTCTCTTTTTTCGACACAGGGTCTTCGCGATGCCAATCGAGCATAAGATTGTAGAACCAATAAGTCAATGAAGGATAGGTATCACCAGTGAGAACATTATTTTTATCAAATCCTGATAGTTTGTCTTCGTAGCAAGTAACGAAATAGAAATAAGTACGTGCAATATCACCTTTATATTCATCATCAGGCTCATAGACTGTACCAGAATAACCCGATACTGACGAACTGCCGATTTTACCAAGAGCTTTACCTCCAATAGGCGACGCATTTGTTTCGCCATGAGGATAATTGCTGCGAATACTATTAACTTTACCATCGGTTGGATAGACATGAAAAGCATCAGACTTCATCGGAGTTTTTTCATCAAACCACGATTGTGGAATCGTATGTTCGCGATTATAACAATCGCACACATCACTATAACCTCCACCGCCACATTGGTCTGAAGAATAGGTCCAATTGCAAGTTGAATACATATCCCATACTTTGCCATCTTTATAATCAGTCTCTTTATAAATCCGCCACAAACCACCATAACCCACATCGGTATGGTTTTTTATAATATTATTCAATGCAGTTTTCAACGTAGCCCCAAATTTACCCTCAATATCCATATAATAATCTTGACATGCAGGTTTCTTCTCTATCTCCTCAAAATATGCAGTATAAATAACATTTTCTGTTACAGTAATTTGACGCGGATTTTCGGTTACGCCATCATTCCAACTAATAAATTCATAACCATCAAATGGAGTTGCAGTAAGTGTTACAATAGAACCTTCTTCATAGCTACCACTACCAGAAACTGTACCATAAGCCGTATTATTTGCCACTGCTTTTACGTCATAAATAGGAATTTTAACTTCGCCAGAAGTGGCTAATCTAAAATTATAAACTTCCCAAGTTGCAGCCCCAGAGGTTGTTGATGTATATTTAAAAGCAAATACGACATTTTCTTTCAAAAATTTATTTGGAATATTAATTTCTCCCGACTCAACCTTTTTCCACGAACTTCCATTAGGATATGAAAAGCCGGTCAATTGCGACCATGTAGCGTTTTGTGGGTTTGTATTTTGCACATAATCAGTAGAAATCCAAAGAGTTTGTTCTGATGGCATATCTACAGCATAATTAATGATATGCGTAAACGAAAGTGTAGCACTATTCACTTCGGATAAATCAAAAGATTTAGAAATTAGCCAATCTTCATTGGCATAATTGATTCCGCTCTTATATCCACTTATTTTTGCAAATTTATAATCATTATCCCAATACCAATTTTGCTCACCTACAACACTAAGAGCTACAAAACCATCCATGCTTGAGGTCAACAATATCTCCTCTGATGCTTCATTCTCAATAACAAACTGACATGAAATAGTTTGATCAATAAAATCATCATCACAATCATCACTATTTGATAGACTACCAATCATCTTACCTTCAACAATTAAGGTATATATACCCGGAGATAACGTTGAAACATCGATAATAGCTCCTTCTGTATTTTTCCAAACTTGATTTAAACTACCATATTCACTTGTTTCTTCACTTTCCCACGTAATATTTAATTTTTGTGTAGCAAACACATAATTTGATGCACCCACTACAGTAACATTATACTCACCTCCACAAATATTACCTTTTTTATCTTTCCATACATCAACAGTTACACTATTAATTTTCAACTCTGAAACCGAAGTTGTAAAGCATATTGGAAATTCACTATCTCCAACAAAAGCGTCACTATTAGTTATTCCATACTCTACCGATTCGCCATTAACAGAAATATTAATACTCGAATGCCATATCCCTGCTTCTGCCCACAATTGAACAAAACAAAACAGAGATAACATCCACAATAAAAATAACTTTTTCTTCATAATAAATACATTTTAAAATTATGCGCAAAGATAATACTTTTTTCTCAAATAAAAAAAACAAAAAAAATAATAAATTATTCACAATAATTTTGTAACTTTGCATTTATAGTAACAATTATAAAATAACAAGACGAGATAAAGCGAGAATAAAAGTCTCACAACCCGCTACTCGTTACTAAAAAGTCTAAAATATGATTTACAAATTTTTAATTCTTTCAGACGAAGTAGATCTTTTTTATCGCGAAATTGAGATAAATTCGGATGCTACATTTCTTGAATTCAACAATGCTATTCTCGACTCAGTTAAATATAGCAAAGACCAATTGACATCGTTTTTCAATTGTGCTGAGGGCTGGGAAATGAAAGAGGAAATTACTCTCATGGAGATGGATACCAATTCAGAGACAGACTCTTATGTAATGGATAAGACATATATCGACGAGTTTGTTCAAGATGAAGGCGACCGTATGTTGTTTATGTTCGACATTCTCTCTGAACGTTCGTTCTTCATTGAATTGAAAGAGGTGCTCCCAGGCGAATTGGATAAACCACGTTGCACATTGGCACAAGGTACAGCTCCAAAACAATTGACAGCAGAAGACGAGTTTTTAACAAATCCTACCTCGTCAGTGGGCTTCTCTGGTGAAGATTTCTATGGCGATGAAGACTTCGACATGGACGAATTAGATGCCGAAGGATTTATGGATATGGGACCAGAAGACCTCTATTAAATTTTAAAGTTGAAATGTGAAATGTGAAAGTTGCCATTTTTCGCCATTCGGCTCAAGACCGTTGGTTCGGCATTAACTTTCAAATTTCAAATTTCAAATTTCAACTATGAATAATACTTTATTTGTCATATTGGGGCCGACGGGGGTTGGTAAGACGGAGATTAGTCTGCGTGTTGCCGAAGAGTTGGGGTGCGCGATTGTGTCGTCGGACTCGCGACAGATATATCGAGAAACAAAGATTGGTACTGCTGCGCCTACTCAAGCAGAACTTGACCGTGTGAAGCATTATTTCATAGGTACTCGCTCGATTACAGAGCATTACTCGTCGGGGCAATATGAATTGGATGCTCTGCCAATCATTGAAAGTGAGATTGAGCGTTGTGGCTCTGCCCTACTCGTTGGTGGCTCGATGCTATACATTGATGCTATATGCAAGGGGATTGATGACATACCTACGATATTGCCCGAAGTGCGACAGGATGTAATTGATTTATACGAAGAGGTGGGTATTGAAGGGTTGAGAGCGCAACTACAATTACTTGACCCTGTGCACTATACTCGTGTGGATTTGGCTAATGCTAAACGCATAATGCATGCTCTTGAGGTGTGCATACAGACTGGGCGTCCGTTTTCGGAACTACATACTGGGCAAGCCAAACAGCGTCCGTTCAACATAGTAAAGATAGGACTTAACCGCGAACGTGAGGAGTTGTACGACCGAATAAATCGCCGGGTGTTGCAGATGATTGACGAAGGATTGGAAGAAGAGGCACGTGGTTTGTATCCACAACGAGAGTTGAATGCACTTAACACGGTGGGTTACAAAGAGATGTTTAATTATTTCGATGGTGTATGGACTCGCGATTTTGCAATACAGATGATACAACAAAACTCGCGTCGATATGCTAAAAAGCAACTCACGTGGTTCAATCGCGACCCTGAAATACATTGGTTTCACCCAGATGACCATGAGAAGGTGTTTGAATTAATTTCATCATATTAATTTTTTAATTTTAACAAAAGTACAAATTCATTTATTAGGTTTACAAATTTATAATTTATATTTTACAAGTTACAAGGACAACAATATTTTCAAGTACATGCCCTAAATCATAAATAATTAAAAAATTACTCATTAATCGCAATGTATGTACTTAAAAAAATACTTTTAACCCTTTAAAACTATTCAGTAACAAAAAAAATATTTGTCCTAAAAATAAAACATGTACTTATGTTAAAAACAAATATAAAATAAAAGAAAATAAATGCTAACAACGATATTAACTGGAATATTGATAGGATTGTGTGTGTCGGTGCCTGTGGGACCGTTGGGGGTGTTGTGCATACAACGCACAGTAACTCGTGGGCGTGGACACGGCATAGTTACAGGACTTGGGGCTACGACATCGGACCTCGTGTATGCCTTGCTTGTGGGCTTCAGTATGGGCTTTATCATAGAATTTATCGAGGCTCATCAATTAGTAATACAAGTGATTGGATCTATTATAATAGGTGGATTTGGATTGCACATATACACTAAAGACCCATTAAAACAACTTGAACACAAAAAACGTCCACACTCGAAAGGCGACCTCTTCAGCGACTATATCACTGCGTTTGGACTCTGTTTCAGCAATCCGATGATTATATTCCTTTTTATTGGACTTTTTGCACGATTTAATATAGTAAACCCAGACGCACCAATTCAAACTATCGTGGGTATGGCATCAATATTAGTTGGAGCTACGCTTTGGTGGTTGACACTAACAATGTTAGTAAATTTGATAAGTACTAAATTATTCAAAGAGAAGGGACTTGAGATATTGAATAAAATAACAGGGGCTGTGTTGATTGTTTTAGGAATTGCGGGGATTGTTAGTGCTGTGATATAATAATGAGGAATGAGGAATGAGAAATGAGGAATGAGGAATGGGGAATGACATGTTCTTTTGGATATTTAGTTTTCTAAGTACAACCCCAAAATCATAAACAAGCGCCATACATTATACAGTAAAATTTGTACTTAAAAAAGGTATTATCCCCACTAAATTCAAAAAATCTTAATTATCAATATCGACCCAAAAACAATAAAATATGTACTTTTGTTAAAATTTCAAATAACATCAATATATGAAAACAAATTTCGGTTTTATTAAAGTTGCATCGGCTGTACCTCAAGTAAAAGTAGCTGATTGTGAATGGAATATATCGCAAATAGAACAACTAATGTCGGAAGCTGACGAAAATGGCGCTTCGGTGATTGTATTCCCTGAGTTGTGCGTTACGGGCTATACTTGTGCCGATTTATTCCAATCGCAACTACTACTTGACCAAGCACTTGAAGCCCTCGGTGATGTGATTGAATACACGAAAACCGAAGTGCGTTTGACTACCATATTAGGAGCACCATTGCGCATTGACAATCAACTATTTAATTGCGCTATAGTAATCCGCGAGGGCAAAATATTGGCTATTGTGCCAAAGACTTATTTGCCTAACTACAACGAGTTTTACGAAATGCGCTGGTTTGCGTCGTCAACCGACACTATGCGCGACACAGTGAATCTTTTAGGTCAGAAAAATATACCTTTTGGACGAAATATTGTACTACAAGCCGAAGAATTCAGTTTCGGAATTGAAATATGCGAAGACCTTTGGACTCCGATACCTCCAAGTTCAATACTTGCACTATCAGGCGCACAATTGATATTCAACCTCTCGGCATCTAACGAGTTGATAGGCAAACATAATTATCTTGTTGACCTAATCAAACAACAATCGGCTCGCACAATTTCGGGATACATATATAGTTCGGCTGGTTTTGGCGAATCATCGACCGACCTTGTATATGCAGGCAATGGTATAATAGCCGAAAATGGTACCATTTTGGCAAAAAGTCAACGCTTCAACACTGAGAGTCAAATTGTTTATGCCGATATCGACGTTGAACGTATTGCCGTTGACCGCCAAAAGAATAGCACATTCAAACAAGGTATTTCTCCTCTAAATAGCACAATACAAGCAAGATACATAGAAGTAGATTGTCCTATCGTGCTTGCAGAATTATCACGTAAATTCTCGCCTGCCCCATTCGTGCCATCATACGACAAGATGGAAGAGAATTGCGAAGAGATATTCAATATACAAATATCGGGATTAGCAACCCGCTTGCACCATACTGGATTGAAAACTATGGTATTAGGCATTAGCGGCGGATTGGATTCAACTCTTGCTTTGCTAGTTTGTGCAAAAACATGCGACAAATTGAGCATTGACCGCTCAAATATAATAGGTGTAACGATGCCTGGTTTTGGCACAACCAATCGCACATACACCAACGCCGTAGAGATGATAAAAAAACTTGGTGCTACATTCGTAGAAATCAACATTAAAGATGCTTGTATGCAACACTTTGCCGACTTGGGACACGACCCAGAGGTGCACGATGTAACATACGAAAACACACAAGCACGCGAACGCACACAGTTGTTGATGGATTTAGCAAACAAACATGGCGGATTGGTGATTGGTACAGGCGACCTCTCGGAATTGGCTCTCGGATGGGCAACATATAATGGCGACCACATGAGCATGTATGCCGTAAATGCTTCTATTCCAAAAACTCTTATTCGCTATATGGTGCAATATGCAAGCGAAAACCAGATGGAAGAGGCTGTGAGAGAAAATCTGCTTGACGTGATAGATACTCCTGTATCACCAGAACTATTGCCTGCAACAGAAGACGGCAATATCGCACAAATAACAGAAGATTTAGTTGGCCCATACGAGTTGCATGATTTCTTCCTTTATTATACATTGCGTTGTGGTTTTTCGCCAGCAAAGATAGAATATCTTGCTCAACGCACATTTGCAGATAAATATGACGATACAACAATAAATCATTGGCTCAGAACATTCTGTCGCAGATTCTTCAATCAACAATTCAAGCGTAGTTGCATGCCTGACGGACCAAAAGTGGGTTCGGTATGTCTGTCGCCACGAGGCGATTGGCGTATGCCATCGGATGCGTCATCGCGCAGTTGGCAAAACCAATGCACAAAATAATATGGATTAAGTCTCTCACTGACTGATTTATCTCACACAAAACGCACGGATGACACGGATGCCATGCGGATTCTTAATTTAATTGCCCACAAATCACACAAATACACACAAATAGAGAGACTAAATAATTATCAGTAAGAAATAATTATGAATTATGAATTATTTTTAGTATATTTGCAGAGTTTTTTATAGAATGCGCTAAATACACACTTTCAAGCAGTTATGTCAAATCAAAAACCTAAAAAATACAAGGAATCCTTCTTCAATTTGCATTTTACATCAACGGTAAGTATATCGTTGGTGTTGTTTGTAATTGGACTTATAGTGTCACTATACCTTACAACACACTATTTTACTGTCAAAAGCAAAGAAAATATATCACTATCTATAATCCTAAATGATACGATTAGTGAAACTGACTTATCTCGTCTTGAACGCTATTTGAATGCCACAGAATATACAAAACAGGTGGTATATATCAGTCGTGATAGTGCTCTAAAAGAGCATATTGCCGCCATAGGCGAAGATCCTTCAGAATTTCTCGGATATAATCCACTTAGCGCATCACTTGAAGTTTTTCTTACATCGGAATATGCAAGCACAGACAGCATAAATAATGTAATATTACCACGTTTACAAATATTCGATGGCATAACAAATATTACATATCAAAAAGAGATGATTGAACTATTGAACAACAATATCAATAAACTATCGTTGATTTTATCTCTCATAGCATTAGTTATGTTGTTCATCTCCATTGTATTGATAAATAACACAATACGTCTATCAATATATTCAAAACGATTTATAATAAACACTATGCAGTTGGTAGGTGCAAAAAATAGTTTTATCCGTCGCCCATTTGTGCGTCGTTCGATAATTAACTCCTTTATTGCTACATTCTTAGCTTTACTTATGCTGGGAGGTTCAATTTATTTGGTTCAAACTCAAATAGGTGTAGCAATAAATCTCTACCAATTAGAAATTATTACTCCTGTAGTAGTAGTTATATTCTTTGTTAGCTTAATAATAAACTACATAGCAACCGTAGCAGCCGTTAATCGCTACCTACGCATGCGCACAGAACAATTATATTTTATCTAATTATGAAAAATTTTGCTTTTACAAAAATCAATTACATTCTTATTGCAATATCTGTATTGTTAATAATCGTGGGCTTTGCACTCATGGCAGGAAGTTCTACAACAAACGAATTTAACCCCGATGTATTCAGCTTCCGCCGTATCACACTCGCTCCTATTGTGTGTATGACAGGATTCTTTGGAATGATTATAGCAATTATGTACAAGAAAAAATAGTATAGAGTTGAGAATTGAGAACCGAAGGTCTTTGAGCTTTTAGCGATAAAATTGAGAGTATATTGTTAAGGATTAATAATTTAAAGAGCCTTCAACACTAATCACTCAACTCTAAACTCTAAACATTAAACACTAATCACTAAACATTATTATGAATTGGTTAGAAGCTTTATTACTCGGACTAGTACAAGGTTTGACCGAATTTTTACCTGTCAGCAGTAGCGGTCACCTTACCATCGGACAAGAATTATTAAATCTTAACACATCGGCTGCAGATAATTTGTTGTTTACAGTAACTGTGCACGCGGCTACTGTATTAAGTACAATAGTAATACTTTGGAAAGAGATTGAAGGATTATTCAAAGGTACATTCTTCACTAAAGAATGGAACGACGAAAAGACATATGTCGCAAAAATATTCCTTTCAATGATACCTGTATTTATCATTGGTATGTTCTTCAAAGATGAAGTTGAAGCTATTTTTGGTAGTGGTCTGCTCATTGTAGGATGTTGTTTGTTACTCACAGCAACTCTACTTACATTTGCATATTATGCTAAACCTCGCCAAAAAGAAACAATATCTTATCGTGATGCGTTCATAATTGGTTTAGGTCAAGCAATTGCAGTGTTACCTGGTCTCTCTCGTTCTGGAACTACCATTGCAACAGGTCTCATTCTCGGAAATAAAAAAGAGAGTGTAGCTCAATTCTCTTTCCTTATGGTACTGATTCCTATTCTTGGCGAAACGCTATTGAACATTATCGACATGATTCAAGATCCAACTCTTATTGGTGGAATTGGTTTCATGCCGTTAGCCATAGGATTTTTAGCTGCATTTCTATCAGGTTGCCTTGCTTGCAAATTTATGATTAACCTCGTTAAAAAAGGCAAACTCATCTATTTTGCTATATATTGCGCAATAGTAGGTGCTATCACTATTGGCTTTTCAATTTTATAATAAAATTGTGCATTTTGCATTGTAAATTATGCATTGATTCAAATGGATTTTATCAACGGAGAAATATTATATTTGAATAAACCATTACATTGGACCTCATTCGATGTAGTTAATCGCGTACGTCGCATTTTATGTCGCACTATTGGGCAGAAAAAGTTAAAAGTGGGACATGCCGGAACTCTCGACCCATTAGCTACGGGCGTAATGGTTCTCTGCACAGGTAAAGCCACAAAACGCATCGAAGAATTGCAATATGGCGTAAAAGAATACATTGCCACACTTCAACTCGGTGCTACTACTCCATCATTCGACCTCGAACATCCAATAGACCAAACATACCCAACCGAACATATCACTCGCGAACGAGTGGATAGAACTATAAAACGTTTTGTTGGCGAAATATGGCAAGTGCCACCTGTATATTCAGCTGTGAAAATTGATGGCAAACGAGCTTTCGACTATGCTCGTAAGGGACAAGAGGTTGAAATCAAGCCAAAACTACTTGTCATTGATGAAATTGAAGTATTGAAATTTGACGAAGAGAATATGCAACTCACTATTCGAGTTGTTTGTAGTAAGGGTACCTACATTAGAGCATTAGCTCGTGATATTGGCGAGGCAATGCTATCAGGAGCACACCTCATTGCATTGCAACGAACCCAAGTAGGAGACATTCGTCTTGACGACTGTATGGAAGTTGAGGACTTTATTGCTTGCATCGAAAACGGCATTATAAAACAAGACGTACATGAAAGTTGAAAATTGAAAATTGAAAGTTAAAAGTAGAGAATTGAAAATCTTGAGTGAAACGAAAAATATCTAATAACAATAACGAGGCGAAAGCCGAGTACAAAAAAATCTCGCTACTCGCTACTCGCTACTAAATATCTATAAATACTAACGAGGCGAAAGCCGAGTACAAAAAAGTCTCGTTACTCGCTACTCGCTACTAAATATCTATAATATGAAATTATCACAATTCAAATTCAAACTACCAGAAGAGCAAATAGCACAATATCCTTGCGCTTACGAACGTGATGCCGAAGGTAATATTGTTAAACGAGTAGAAGGTTTTGATGCTCACCGCGATGAATGTCGCCTCATGGTGCTTCATGCAAAATCAAATCGCATAGAGCACAAAATATTCAAAGAACTCATTGAGTATTTTGACGACAAAGACCTTTTTGTATTTAACGATACACAAGTTTTCCCAGCACTCATGCATGGCAACAAAGAGAAAACTAATGCTCTTATCGAGGTATTTTTGCTACGCGAATTGAACCAACAATATCGTTTATGGGATGTGCTTGTTGAACCAGCTCGTAAAATTCGTGTTGGCAATAAATTATATTTCGGAGCTGACAATTCAATGGTTGCAGAGGTTATTGATAATACCACTTCTCGTGGACGTACAGTGCGTTTCCTTTACGATGGTACACACGAAGAATTCAAACGTGACTTATTTGCACTCGGAAATACACCACTTCCTGCTCACATTAAACGTGCACCTGAAGCTGACGATGCCGAACGCTTCCAATGTATCTTTGCAAAAAACGAAGGAGCCGTAGTGGCACCTGCGGCAGGAGCAAACTTCTCACGCGAACTCATGAAACGACTTGAAATTCGTGGTGCTGAATTTGCTTACGTTACACTCCATGCCTCACTTGGTATGTTCCGTGAAATAGATGTAGAAGACCTTACAAAACACAAAGCTGACTCTGAACAAATGGAAGTAACAGAAGAAGCAAGTAAAATATTTAATGCCGCTTCTGCCCGCGAAAGCAAAATTTGTGCAGTAGGAACAACCACCCTCCGTGCTCTCGAAACAGCATCAACAGCCAATGGCGAAATCAAACCTTTCGAAGGTTGGACAAATCGTTTTATTTTCCCTCCTTATCAATTCACAACAGCTAATTGCTTAATCTCAAACTTCCAATTGCCATATAGCATGATGCTTATGAATCAAGCTTCGTTTGGTGGTTACGAACAAGTAATGAATGCTTATGATATTGCTCTCAAAGAAGGCTATCGTTTCGGTTTCTATGGCGATGCACTTCTTATCCTTCCTGATTAAAATATTACCACAATAAAAAAAGGCGTATAATTCAAATGATTTATACGCCTTTTTTATAATTATACTTTAAATATTTTAGTTATGTACGTAAGTTCCGATTTTTTCGCCTGAGACAACTTTGACGAGGTTACCTACTGTATCCATATCGAATACGATGATTGGAAGGTTGTTTTCTTTACACATTGTTGTTGCTGTAAGATCCATTACTTTAAGACCACGATTATAGATTTCATCGTATGTGATTTCGTCAAATTTAGTGGCTGTTGGGTCTTTTTCTGGGTCGGCAGTATAGATACCGTCAACGCGTGTGCCTTTGAGCATTACGTCGGCTTTTATTTCGATACCACGGAGTGATGAGCCTGTGTCAGTTGTGAAATATGGGTTGCCTGTACCAGCAGAGAAGATTGCTACTTCGCCACGTTCAAGAGCTTCAACTGCTTTGTCGCGAGTATAAAATTCGCCGATTGGCTCCATACGCACAGCAGTAAGAACACGTGCTTTAACACCTTTTGTTTCAAGAGCTGAACTGAGGGCAAGAGAGTTGATAACTGTTGCCAACATGCCCATTTGGTCGCCTTTAATACGGTCGAAACCACGGCCTGCTCCGCTTAATCCACGGAAAATATTTCCGCCACCTATTACGATACCTACTTGTATGCCCATACGTGTGATTTCGGCAATTTGTTCGGCATACTCTGATAAACGTTGGTCATCGATTCCGTGTTGTTTGTTTCCCATTAGCGATTCGCCGCTAAGTTTGAGAAGGATGCGTTTGAATTTCATAACTGGTATATTATTTATTTTTTTAAATTTGTTTTTTACGATGAACACACAATGAAAGTGTATATTGATTGGTGACGGTTTTCTTGCTTGCACCTTGCTTGAGGGTTAGGCTAAATAATACACAATGTGAGTTGGTATTTTATTTGTGTTTTTGCTGCAAATATTGCTCGGCTTTAACTAAATCTTCTGGTGTATCAATACCGATTGTTTCTATATTTGTTACGGCAGTTTGAATTGTTAGATTATTTTCGAGCCAACGAAGTTGTTCGAGTGATTCGGCTAATTCGAGTGGAGTTTGCGACATTTGTGTTATTTGTTTTAAGACCTCCACTCGATAGGCATAAATACCTATATGTTTATAATATGTACGCAATGACGCCCATTCATTTTCATTTTGACCACGCAAATATGGTATTACACTACGAGAAAAATATAGGGCCTGACCTTGCGGATTGGTTATAACTTTGGGGGTATTTGGGTTTGATAATACCTCAAATGTTGCATTGGCAGGGAATGGCTTAATTAGAGTTGCAATATCGGTTTGTTCGTTGTCGAAACATTGCATCAAACCACGTATCTGTTCTTCGGCAATAAAAGGTTCGTCGCCTTGCACGTTGATTACTACGTCGGCTTCGACACCATAGTTGTTATATGCTTCAAGACAACGATCTGTACCAGTGCGATGCTCGGTAGATGTCATTACCACCTTACCTCCAAAGGCTTCAACTACATCATAAATACGTTTATCATCTGTCGCTACAACAGCCTCTAATATGCTTGACACTCGTTCATAAACATGCTGAATAACAGATTTACCACCTAACATAGCTAAAGGTTTAGCAGGGAAACGTGTTGAAGCATAACGTGCTGGTATGATTGCAAGAAATTTCATATTATTTAGTCGTAAGTAATAAGTCGTAAAACGTAAGACAAATAGTACTCAATCAATACATATAAGTAACTTTATCAACTACAGCACTTTCTTGGCGGAAACGATTTACTGTGGTAACAACAAAAGTTACTCGTTTTAATCCTTCATTATCTATTTGTGACAAATCAATTTCGGTTGCGTTTGTTTTCATCAATATATTTGAAGGCTCATCCAAATCAACTTCACCTATAGTTGCATCAAACATATAAACTACGTAATAAGCTACTTGATAGCCACCTTCATCGATAACAGCATCCCAACGTAATTTACCATCTTCAATACGAAGATTGCGTGGTGCAGCTGATGCATTACCTTTTAAATTTTTATTTTCGGGATTAAGTGCAGGATATTTATAGTAAGTCTGTTGAAGACTATCACAAAGTCCTTGTGCATTACGCAACAAACCTTTACATGAGAAGAAAACAGCACCGCTTGTTTCGGGATGTTTTTCATTCATAGCCAATTGACGACAAAGTTCGTTTGGACGTTTCCAAGCCTCAGCTTTTCCATGACCCAAAGTTGAAGCAGAAAGACCTATATAAAGATTACGACCAAAACTATTCTTACTCCACCAATCAACAAGCACCTCATAATCTGCAACTTCTTTACCTATTTCCCAATATAGTTGAGGCACGACATAATCAATCCAACCTTCACGCAACCAAAGACGCACATCGGCATAAAGATCATCGAAATTGGTACAACCAGCTTGAGTTGCACTACCATTAATATCCTGGTCGGCATTGCGCCAAACACCAAATGGACTAATACCAAACTCGACCCAAGGTTTTATAGATTTAATTGTAGCATTAAGTTCTTGAATAATAAGATTTACATTATTTCGACGCCAATCGTCTTTATTCACAAAACCACGAGGGAAACATTTGAATGTAAATTCATCAGGAAACTCCTCGCCTGGCACACGATAAGGATAAAAATAATCGTCGAAATGCAAGGCGTCAACATCGTAACGAGTAACAATATCTGCAACTACTTTATTCAAAAATTGACGAGTTTCGTCAAGTCCAGGATTGAAATAATATTGTTTGCCATATTTTACAAACAATTCAGGCTTACGATAATACAAATGATTATATGACAATAATTTCAAATTATCTACATTGAGAACACGATAAGGGTTTAACCAGACATGCACCTCAATATGGCGCTTATGTGCCTCTGCGATAGTAAATTCTAATGGGTCATAAAAAGGTTCAGGAGCAACACCTTGTTTGCCTGTTAAAAACAAAGACCAAGGCTCTAAATCAGATTGATACAAGGCATCGGCAGTTGGACGTATTTGAAAAACAATAGCATTGAAATTCAATGATTCGAGACTATCGAGAATTTCAATCATCTGCATTTTTTGAGAATCGGTATCAAAACAACCTCGTTTAGGCCAATCGATATTAGCCACAGTTGCCACCCATGCGGCACGCATTTCATGCTTGTTTTGCGCACTCAAACAATGTACAATGCACAATGCACAATGCACAATCAATATAAACAACGCCTTTTTCATTTTGTTTCTTTTGTATCTTTTCCTGAATAAAAAGTATAACCTATCGTATAATTAAACATAAAACCCATTCCCGACGACTTACCATATCCTAGTACATACCAAACATGTGACTTATCAGGTGCAGTTGTGTGTAACAAAGTCTTTAAACGCACCGACCACCCCATTGTCAATCCCTTAAATAAATCAACTCTCACACCTCCGACAACCTCAATCCAACCTGAATAAGCAAATTGATTATTAAAACTCAAAACTTCTGATGTTCCCCAATATTCATCGTCAAGAACAATATTCTCTAAATTATACCACATCGGCGAAAAAGCATACCGCACACCAACAAAAGGATATGACTTGACATTACGAGAAGTTTCATCGTCTTTAAAGGGCTTCAATAATCCATAATTCACCCCTACACGAAAAAAAGGAGCTCTTGTATTATAATTTATTTGAGATATCAACTCCTTTTCGGCAGTAGCATACCCAACTTCAAAAATAGGAAATATACGACGATAAAGATTGACATCTACCTGTAACTCATAACTACGAGTATTGCCACCAAGCAAAGATATAATAGGAGAACCTATATCGGCATGAATAGATAAACCACGAAATACATCTCCTCGAAATTGCTTAACTTTAGGTTTAGGAGGACGTTCTTCATCTGTAGATGATGAAGAATTAGACGTCCCACCCATGCCTGAAAATTGAGCATTCAAACAATTCCCAATGCTCAACACACAATGCAAAATTAATATAAATAATGTTTTTTTCAATTTCTAACTTCTATCTCTGACTCAAATATATTTTAATATTATTTCCCGATTGCAGATTTACTTCTGGAGAAACAATAACCACAGAATCTATTCGATTAGTAGTTTGTGCGACACCAACAAGACTATTTGTCACGATACAACCACATTCAAGCGAAATAAACTCTTGCTCATTAGTATGATAAAAATCAATTGTATCTATTGTAGTTACATAATTGGTATCAACTTGAATAGTAGTTGTCAACACAAAAGATGAAATAGTATCAAGTTTTTGAAGTGGAATATTTAATGTAGAAGTTGTAGTTGAATCGTATAATAATGAATCTCTACCCTCTCCACACAAGGAAACAGGAATTGAATACTTTTCTGGCACAAATTGCTCAATTGATGTATCAAACACCATACGATATATCTCTGCTTTCATTGAAAATTTCAAATCCTGCATACAGTTATCATCCGAACTACAAGACACTAAACATACCAACAAAAATATTGATAAAAAAAAGCGCTTAATATATGGTATCCACCTAAATCTCATATTTCGTGTCTAATATCTCGTGTCAAAACTAATATTGCTTCATTTCATTTTTAATATAATCAATTGCTAAATCTATTGGTGATTTAGCATTAGATGCATACGCTGCTAATATCAAATTAGCCAACTCCATTGCATCGGCTTGAGCACTCAATTGCGAAGCACATGTATTTATCAATTGAGTTAAACTTTCACGAGCATTAACCACCAAAGCCCAAGCCTCACGACTAATATATATCTGTTGAGAAACATTATGGTCATACTCATCGCGCACAGCTTGCAACAACATTTGTTGTAGTTGCAAAACAGTCATCCCCGTAAACTCAAAACGCAACAATAAAGATTTTGGCTCAATACGCGACAAAAACAATACTATACGCTCATACGCTCTCAACCGTATCGGCAAAACAACATCATTATTTTGCTTGCGCCATTCATACGCACGACGCTCCGATTCTTGTTTAAAGAAACGATTCATCAACATATAAACACCACCAAAAACAATTACTCCTGCAAGTAAAAATGCTATTAATATTTCAAAATTCATATTTTTTTATATTTTAGATTCTTAGATTCGATACGCTACACTTATCTCACATCTCGTATCTCACATCTCGTGTCTCACATCTCACATCTCGCGTCTCGTGTCTCACATCTCGTGTCTCACATCTCGTGTCTCACATCTCGTATCTATCTATATCTCTTCAGCAATATGATATTTATTACGTTCGGCATTAGAACGACTAACCAATTCGCCCACAAATCCAGAAAGGAACATCTGCGTACCTAACAACATCATTGTAAGAGCAATATAAAAATATGGAGTATCAGTTACCAACGGAGCAGGTACACCTTTCGACAAAGCAATCAACTTCATTGCTCCAACTGCAACAACCGCCACAAAACCAATCAAAAACATTACACTACCCCACAAACCAAAAAAGTGCATTGGTTGTTTACCAAATTTATCAAGGAAATAGAGAGAGAAAAGATCGAGATAACCATTCACGAAACGCTCTAAACCAAATTTAGAAACACCATATTGACGTTTACGATGGATAACTACTTTCTCGCCAATATTAGTATAACCTGCATTTTTTGCCAAATAAGGGATATAGCGGTGCATTTCTCCATATACCTCAATATTCTTAATAACCTCTTTACGATATGCCTTCAAGCCACAATTCATATCGTGCAATTTAAGCCCAGTTACCTTACGTGCTGTGGCATTATAAATCTTAGAAGGGATGTTTTTTGTAAATGTATTATCATATCGTTTTTGTTTCCAACCAGATACAAGATCATAGCCATCTTCCATTACCATACGATACAATTCTGGTATTTCGTCGGGTGAGTCTTGTAAATCGGCATCCATCGTAATAACCACCTCGCCTTCAGCACGTTCGAAACCACAGAACAATGCTGGCGATTTACCATAATTACGACGGAAACGAATTGCTCGTACATTCGCAGATTTCGCTTTTAAATCTTGAATGACTTTCCACGAATTGTCGGTGCTACCATCATTTACAAATATAACTTCGTAAGTAAATTTATTTTCATTCATCACTCGTTGAATCCAAGCATATAGCTCAGGCAACGACTCTGCCTCATTATAGAGAGGCACAATTACTGAAATATCCATAATTAGAATTGAGAATTAAGAATTGAGAATTGAAAGTTAAAAATTGAGAATTATTCTTTTTATATAAAAAACAATAAGACGAAAAAAGGCTTTATATTCTTTTGCTTTTCTGTCAAAAAAAAACTATTCTTCAATCTTATCAGCAAAAGGGTTTTCTCTGCGTTTTACAATTGCAGCCAAAATCAAACCCAACAAAAGACCCAACATCAAATTCAACCAAATAGCTTGTAATGCCATATTAAGAGGGGTCATCATCTCTACTGTTTGCTGATACACTTCGCCACTTATCACATCAGCCATCGGTGTACCCTGCAAAGCCATAATAGTCTCGTTCAACTGATTTTGCAAGAAATCAGGTTTAATGTACGCATAAAAAACATAACGAACCATCGCAGATATCATAGCACCGTACATAAACAACTGCATATTATACCATAAAGCGGAGCCATACGAAATAACTCCATCCATAACATTTTCGCGACAATGCACCACGAAACGATAAGCACAATAAATAATAACAACAATAAACAAATATTGCAAAAACGCAATACTCTTTACCGTAGTAACAAGGAAGTTAAGCGAAAACAATAGCCCCATTACTGCGCCATAATTCATAGCATGACGATTCATATCTGCACCCATTTTACCAATGTATAATAAATTTTACAAAGGTAATAATTTTTTTTCGTACTACAAACTAAAACAGATAAAAAAAAGAGTGACAAACTTATTAAGTTTATCACTCTTTTTTGAGCCTCTTGTCGGATTCGAACCAACGACCCCGAGATTACAAATCACGTGCTCTGGCCAACTGAGCTAAAGAGGCAAAATTTATGTTGGAAAGGTAAGCTACCTACATCGCACCGCTACAACCTCCTACCCTTGCTACGGTCAAGTCCTGGGGGAGTTCAAAGGGAGCTGGTCGTGTAGGACTTACCGAATGCAAAGGTACAACTTTTCTACAAATTAGCAAGCATTTCTACAGAATTTTTTCAAAATATTTTTATTTATATAAATTATACCTTAATTATCAACAACTTAAAAACTTAAAATTTTTACAAAAAACTATAAAATTATGCACAAAAGGCATCAAATCCACCCCATATTACATAAAAATCGCCTCTTAAAAGAGGCGATTTTTTCGAGTTTTCAGTATTTTTAGTTGCAAAACATCATTTTTTAGCCTTTTTGATTTTAGCTTTTAACTCTTCAATTTCTTGTCCTTGATTGTAAATTGTCTTCAACAAGGCGTTCAATTCTTCGTTTTCGATGCTTGTTGGATATTGTGCATTCACACGTTCAATGAAATCGCTAAGTACATTCATATAATTCATAAATGCTTCGTATGGCGATTCGTAAGGTATATTTTGAACCAAAATCACACCATTTGAATAGTGTTTTGTTGTCATAAAGAAGAAGTTTGCTGTATCTTGCAAACGCAACCAATCTACTTTCAACAATGGATCACTGCACAAATGTACACGCTCAGCCAAATTATAAAGTTTATTTAATGCCTCGTTTTGAAGGTCGTTACCACACCAAGCACTTATGTCTTTTTCCTCATCGGTCCACGACATTGGATAAAGAGCCGAGAGTGTGTCAACTGGCTTAAATGTCTCGACAGTTTTACTTGGAGTTGAGAATGTAATACCTTTCTCTATTGCATGATAAGGTAATGCTTTGAAAAACTCAAAAATACCCGATTGTTTTGTATTTAATTGACCCAATGCCTCATAACCCAAAAAGATATTAAATACCTCTTCTTCGGCAGGAGAACTATTTACCCAATCAATAAATTTTTCAGCAGTAAGTGGATATTCGCACCATCCCCATTGTGAGAAACGATAGTTGATATCATCGCTCAATTTGCTATCACGTACGAGCAATTTTGCTTTAGGATTAGCGATGCTTGAATAAACATAATGCGCACTCTTCCAGCCCATAACGTGTTTAGCATCTTCAATAATAATGGTTTTATAGCCCATACGATAAACTTTGTCGGCTATTTCGTCACTAAAGAGAAGTGCTGAGTTAGCAAACACAGTAGGACGTTTACCAAAGAGTTCTTGGATTTTATCGGCTTGCATTTTCACTTGCATTTCAAACTCATCATCGTTATACAACGCTGCGAGCGAGTGTCCGTAAGGAGTTGCAAGGAATTCTACACTACCAGTTTTAGCCAATTCTTGGAAACTCTCGATTACTTCTGGAGCATATTGTTCAAATTGCTCAAGAGCAAGACCTGAAATAGAGAACGAAACACGGAAACGTCCGTTTGAACTCTTAATCATTTCAAGTAACATACGATTTGCCTCAAGGTACGATTGGTCAACAGCTGTTGCCATAGCCGACTCGTTAGCATAATCATCGTAATAGTAATGGTCATTACCTATTTCAAAGAAACGATAACGTTTAAGATTGTATCTTTGATGAACACGGAAACAGAGATTTATTGTTTTCATATATTAGAATTTTAGTAAATTCACAATTCACAATGCAAAATGCACAATTAATACCTCTCTAATTATATTAATTTATGTAAATTTCGCTAATGAATTATGATTGTATGTATATTATATTATTTTATTCAAACTATTTTGCATTGTACATTATGCATTATTTAAGTCCAAGTACTTTATCGTAAATTGCACGAACTTTCTGACCTGCATATTCCCAACGGATTTTATCAATTTCAGCTAATCCGTTTTCGCGCAATGATTTGTACATAGCTGGGTATTTCACAATAGCATGGATATAATCTGCCATTGCGTCAATATCCCAATAGTCAGTCTTAATTGCGTGGTCAAGAATTTCGGCACAACCCGATTGTTTTGAAATGATACTTGGTGTACCACATTGCATAGCTTCGAGCGGAGAAATACCAAATGGTTCTGATACTGACGGCATCATATAAACATCACTCTCTGCCAACATTTCATACACATTACGACCTTTTAAGAAACCTGTGAAATGGAATTTATCGGCAATACCTTTTTTCGCCGCAAGACGCACCATTTTATCCATCATATCGCCACTACCTGCCATAACAAAACGAACACCATCAGTTGATGCCAACACACGAGCAGCTACCTCAACGAAATATTCAGGACCTTTTTGCATTGTGATACGTCCCAAGAAAGTAATCACCTTATCTTTACGCTCTGATTTGTGTAATTCATCGACAAAATCAAGTGGTTCAACAGCATTATGAACAGTTGTAACCTTAGCTGGGTCTTGATGATATTTTTCAATAACAGTATTACGAGTAAGGTTAGAAACGGTGATAATATGGTCGGCTGCATCCATACCCTCCTTCTCAATACGATACACATCTGGGTTTACATTGCCACGACTACGGTCGTAATCAGTAGCATGCACGTGAATAACCATTGGTTTACCGCTAATGCGTTTAGCAAATATACCAGCAGGATATGTCAACCAGTCGTGCGAGTGAATTATATCAAAATCCAACGAATGAGCCAACACACTTGCCACTGCTTCATAATTACCAATCTCTTCAAGAAGATTATCAGGATAACGACCAGAAAAATTGATACAACCTAAATCGTTGGTTCCAATACGATTAAAGTTATATTTTATACCATTACGAAAATGATAATATGTATCAGGGTGTAAAAACGAACCTATACGATTATTAACAAAATCCCAATCTACTTCACGCCAAACTACAGGAACCGTATTGGCACCAATAATACGGAGAAAAGATTGATCTTCATCGCCCCATGGTTTTGGTATTACAAAAGTAATATCCATATCGGGCTGCATGCTCATACCACGAGTAAGGCCAAAACTCGCAGTACCCAATCCACCCAAAATATGCGGTGGGAATTCCCACCCAAACATCAATGCTTTCATTTTATCAATTCACAATTCACAATTCATAATTCATAATTCGTAATTATATATTGTGAATGTTTATATTTTAAGGTTAATAAATATTCTCTTTACTTTTATCGAGCATTAAGCATCTCACATTGAGCTGTATGCACTATAGAAGCAGCACGTAACACTTCTGCCACCGACATAGCAAAACTCATTGCGCCATGACCACGGAAAGGAGGATTGCCATCATACAATTCCGACAATGTTCCCAATGTCAAGTCTTTCATCTCAGGTTCAAAACCTGCCATGATACGCATAACAAACGAGACTCCACTCATTTTATAAACTTTAAGATAAGCCTCTACGAATGATGCTGTTGTCCATGGCCAAATAGGTCCATTATGATAGTTACGATCACGTTCTAATTCACCTCCGATATATTCAGGACGATACATGCCACTCTTTGGACTTAAGCTACGCAAACCTTTAATAGTCAACAACTCACGTGTAACAATATCTACTACCGACTTTTGTTGTTTACGGTCTAATGCCGAATATGGCAACGACACAGCAAACAACATATTAGGACGCACCTCTTTATTGCAATAATCACCATCTACATAATCATAGAGGTATGTGCCATTCCAAAATTTATTAACCAACGATTGTCCTGATATACCAGCCTGATAATCAAATAAATCAGCTTGATTATCAACTTTCAATGCAGTAGCCAACTCGGCTGCAAACTTCAATGCATTATACCATAAAGCATTGATTTCTACCACATAGCCCGTACGTGGAGTAATAGGCCAACCATTTTCAACAGCATTCATCCAAGTTGCAGGTTTCTCTGTACCATTAACATAAAGCAAACCATTGTCATGTACAGATACATTAGGATGTTGCTGACGGCGAATATAATTGACTATATCAAACACCAATTGACCATACTTGTCAGCCGCCACATCAACTCCTTTTTTAATTGCATATTGTTGAATTGTCCAAACAGCCCACAAAAGAACGTCAGGCGAATCAACCTCAGTCAAACGAGTAGTAGCTGGCTCATTATTCATAAATTCTCGCAAAGCCACAACTGCCTTATCCATCACTTCATCGAAAAACTTATCATCGTCAGCATACAAAGTTGCTCCTGGCAATGAAATAAATTGATCGCGAGCACGATAATTAAACCATGGATAACCGGCTAACAAATATGCTCCATCCGACAATTTATTATAGAATTGATATGCTGAAGTTTTCAAACAAGAAATAAAATCAGTACGCTCTAATCGAGCTTCTTTTTCATCTTCAAATAAACGTTTCAAACGACGAGACGAGATAACCTCTGTTCCAGCTGAAAACACCACAGTTTCGCCTTTCTTTATCGAAAGCTCGAAATATCCAGGCACAAACAAATCTTCTTTAAATGCGTAACCACGTTCAGCCTCTTTAGAATACTCTATTCCATCATACCAATTAGGCTCCGACACCCACTGCATTTGTTTATTAGTTTGCATCACAAGATTAGGATACCCTTCATACATGCAGAAAGAGACGCCATTGTCAACCTCTTCATAACCTGTTCGAGCAACACTATTTTTTTCAGTCAATTTATTCACACTACGGAATGCAAGGAATGGACGCAAACGCAAAGTCGTAGCAGAATGAGCATCAAGCAGTGTATAAGCCACTAATACGCGATTCTCATTAGCCACCAATATACGTTCTTTTTGCAAAATCACACCACCTATACGATAAATAGTGGTTGCAACAGACCCCATACGGAACTCGCGAATATATTTATGTCCACGAGGACTATAATAATCTCCCGCATACTTATGCAAACCTATATTAAACTCTGCCCCATGCTGAATCAATGTCTCATCACACGAAGACAACAAAACATGGTTGCCCCCAAGATTTTCTACTGGAACAACCAACAATCCATGATACTTTCGCGTATTACAATCTACGATAGTACCACTCGAATAGGCTCCTGCACGATTCGTGCGCAACATCTCTTTGTCCAACGACTTCTCGAGATTAGTCATCAATAGCCTGTCAAATCTCAAATAATTCATTGTATTAGATTATTAGTAACGAGCAACGAGCAACAAGACCCGACTCGCCATATTTATTTTTCCTTACCAATTCATAATTCACAATTATTCTCTACAGTCAAAATAAAACAATTGTGTATTAAGAATTGTACATTGTGCATTATTAAAATTTTGCCCTAAAGTTACAACTTTTATTTTGTTCTACAAACTTTTTTTATGTTTTTATATATTTTTAACATATAAATCAAAAAAAGAGACGCAAAAATTTGCGTCTCTATAACAAAAATTTAATTATTTCTTAACAGCAGGAGCTTTAGTCTGTGGCTTAGCAATCGCATCACGCATTTGAGTATCAGCCTCAATATTTTTCATTCGATAGTAATCCATAATACCAAGATTACCATTACGGAATGCCTCAGCCATAGCTCGTGGCACCTCTGCTTCAGCTTCAATAACCAATGCTTTTGCCTCTTGTGCTTTTGCTTTCATCTCTTGTTCAAGAGCAATTGCCATCGCACGACGCTCTTCTGCACGTGCTTGAGCAATATTTTTATCAGCCTCAGCCTGATCAATTTGAAGAGCAGCACCAATATTTTTACCTACGTCAACGTCGGCAATATCAATTGACAAAATTTCAAATGCAGTTCCAGCATCCAAACCTTTACTCAATACAAGTTTAGAGATAGAATCTGGATTTTCCAACACTTGTTTGTGTGTTTCGCAACTACCAATAGAAGAAACTATACCCTCGCCAACACGAGCAAGAATTGTATCTTCACCAGCACCACCCACAAGTTGGCGAATATTTGCACGCACTGTTACACGCGCTTTTGCCAAAAGCTGAATACCATCTTTAGCAACAGAAGAAACCACTGGCGAATCAATCACTTTAGGGTTAACCGACATTTGAACTGCTTCAAACACATCACGACCAGCAAGGTCAATCGCTGTAGCAGTTTTGAATGATAGTTCGATATTTGCTTTAGCAGCAGATACCAAAGCATGAACAACACGAACAACGTGTCCGCCAGCAAGATAGTGAGCCTCAAGGTCATCACGAGTAATATCGGTCAAACCTGCTTTACGAGCCTCAATCATTGCATTTACAATAGTCGATGGAGTTACTTTACGAATACGCATCAAAAAGAGTTGAATGAGCGATATTTTAACGCCCGACACTCTGGCAGTAAGCCACAAACCAAAAGGCACATAGTAAAGGAATATCACCAAAAGAATGACAACCAATACAATACCTGCAATAGTTAAAATTGTCATAATAGTTAGTAATGTTTAGTTATTAGTTATTAGTTATTAGTTATTAATTCTCAATTTTCAATTCTCAATTCCTTTCTACCACCAAAACATTTCCCTCAATTTCAACAACCACAACATCTACTCCTCGATCCAAAAAACCATTACGATATTTAGCTTCATACTCTTCGCCTTTTACCAACACTTTACCCATTGGAGCTAATCGTGAAATTGTACAACCCGAATCACCGACTGCCACTTTCGACATATCATAAGGATTATCTTGCTCCAATTCCTTATCTAAAGCCATCTTATCAAGAGGTTTACCTTTAATAAAATATATTATAGCAAACAATAAAACTACAGCTGACACAGCAACAACAATCCAACCCGCAGTAGTTCCTAACTTTACAAATGCATACCAAATACCAGCGCCAGTAAACAATGTTCCAACAATACCTCCAATAGATACCCCTGGCAAGAAAAATATTTCAAGAATAAAAAATATTATTCCTAAAACAATAAATGTTATTACTAAAATCAAATCCATAATTTTTGAAATCAAAAGTCAAATGTTAAATGGCTAAAGTTGAAAGTTGAGGGTTGAAAGTTGAGAGTTTATAGAAACTATAGAAACTATAGAAACTATAGAGACTATAGTGACTATAAAAGCTATAGAGGCTATAGAAACTATAAAGACTATAAAATAAATCTTACACCTTATTCCCTATTCCTTATTCCCTATTCCTTATTCCCTATTCCTTATTCCCTGTTCCCTGTTCCCAGTTCCCAGTTCCCAGTTCCCAGTTCCCTATTCCTTTCTTCCTATTAAAATTGCATTTATCTCTTCACGTCGTGTTTGCAGTATATATTCATCCACTAAATCTTTATATTTACGAACTTCAGCTTCAAGGTCCAATATTTCTTTGCGCAATATATTTTGATCTGCTTCTACTTCTGAAAAGAAAAATTCACGACGTTTACCTTCCAATAATCGCATCAGTGTTGACAATCGTTTATCTGCCTCTTGAGCTTTAACATACAAAGCCTTAGCCTCTTCGCTCTTAAACTGAGCCATACGTGTATAAACTATACCGTCATTCACAAAAAAGTTTATTTCAGACTCTTTCTTTTCTATCTCTGCCGCCTCTTTTTCATCATCTTCAGTCGTTAATTTGGCTTTACGATATACTTTCATTTGAGCTACTAAACGTCTGTACTCCGCATCTTCTGTTTTTATCAAAACTTTTTCATGATTTGGCACAAACTCATAAACTACCACAGTATCAGGATGTTGAAAACGATCTGTTGCAAACCATCCAATATGTGTCATTTCATCAAACACATAAAGATAATCATTTGCAGGCGAATTGAACGGCATACCGATATTTACAGGCTCAGAATAATCATTAATAGTACTATTATAACGAGTCAAAAATATATCATATCCACCCAACGAGTTATGCCCTTTTGAGGCAAAATACAACGTCACACCATCAGGCAATTCAAACGGAAAATTCTCATCTTCTGGAGTATTCAACACTGACGATAAATTCGTAGCTTCACTCCAACCTCCCACTAAACGATATGATGCATTTAAGTCTAATTGATCTCCGTGCACCTTATTGGCAAACAACATTTTATCTCCCCTACCTGTATAATAAGCTCCTTGTGGTTGTTCTGTTGGTATTCCATACATTTCGTAATATAAATCCAATTTACCTAAATCGCGAGGCAAACGATAAGCAGAAAGAAAATGTTGTTTGTGAACTTTCACACTATCAATAATAGCTATATCTTCCACCCTATCAATCATACTTGCCCCTAAATTCGCTTTCAAAAACTTAGGTTGATAAATATTCAACAAACTATCTTGTCCCTCTCCTAAACTTTCAATATAAGTAGAAAATGCCAATGCCGCCTCATCAAAACGATATTGCGAAAAATATATTTCACCTAAATAGATATTAGCCTTTTTTATATCTTTGAGAGCTGCAACTTCAAACAACAAAAGTGATTCTTCATAGCGCTCCATATCAAACAAACAACGAGCCGCTTGATATTTTAATAAATAATCTTTTGGATATCTATTCATCAACTTAACATACACTTCGTATGCTTCTAAATAACGACCCTCATTAAAAAGAAACTCCCCATCGCGACGTGTTTGTGACACTAAATTAACGCACAACCCACAAAAAAACAACAATATAAATATAATTTTCTTCATTTTCAATTAACTCTAAACTCTATACACTAAACTACTTTGGTACAATTATTGCAAACTTAGTATATATATATTTCATCAACGAAATATATTTTGGTTAAACATTTTGGTTGGATAGATCAAATCGCGAGATTAGGTCTATCCTTTTTTATCTCAATTCCTCATTCCTCATTAAAAAAAGTAATTTGCACCATCAAATGCAGCCTGTGTATTAGGAAATATTGCTCGTGCCTCATCAAGAAAAACTTTTGAATCAGTATATCGAGCCGAATAATGACCTATAATCAATTGTTTAACCTCTGCTTTTTTTGCTAATGTTGCAGCTTGTTCTGCACTACTATGCAACGTAGCTTTTATTCTTGCGGCATCTTCTGCCAAAAAAGTCGATTCATGATACAAACAATCCACACCATGTATCAATTCTAAATGTTTCTCTGTATATGCTGTGTCCGACATATAAGCAAACCTCTTAGGTGGTGTCGGGTCTGTAGTCAATCTATGATTTGGCACCACTTCACCCTCAGGAGTCACAAAATCGGCTCCAGCCTTTATTGCTCTATATTGCACCATCGGCACTTCATACGCATCCAACATTTTTTTTACCAAATGTCGCTCTGTTGGTTTCTCCTCAAACAAAAAACCGCTCGATGGCACTCGGTGTTTCAATGGCAAAGTCGTAATTTTCACACTTCTATCATCATATATCACCTCACTCTTATATGGTGCAAATGGCTCAAATTTCACTTCGAACGGGAACTCCGAACAGAAATATTTTACTTGTGGTGCAAGCAATGTCTCTAAATCTGGGTGCGAGTGAATTGTAATATCTGCTGTACGGCCAAGCATACCAAGTGTCGAAATCAACCCTATCAAGCCAAAACAATGATCACCATGTAAATGACTAATAAATATGTGGTTCAATCGAGCCGTATGCACACAATTTTGTCGCATCCTAATCTGCGCACCCTCGCCACAATCTATCATAAATTGCTTATTGCGCATTTCGAGCACCTGCGATGTGTGAAAGGCATCACCTCTTGGTAATGCCGAACCCGAACCCAATATAGTCAATTTCAATTCACTCACAATATCAATTCATAATTCATAATTCATAATTAGAATAACTACTAATAAAATTATATTTTATGAATTGTTCTAAAAATATTAAATTTCTATTATCTAACAAAAATTTCAAAAAAAACACAATTAATTATGCATTGTGCATTATGAATTCTGCATTACTAAAACCCACGCATCAGGGAATTGGTCTCTAATTTCTGCAATTTTTGTTTTTGCCTCTTTATATGTATCGTATGTCATAAGCAACACACGATACATCCCTTTATCGTTACGCACAATGATAGGATTATATTGCGGACGCATTTGCGATTGCAAACGCAAAGCATTATCTTTATTACCAAACGAACCTATCACCACATGATATTTTTTCAATACCACTTCATCTTTTTGCTCTTCAATAACCTCAAATTTTTCGGCACGCGTAACCTCTTTTTCTTCTACAACTTCTGGTGTTGGTTCTGACTTAGGAGTCACAACTGGTGTTGGTACAAAAACGGGCTCTTTCACAGTCTCTTGCTTTGGAGCCACCTCTTTCTCCTCTATTTCACGCACTACCGGCGTAGGCGTTGGAGCCACTTCTGGCTTATTCTCATTCTGTTTCTCCAATTCTTCTACCGTAATACGTCCTTTTGCTCGTTGATACGCACCTGGCGCATCTTGTATCTTACAACTTGTAAACATCACTACAACAGATGCTACAACAACTAAAATTATTGATTTTGCTTTCATGCCCATTAATTTATCTATTAATTTGCAAAAATAATTATTTTAATTCATAATTCATAATTTTTTTAATACTTTTTATAAAAAAAAAATCAATAACATAAATCTACCTAAAATACACAGTGCAAATAAAAGCAAGATACAACATATCCAACAATAATTTAAATCAAACAAAAAAAATCACATCTGAAAGTTTATTCTTTTCAGATGTGATTTTTAAATTATGTCATATTATGACTATTTCACTACAACCTTACCTTGATAAACATTACCATTTCCAGTTGTAATTCGTACCAAATATACTCCACGTTGACTCAATCCATTGATTTCAATAGGATAAACAGAAGGTTCATCACTATAAACTTTTTGACCAACTGCATTGAATACTTCAACGAGTAATCCTTCGGTTTGTTCTTTAGTAAATTCAGCATTTACAAACAATATATTACCTAACTCAACTGGGTTTGGCACAAGTGTCAAATCAACAGAATTTACGTTACCGATAGCTACCTCAGTTGGATCTATCACTTTAAGATTAAGTGTAATTGTAGAGTCGCAATCACCCACTTTAGACTTCAATGGCAATGTATATGTACCAGATTCTTTCAATCCAATGAAACCATTTTCACTATAAGTTTCACCTTCGAATATAGTAACATTGAGAGTTGTACGATAATCTGGCAATACTGTTGCATGAAGAGTAACAATAGAATCACAACCTGTCGCAGTTTGGAATGTTTCAGTATAGTCGCCTGTTGCAGTGATTGTTTGAGTACCAAATTGATATGTTACACCGAAACAGATATTTTGATGTTGTTCTGTACGAATTGCATCTTTTACTGTCAATACGAATGTTACAATTGAGTCACAACCAGTAACTTTTGATACCAATGTATCTACATGAACTCCAGTCCTATTATACTCAACGCCATTCCATATAACTGAACTACCATAGCAAATAGTATCAAACAACATAATTTGTTCTGGTTTTATAACTTTCAAATCAAGCACTATAACAGAATCGCAACCATTACTTCTTATAAGTTTTTGTTTATAAATACCAGGATTCATTAGACCCTCAAAATTATTCTTAGAATATACATCGCCTTCACAAATAGAAGCATTAAAATTAGTTTCTACCATAGGCAATACTGTAAGATTTAATTTATACATAGTATCCGCAACTGTTTCTGAAATAGTCATATGACTAAATTCATTCAATCCAACTTGCACATTATCTGCAGAAATTGAGAATAAATCATACTCTACATCTTCAGTTTGACAACTATTATATGCTAAAACTTCTTCTTTATAAGTATTGATATGAACATTATCTAAATGCAATACGAATTCATCGTTTTCTGGACTATTTGAATCAGCATAAAATGCTAATTGAATAGTTTTACCTGCATATTTCGAAAGATCTATTCTATATTGTTTTCCCTTAGTCGGAACAGCACTCAATTGATAATCATCAAAATTTTCACCCCAAACTATCATGTTATCTCTCTTCCAGCTATTTCCTCCATCATCTGAAATCATTACAATAAATCTATCATCTATACCTAAATTCGAATCCAATGAATCTTCAATCATCAAAGCAAGATCAAATGTCAAATGTATATTTTCATCTTTTGGCATTTCAAATTTAGGAGTAAACAACCAATATACAACATCTTTAATTACAGAAACAGACAAATGTTTTGTAGAGAATAATCCATCTGTATATATTGCATTTGTTGACTTCCATCCAATATACAAATCTTCACCAACTTTTCTAAATGATGTTTCACCTGCCAAGTATTCCTCTAAACGAGGATTACTTACTAGACTCCAACCTTTAGGTCTAGCTCCTAATTGTGAGAAATCTTCGTTATATGGTAAAGTTGTTGTTGTAGTAAATACAACAGGTGCAGACCAATTAGAATATTCACTATCCGAACATAATGTTTGAATTCTTACATAGTATGTTGTACTTGATTTAAGATTATCTACTTTAACTGGCAATGCTAACAATGTATCAGTAATAGCATTTTCAAAATTACTATTTGTAGAAATCTGCAAAACATGTTTTCCACCATCTGCAACCATCGCACTTATTTCAGCTGAAGTAGAAGTTATAGAATTTACCTCTACTGACAATGGAGTAAAACAAGTCAAAGGCGAAACTTTTATATCATCAATATAAACATAGTTACATTGTTTTGCACCATAATTATCATTTTTAAATGCAATATATTTACCTTTAGCATTAACCAATGGTAATACACATTTAACCCAATATTTTTCTCCTGTAGGATCATCAGCCACATTATGTGATTTAGTCAATGTATCATGCGGATATTCAAATATACCAAGTGATTCAAATGTAGAAGGGTCATTAGGATCGTCCATAGTTCCGACAGTAATCTTTCGATTATAAGACCCATTAATACCTGTAATATCATCAATTGTTCCTGTTGTTGGATTAGATGCAACACATCTCATCCAGAACGAAACTTGAAGATTACTAAAATCACCATCTATTAATGGCATTGCAATAATACCTCCAGGTTGTGTTGAATTATCGAATCTATAGAAATACAACGCATAATCTCCTGAACGAGAATATTGACGTGATGTAGTATTTTTCATTAAATGAGGAACATACAACGCATAACTTGAATTATATGGTTGATTTTCATGCGAAACCACGAAACAACTTGGAACACTATATTTTTTATTAGTTCCACTTGAATATGCAGGATAATAACTATCCCCTTCAATATCCATTGTGTATAATGTGTCTATAACTTGTGGTGCACATGTTGTTTTACATGATATGTTTGGAGCCCAAAAACTTGTATCTCCTTCTGCACAAATAGATCTTATGTGAAAATAATAAGTAGTATTTTCAGCCAAATCTTGAATAGATACACTTGTAGTATCAACAAATTTTCTTACTGTAATTTGAGACTCGCTCAATGAATCTGGTTCAATTCCAGCCTCTGTTGTTGCCAAAACTTCATAGTTTCTAGGTGTTCCTGCCAATAATTTCCATGACAAATCAACAAAATAACTTCCATAATCAGTTACACTAAATTCTATAGGTTGAACACACGATTCTTTGCCAATTACTATATTGTCTATCACAGCCGAACGTGTTGAAGCATAAGTTCCCGTCATTATATTATTTGTCCAATAACATACCAAATTATATACACCAGCCAATTCTGGAGTAACAACAATTACATAACTACCAGAAACCCATTGTTCATTAAATGGAAGAGTGGTATTAATTCCACTTAGTCTTTGATTACCATTATATGTTGATAAATTTATCCAACCTAAAGGTTTCGCATTATGTGTTAATGTTTTTGAAGAACCATTGCTTGCTGTTACCGTATTTGCACCTGCAGCAAAAGTCGATGTCACAGGCAAAAATCCCACACAAACATAATCACTTGTTGTTTGACCATAACAAGTCCAATCATAAGAAATAGTATAGACACCAGCTTCGAGATAAACAGGACGATATGCCCAAGAATATGAAGTTGGATTAACACCGTCTGAACCCTTTTTTTCTAAATATTGAGCAGACAAACCTCCATCTTTCGATACATATAATGCCTTTCCTCCTGTATTCACAAAGTCAGTTACAGCATAAGCTGTATCAGTACCAATAAACCATTGATTTATTTGACCACCTTGAGCAAAACGCCATTTAGAATTTTCATTATTATTTTCAAAATCACAAATATAAGGATAATTTCGAATAACTTCTGGCAATGTTGTATATTTTCCGGCGTAAGCCCAAGGAGAGAAATCAGTTTCACTACAATATGCACGAACATAAACATCATAATCAGTTTCTGCTGTAAGATTATGTATAGTAACAATAGTATCGTTATCCAACACCGAAGTTCCCTCTTTATCAGGATTAAATCCTACTCTACCAATCTTAATCTCATACTTAATAGCTTCACTACTAGTAAAAGCAATAGAAAGAGACTTATCAGTAATACCTCGCATTTCAAATCTCATAGGCTTAGCACATGATGGTATCAATTCAATAACAATATCATCAATCATTACACCACCATTAGCACTTCCATTAAGTTCCAAATCTGAGTAGAATGCAATATATTTACCTTCACCTTTATATGAATCTAACAATACGAGTTGTTCTTCAAATTTAGCAACTGATTGTTTCATTATAATTGTATCTACAGGCACAAATGTCTTAACAATATGCTTAATATCACTAACAACACCAACCCAATTGAGCGATTTTTGCCTGTTGTATTTGGACGCATTTGGAATCCTACTTGACATTTTGACAAATCATCTACATCAATCTCTTGTGTTACAAGGTACGACTCTGCGCCAGATTTATTAGAATAAACATATACCGAACGTGATGGCGTATTATAATAAGCACTTAGCAACTTCGGATAATCTGCAGTTTCATAAAAAACATTCCAACACATAGGTTGTCCTGATTCAAATGGTTGATTATCGAAATTATCACTAAATGGCAATGTAACCAACATTTTACATGATGTTGTAACCAACTTAACATTAGACCAATCACCATACGAACCATTACACATTTGACGTGCATACAAATAATAATTTGTATTAGGATTAAGATTACTAATTGTTGCAGTATTACCTTGTGTAACATTAATCAAAGGCAATGAATCTTTATTTAAAATCTCAACATTACACATTTCAGTAGCATATTTCAACTGATACGATGTTGATTGGGAATTAAATTTAATATCAACCGATACGTCCTTTATATTTTCTATTTCAAATATTGTCTCACAAGTCTTAATAGTATCAAATTCAAGATCATCAATAAAAATATCATTTGGACCATCAAATTCTGACAAAAACATCACACATTTACCTTTTTCTCCGTTAACATCACCTTTATACGAATCAAGATAAACTTCGACAGGACAATTATCCGACAATTTAACTGTCTCTACGGGAACAAAAGTCGAAAGATCTGATGGATCAGTAATAACACCTACTATAATAGAATTTTTAGAAACATACGGATTATTTGTAGGATCAACAGAACCCCAGAATTTAACTTTCAACATCGAAATATCACTAATATTAAGAGGAGGAACAATAGCATAAGCACCGTTATATATTGTATTAGATGTAATTCTCAATGAAGCTCCACCTGAATGATGATAAGCATCAAAGCAATGAGGGATACAACCTTCAAAATCTGAAGTTAAGTTACCAACTATAAAGCAAGATGGATACATACCCCAACCAGTTCCATAAGAATCAAATGACTCTATTCCAAATTCTCCAACTGTAAGAATCTTACAACTTGTACGAACGCGTAACGGATTTGACCAATAACTAACACTACCATCGCATATAGTCTGAACATAAAATTCAGTGTTTTCTTCCAAACCAGTAATTGTAACTGGATTAGTTTTCACTGTATCAATTTTGAATATAGTATCATTAACTACAGGCTCTGTAAGTTGTTCTTTATCCAAGCGTTGACGCGCAAGCATAACACAATATGACGTTGCAGACAAATCATTCCAACCTATTGTAATTGTTGAATCGTTGAAATCAACCAAACCTACATTTTCTGGTCGTTCGCAAGTAGACTTATAATTAACTTCGATATCATCAATATATAATTCAACACTTTTTGCAGAAAGGTTGTTCGTTGTAAGGGCTATATATTCTCCTTTACCACTATAATCATCAAATGTAACAATATATTCTATCCATTCATTCACTACTTTTGGCCTAATTACAGAAACCACATTTATATTAGCATTATCAAATGGATTCTCCATCACACCAACCGAAACAGTATGTGTTACATTTGTCACATACATTTTGAATGATATTTGCAAATTTTTGATTGGAGAATCCATCTTTGGCAATGCTACATATGAATCTGCACCACCCCATGCCTCTCTTCTTGTTAAACACAAAGATTTTTCATTTATAGCTTGGGTTGATGTAACATAAGGATAAAATGTATCTTTTTCACCAAACACTTCAAATTGAGATTCTTCTCTGAAGCGTGTAGAATACATACATGGCACTGTAAATTCAGGTTCAGTATTAGACGTAGAATAAGCCTCTTTATCAAAATTTTCATAGTATGGTATTGGGTGTTTATGATAACAACCTGTATTAAACTTATAAGCAGGAAGCCATTCTCCAACCTCATCACCACAAATTGGCTGTATCCAATAGTAATATGTAACTTCAGGGAACTTCAAATCACTAATAACAACTGAATTTGTATTGACAATATCATTATAAACATATTTATAATCAAACGTATCAATTGCCAAAGAATCACGGTCATACTCTACTTCAGATATCCGCACATTCCATTTTGAAACATTGTTTGCATCCCATGAAATAGTAACTTGAGATGGATTATTTAATGCACTTTCAACTTTTATATTTGTTGGATATTTACATGTCGGTATAAAATCATATTTAACATCCTTTATATAAACATTATTAAGATCTCCCACATTACTCTGCCCATAATAATGTGCTTCATCTATTTTTAATGCAAAAAACTTACCTTCTACATTATATTTATCTAATTCATAAACAAAATATTCATACTTCTTACCTACAGTGACTGTATCAATAGCCACAAATGTTGATGGATCATTTGCATCCGACATCACACCTACATAGAATGTGCAACCATAATCATTCGCAATCCATTCTCCAACCCTATTTGTAGCATAAAAACTTATACGGGTATTTTTATCTATTATCTCTGGTAAAACTGCAGTCATACTAGATTTGCGTGCAATCACAGATTGTAAATACAATTCACCATAATTGGTATGAGGATGAAAAGGCGAATTTGTATGAACAATAATTTCAGGTACTAAATAATTATAAGTATCAATAAAATTACCTATTTGAGAGTAATAATATGTTGTAGCATCACTTTGATTAATACTTAAATCCAACATATAAGGATATACCTCAGCCTTACCTGGCATACGAATACGAACCGCATTACTCCATTCGCCCTTTTCGGTTCCTTTAATTGCTCGTGCATAAACAAAATATTCCAATCCTGCATTTAGTCCATCAACTAAACCATTATTTAATATCTCTCTGCGCACTACATCTGTCGAACTATCCAAAAGTGATGATTCTATTTTTTTATTCGACACTACAACTTCATATTTATCATATTGTTGCTTAAAATTAAATTTTAAAGATGTTGCAGAAGGAATGTCTATATCAAATAATACTTTTACGATTTCAGGACGATAAGTCACAGACAAATTATCCATTATAAAAATATTTGATTCAGCAAAATCAGACATAAATGTAATATACTTTCCTTCGCCCTTATAATTTTCGAAAGAGACAACACATTCAACATAATCATTAATTGATGTAATATCAATAGTATCAACTGGCACAAAACTACCCTTTACTGTAGGGTCGGTCATCACACCAACTATAATACTAAATCTTTCTGACACATATGGATTAGAACGTATAGTCCAAAAAGAGAGTTGAAGAGCATCCAAACTTGGAATATTAATTTGTGGTAATGCTGCATAACAATAACGTCCTCCTGGAATTGCAGATGTAGCAGCGGAACTAGCCTCACCATTAAAACACAATACATACGAATTATCAACAGAAGTATAGAACTTATCACCTGCATTATTCGTATTTATAAATGGTTTAGTTTCACTCGCAAACAAATACCAATCTGTAAGATATGTAACATAGCCTGCGGTATATTGCGAACCAAATTTTTCATAATAAGGTAATTCCAAAACATTAGATGTTTTTGCCTGACTCGAAACCCAATTAGAAATTTCATCTTCACATTGAGATTGAATATACCAATAGTATGTAGTAGCAGGCAACAAACCATCCAATTTATATTCCCATTCAATAATTGCCGTATCTAAAACATCCGCTTTGAAATTTTTATCAACAAGTTGTTCTTTTGTCAATTCAAAAGTAGAAACTTTAAGATTAAATGCAACTGCATCAAATGCTCCAAGCCACACAAATTTAAAAGAATCATTAGCTACATCTGAAACAAACAAACTATATGGATCTACACAATTAGGCGTAGAACGTATCTCAATATCATCTAAAACAATTCCTCGTCCTAAATTATCTGTACCCTCAAACGCAAGTTGATATGTCTTACTTGGCGAAATCAAACGAATAGTATCAATTTGCCATTTAGAAATTGATTCATCAAACACTTTCAATTCTACCCATTCTTTTTCAGGTGCAGAACGATATAACACTTTTAATGTATCAAAGTCATTTGTCCACTTGTCTTGCGCATGAGCGAAAATAACAATAGGCTGATACAAATTTGAAATATCCATCACTGGCAAAATTAAACGTGTTTTAGCTTTCGTAGTAACATTAGTTGTATTACGAAAAGCCAAACGTTTAACCCCATCAAATGCACCACCTGGACGTGTTAAATCTCCCCCTTCAACACTCCACATTTGATTATTTACTACATTCTCCTGAATCCAATCTTCAGGAATACCATTCTCAAAACTCTCGTTCAAAACTGAACCAAAATCTTGAGCAAAAATCGAAGATGAAAAAAACATAATTGCAAATAAAGCAATTAACCGATGTAAATCCTTTTTCATAGATTTTTAATTTAAGATTAATAATTTAATAGATTTTTCGCCCCAAAATTACAAAAAAAAAAAAAACATATCAAAATAAAAACATATTTATTTTTAATAAGGCATTTTTATTACAATTTATAAGTTTAACATAGCCATCAAACTATAAATACTTACAATAACTCACTACTGTCCACTAAAAATGGACGGTTAAAAATTTAAGTTAAACAATAAAGGTTCACTAGAATCGAAGTGTTCTTTGTCATTTTGAAAATTAGTTTTATTTAATAAATCTCGTAAGTGAGTTTTGCTTGTTAAAGAGAT
>JAFTSS010000043.1 GCA_017467185.1 Paludibacteraceae bacterium | reverse complement strand
TTGGCTCAGCCTCTTTTAGATGCGTCAGAATGCCTAAAGTGCAAGGCGTTGAAATTTAAGCTGAAAGGAGTGTACTGAAGTACATGACTGAAGCTTAATATTGAGAACAACGCAGCAATTTGGGCATTATGACACATCGTCTACTTTTGTGTGTTTGAGGAAAAAATAGACTCTCTTTTTTTGTATATATTCTGGTGTGGCAGAGGGGCTGGTTATTCTAGAAAATCTAGTAGTTCTAGGCAATCTAGCTAATCTAGGTATTGTCCCACAAATAACACAAATATTCACAAATTTATAAATTGATTGTGTCAATTTGTGAATATTTGTGGGAGATAGAATATAATTACGGAAGAAAAACTACGCCGCATGGCGACTATAGACTATAGATATTGACTATAGACTATTATCGGACACTAATATAACGTGAGTTCGATATAACTTTATAGCACACGGAACCAACGGTCTTGAGCCTTGGCGAAAAATGCACAGATGACACAGAGATTTTTCATTACATACCTCTCCGTCCTATGGACATATTGAACGGACGCACGAGCCGTGCGTCCCTACATTGAGAGGATTTTTGCTGAATTCGCTCTTTTGCTCTACTGATAACACGGATGCCATGTGGCGTTTTATATCGAACTGACGTTAATATATTTTTTATTGGACACCAATAATAAATATTTATCGGACATCATAAAAAAAAGAGATGCAAAAAAATAGTTGCATCTCTTTTTTGTGTGTATTATGTAGCTAGTTATATTGTCCCCCTGTTTTAGGGGGACGAGAGCTTTGCTCGGAGGGGGTATAACTCTCAACTCTCAACTCTTAACTCTTAACTCTCACCACTCAACTATCTAAGCGTTACCTTATTTGTTGTTCCGTTGTGGAGGATAAGGTAGTTGCCTGCAGTGAGCGATGGGAGAGTAATAGTTTCGCTATCAGCAGTAGTTGCGAATACGAGTTGTCCCATTGTATTATATACCACGATAGCCTCGCCAGCAGTAAGACCGCTCACTGTGCAGTGGTCAGCTGTGCCGTATGCTATCACTTGGTTAGCTATCGAGTTGTAGCAATCTACAGTTGTGTCGCTACCTGCTTTTTGTGCAGCAAATACTATAGTGAAACGACCATCGAGCGAGCCAACTTCGGCAGTGAATGTGTAATCCTCTGCGAGGAGGTCGGTAGTTGTACCAGTAACGTTGTCGATGAGAGTAACAGCTTCAGCGTTACCGTTGTAGGCATCGAGCGAGATAGTTTGTTCGCCAGCTGTAGCCACATAACCGCCGAGAGCGATAGATTGAGCTTCTGTAGCGCGGTGGTTGAATGCGAGGGCATCTTCAGCGTCGAAAGAGTAAATCATTTCGATGCGACTGCCGACATTCATTTCGAGGAAGTCTTCGCCAGCAGTGTATCCCTCAGAGCCTTCAGCGTTGAGGATAACTACAGTGTGAGCCTCGTTCATATTGATAAGGTATATTTGTTCTTGTTCTTGAGCCTTAGCACGAGCCACAGGAGCGAGTTCAGCAGAAGTTTTAGCCACAGTTGCTGTTGCTGAGTATTCGCCACCATATTGTACGAAGAAAGCTTCGAATGGAGCGAAAGAGTTAGTGCCTATTGGATTTGTAAAAAATGGTTCTTTTTTTGATGTTATATATTTGTATTCGTAGCTATCTTTACCATTAACTACCGCAGGAAGAGCTACATAGTTTATACCTTCAAGTGAGGCATTATGATAAAGACCAGTACCAATGATATGCCAGTTATTGTCTTTTTCGTTTGAACCAATTGCTTCTTTTGTTTCGAGTTTGGCTGTGTCTGTTACAGTGTTAGTTGCAGAATCAGATGGGAAAGTAATAGTCCAGCCAGGGAATTTGTCGCCTCCATTCTCTGCAGTTGTTTTAGGACCGATTACATAACCCTTGTTGGCTTGGAGTTGGGTTGGTACAGCCTTTCCTTTATCTGTATATTCTGTTTTCCAGTTAATCCAACCTTTACCACCACCAGCACGACGTTGAGCATCATATTCAGTGAATACCAAATCATTCCATCCACCGCCAGTTGAAGTCTCAATTTCCGAAACATTTACATTGTAAGGCAACACAATCCAATACCATCTGTCGTTTGGCATTTCGAGTCGGTATGATAATTTGCCGTAAGTTTCGCCGATTGTGAGAATTGATGGGTTTGAGAATTCAACATCTTCGAGTTCTTCAAATGTAGCGGTGTAAGTTGTATCTTTAGTAACTGTTATTGTACGTGGGTTATCTGTATTTCCATCATCCCATTTTACGAATTTGTAGCCATCGTTAGGGGTTGCAGTGAGAGTAGCGGTTGCTCCGTGATTGTATGTGCTATCACCTGAAACAGTACCCCATTCAGCATTGTTTGCAGAAACAGAGACAGTATAAGTGTTGATTGCGAATGTTGCAGTATAGGTCTCATTTTTAGTAACTGTGATTTCGCGAGATGCATTTTTATCACCATCAGTCCATTGAACAAATTGATAACCTGTGTCTGGTGTTGCTGTGATTTTGGTATTTTTGTTGTATCTAATATTTTCTCCTCCACCAGAAACAGTACCACCAGTGCCTGCGGTGGTTACTTCAACATCGTAGTAGAGTTGGACTGAGATTTTTGTGTATGATGCAAGGCATATTTTCGCTTTTGCATCATTTGTAATGTTAATTTTAATGTTATTCTCACCGGAGCCAGTACTTTCTACGTCACTATTGTTTTTGTCAAAAAACTTATGTCCTAAATTCCAGTCCCACGTTCCATTTGTTATTTTAAATTCATGTGTTCCTTTTGTTAAATTATGTGTATATTCTACATTTTTTTCTGTTTGATTCCAAGTCATTAGATATGCATTAGCATCCCATTTTCCGTTTAAACCAGTAACGTAAAAATTTGGTGAATCTTGATTAATGTAAATATCCCAATAACTACCAGAATTCCATCCTTGTATTACATAAATATTATTGACTCCATTATATTCTAAATCTGCAGTTTGTTCCCAAACATTTGAAGGCCAAGATGTACCGGAAGTTTGTTTGTTTGAAGGATTCATCCTTAAAAATATAACATTTTTATGTGTTTTTCCAGAAGGGACTTCTACTTCATATAAGCCTTCAGAATTTTTTGTCATTTTAATCCATTGTTCAGCAGAAGACCCATTACAAAAATATGCAGCAAACCAAGCATTTGCTTCGTCCCAATTAGAGCTTGTTTTTAGATATAATTTTGTTCCGCCTGTGATATTTATTGCCCACGCAGAGCAAGAAATAAGAATAGTTAAAAGAAAAAGTGTAATTTTTTTCATTGTTTTATTGTGTTAAGTTGTTAATACTAAGGTTTGTGATTTACATACAGATAGGGTAAAATAAATCGGGTGCAAAGTTACGAATTTATTTTTATATATACAAGAGGTGATTTTTGTTTTTTGCTCACTCCTTATTCCTCCCCTGTCTTAGGGGAACTGACGCTCGCAGCAAGAGCAGAAGGCAAATTTATTTGCATTATGCCTTGCAAGAAGGAGGTCGCCGAAGGCAAAGTCCTCGAAGAAGGGAGGGGTTAGAAAAATAAATTAAAAATAAAAATTTGGCTAAAAATTTGTATATAAATAAAAAAAACACTAACTTTGCAGTTGATTTGTGGGGATTGTGTTTTTAATGTATTAAATTTAGGACAATGAAATTTTCTTTAAGTGCTGAATCTCGTAAATTGATTCAGAAAACAACAAATTTAGATTTTTTACAACAACGCACTGTTTCTATATCTAAAGGGAAAGAAAAAGTATATACAAACAGTGAATATAAAATTAAGGAGCTGAGAGATGTGGCTCCTCGTGGTTCGATTTATCTTCAGATGGGTCGTATTATGTCTTTGCGTAAGGTTAAATCTTATTTGAAGAAAATTTAATTATGATTGAAGATATAACGATACTATATAATAGATATAATGAAGTATTACGTCCTTTAGTTTCTGAAATTGAAGGACGTAATGAGTTTTTTGAAGAACCTTTACTTCTTAACGTAGCTTCTATGTTTGATAATCTTGCTTTATGCGATTTGGATAATAATATAGAAGAAGAAACTTCTTTATTTTATTTCGAAAAAGCTAAATATTATTTGGATTTGAGTATTAGTCAAAGTTATCAATATTTGATTAAGAATTTGGATGAAAAAATGAATAGTTTTGAAAAAAAATGTAAAAATTTAGATCTTGGTTTGATAGATGAAGGAAAGTTTATTAAAAAATACAATTGTTTGAAAGAGGAAGCAAAGATGTATGTTCATAATGGATGTTGTAAAGATGATAGTTTAGCTTTAGACGATTATTGTTGCGCCTATATGGCTTATTCTGATATTGAGAAACTTATAGATGAAATTTTACCAACTCAGATTATGTCTAATACACGTAAAAAATCTTCTTTTTTGATTTTTTTAGGATGGGTGGGTAGTATATTAATTTCGATTTTAGTTGGGAAAGTTGTATCTGTTTATAGTGATACATTGAAAAATTTATTAGGACTATGAATGAACGTATAAGTGAGATTTGGGAAGATTACAGAGATACAGTTAAGCCATTACTTGAGGATATTAAAGTGCGACGAGGGAATTATAATCTTCCTAATAATTTTTTGAATGAAATAAGAGCTTTAAATGACCATATTGCGCGTTGTTATCGTAAAGATATAAAAAAAGATGATATTAATTCGGAGTTAACAAAAGCAGAGGGTCATTTAAGAAGATTGGTCTATGATTGTTTCAAGCAATTAAATATTTATATTAGTGATGAGTTAATTCGTAAAGAAAAACTTTTTTATAGTGATTTGTGGTTGTTTCATGATAAGGGTAAATTTTGGGAACATTATTCAGATTATAGGAAAAGTGCACAAAATAATGTAATTGAAGCAAAAAAAAATGAATCAATTGATTCTGATATTGCAATGTCGTTTTATGAGCAAGCTTTTATAAATTATCGTAACGCTGAAGATTTGCTTATAAATAATAAAAAAATGTTGTATAAGTCTTTTTTTGTAAAATGGAGTCTTAAAATAAGAAGTTTTGCTTTTTGGCTTATTATAACAGTAATTCTTTCTTTTATTGGTGCTTTGATAGGTTTTTTGTGGTGATATTTTTGTTGTGTGTAAATATAAAAAATGAAAGGACGATAGATTTTTATCTTTTCGTCCTTTTTTTGTTTTTATACTTTTTATTTTTAAATTTTTCTTCTTTTTAATCCCCTCCCCTTCGGGACTCCCCCTAAGACAGGGGGAGAATATCGGGTTGCCTATTTTTAGTGCGTTTGTATTTTGTCGGTGCGCATATTCCTCCCCCTAAGACAGGGGGGAGAATATTGGTTGCTACATATTAAAAAAGTTGTCTAATTAGACAACCCCAAGTGCGAATTAGACAACCTATTAGACAATCCATTAATTATTTGAATTATAGTGTTTTATGGGAAATAATTGAGGCGAATTAGACAACCCCAAGTGTGAATTAGACAACCCATTAGACAACCCCTTAATTATTTGAATTATAGTGTTTTATGGGAAATAATTGATGTGAATTAGACAACCCCAAGTGTGAATTAGACAACCTATTAGACAACGAAAACGGCATGCCGTATCCCTATATTGTCTCTTGCGAGCTATTGGGCACGGCATGCCGTGTAATATTTATATATTGCGTATATGTTTTTGTGTTGACCTGTCAGTCAATTTTTGTGTTGACCTGTCGGTCAATTTTGTGTTGACCTATCGGTCAATAGGACACAGCACGCTGTGTCCCTACTATTCGCAAATTGTTTTTTCGCTTTGCTCACGATGTTGCTCATGCTCGGCAATTGAAATAAATTTCATTGCTCTCGCTTATTCGCAACATTCTTTGAATATTTCGGCAACTGTTGGGTGTGGGAACACTACTTTTTTGAGTTGTTCGATAGTCATGCCTGCTTCGATGGCTACGCATGCTGTTGATATCAACTCTGATGCTGGATTGCCGATGAGATGTGCGCCAATTACATGGTTTTCGGTATCTGTAATGATTTTGCAAATACCGTTGCCACCTTCGTTTTCGGCTACGAAACGTCCTGAATAGGTCATAGCGAGTTTGTGTACGTGATATTCACGACCTTCGGCTTTGAGGGCATCTTCGGTAGCACCACAACCTGCTACTTCAGGTGATGTGTAGATTACGCCTGGGATTGCGCGATAGTGCATGCGGTCGTCGATGCCTGCGATGTCGTTTACAGCTACTTCGGCTTCGCGTACTGCGGTGTGAGCGAGGAGTGAGAATGCTGTAACGTCGCCAGCTGCCCATACGTTAGAGGCTGATGTACGCATGTGTTCATCGACTTTGATACCGTTGCGGTATGGTTCGAGAGAGAGTGCCTCAGTGCCTTCGAGGTTTGGTTTGCGACCTACGCAGAGAAGTACGTTTGTGGCTTCGGCTTTGTGTTCGCCTTCGGCGTCAGAGTATGTAACACAGCCTGTTGCTACGTGAAGCACTTTAGATGAGAGGTGGAATTCAACACCTTTTTTAGCCAATTCGGCACGGAGCATGGCTGAAATTTCAGTGTCGATGCCAGGGAGGATTTCTGGTGCCATTTCGATGACTGTAACTTTAGTGCCAAATGTAGCGAAAAGTCCAGCAAATTCGATACCGATAACGCCACCGCCGATAACTACAAGTGATTCAGGTACTTCTTTGGTTTCGAGAGCTTCGGTAGAGGTCCAATATTCAGCAGTGTCAACACCTGGGATTGGTGGAATTGCTACTTGTGAACCTGTGCAGATGAGGAGTTTTTCGGCTTGGTATTGTTCGTCGCCACAAGCGATTGTAACAATGCCGTTAGCATTTTCTACTACTGTAGCTGCGCCATTTACGACTGTTACGTTGTTATTAGTCATTTTGGCTTTGATACCAGCGATGAGTTTACGCACTACTTTGTTTTTACGCGCTACGATTTTGTCGTATTCGAATTGAACACCCTCTGCTTTAACGCCATACTTGCTGCTGTTGACAGCATTGTAGTAGAGTTTTGACGAATAGAGGAGTGTTTTAGTAGGAATACAACCTACGTTAAGACACGTGCCACCGAGGGCGTTTTTCTCGAAAAGGACTACGTTGAGTCCTGCTTGTGCAGCTCGTTCGGCTGCGGTGTAGCCAGCAGGGCCACCACCTAAGACTGCGAGTTGAAACATTTTTCAAATGGTATTTTTAGTTAAACATGATATTTTTTGAAAGAAGACATAAGAACATAATAACATAATTTTTTTTGAACGTAAATATCCATTAATTATTCGTAAATAAAGACTTTAATGGATAATTTGTGAAAATTAGTGTTAATGGAATATATTTTTGTTCTTTTGTTATTCTGTCTTCAGAAGTTATCTGTATCTGATTTTTTGTCCGATGCGGATTATGGATGTTTCTTTGATGCCGTTGAGGGCGCAGAGGCGACGGATGGATGTGCCATAGCGGCGGGCAATGTGAGAAAGTGTTTCGCCAGAGCGGACACGATGATATGCCGCACGTTTCATCTCTTCGAGTTGTGGACGATGAGAATAGGTGTCGGCGATGGTCATGAGATAACAACCATTCTCTTGAGTGTTGATTTCGAACGTATTGAAATCAATTAGTTTTTCTGGGTTGAATTGATTACCAAAAAGGCGGAATTCGAGGTGAAGGTGCGACCCGGTAGAACGACCAGTGCTACCAGCCAAACCTACGGGTTGTCCGGCAACGATTTGTTGACCCTCTTTGACTAAGGTGCGAGAGAAATGAGCCATTACCGATTCAAGACCATTGTCGTGAGTGATAATGACATAGCGACCATAGCCTCCACGTTGATAAGTGGCAAGGCGTACAGTGCCAGAAAAAGGAGAACGGATGGTATCGCCGTAAGGAATGCCGATGTCGATGCCAAAATGGAAACGTGCACCACGAATACCGAAACGCGAAGTAATGCGTTGGCTTGTGGTTATAGGGTGATAGTCGGCACAAGCGATATAGAGAGAATCGGGAATCGAGTCGAGGGAAATTTTATTTGAATGAGGAATTAGAAATGAGGAATTAGGAATGGGGATTTCTTGTTTTGGGGTTGTATATGATTGAAAAAATTCGATTAAATCGGGGATTTGGTAAGATTGTTCAGTTGTTGATGTAGGTGTAGATGTAGGGTCGGCTTGAGAGAAAACCGATAGTGTGATTGTAAGTAAAATTAGTGTTAGTCTTATTTTCATAAATTGTTTTTTTTGTCGAACTTATCAAGTAAAAATAGTAAAATGCAAAGTTACAAAAAAAAAACGAAAAAAAGGGTGTTTTAGTGTTTTTGAAAGGTAAAAATATGAGTTATAATAAAGGTGTGGATTTTTGTTTGATAAAGTATTGCAAATATCAATTATTTTACTTAAATTTGCCCGATTTTATATGTGATTTAACAATATTTATATTTATTTTTAATCGTTTTGCGGTTAAATAATTGATATATAGATTATTTTGTTGATTTTATATACATATCGTAGAGTGTTGAATGTTTGTATTTATGTTGATGTTTTTATTAAAAAGTTTAATCAAACAACAAATCTAAAACAATAATTTATGAAAACTTCAAGAAAAATTTGTCTTTTATTACTAGCGGTATTGCTTATTATACCGTTTGCGGATGTGGATGCACAGAAGCGCAAAAGACGTAAAAAAGATGAGCCAAAGGCTATAAGTTCGTATATTGATGTTTATGGAGGTGGGGGATACTCTGCTTTGTTGCATAGCATTGATGGAACGTCGGTTCCAGGTGGTGGTGCAGGAATGTTGGGATTCGGTTATTTGATGAAACATAAATCTAATTTTAATTTTAGTGCAGGATTGGAATTTATGTTCTTAAATTCGACTACAAAATTAGATCCGATGACTTATATGGGTCAGTATAATTATACGTCAGATTATGTTATGGATTTCTCGATGGATTTTGCTGACTATAAAGAGGCTCAAAATCGAATGTCGTTGAATATTCCAATCTTGTTTGGAGCACAATTTAAAGATATTTGTTTCCTTGCAGGTGCAAAGATGGGGTTGGGTTTGATGGGTAATTATACATCTAAATTTGACTTGACTTCGCGATTGACTGATAAGGTAATGATTGAAGATATGTTGAATATGCCTAATCACGGATTGGGGACATTTGATATGAAATCGAAAGGTAAGTTGAAATATGGTTTTGATGTGGCTGTGTCGGCAGAGGTTGGTCTTTGTCTTGACCGTTGGATGCCTGCAGATGCTAAGGAATTTGGAGGTGGAAAAGATAAGCGTGAGATATCGTATAGAGTTGGTGTTTTTGCAGACTATGGTTTGTTGGATATCAATTCAAATGCCAAAGAAGGGGATATGATATTGACAAAGGATAATACAGAAGGTGGTGATGGAAAAACTGTGAAATTGGAAAATATACCAAATTTCAATGCTAATAGTATTTTGAATTCAGATAGAGCCATTGATAAAGCGTTGAATTCGTTGGTAGTAGGTGCTAAATTTACTGTTCTATTTGGTGTAGATAAAGCTCCAAAACCAGTTAAGAAGAAACCTCGTCGTCGTCCTAAAGTACGTGAGGTGTCGTTTATCCCAGATCCTACATATTTCTATTTGTTTGTGAACGATTTCGAAACAGAAGAACCATTGGATGCTACAGTTAAAGTATATACTTTGGGTGAAAAAGTTGATACAATATTTACTGGTGTTACAGATAAAGAGACAGGTTTCATAGAAGAACAAATAGATAATGGTCAATATGGAATTAGTATTACACGTCCAGGTTATATTGATTATAACGACACTTTGTTTAGTGTGATAAGCGATACGTTGTATGTAGATTTGCAACCAATCAAGAAAAATACTGTTGTTATTTTGCGTAACTTGTTGTTTGATACAGATAAGACAACAATACGAAATATTTCGGCTCCATCGCTTGAAGAGTTGTATCAGTTGTTGGCACAAAATCCAAATATGCGAATTAGAATTACGGGTCACACCGACAACGTAGGTTCGGAACGTTACAACAAGAAATTGTCAGAAGGACGTGCTAAAGCGGTATTTGATGAAATGGTTAAACGTGGCATAGACCCATCAAGAATGGAATGGAATGGTCGAGGCTCGAAAGAACCAATCGAATCTAATAAAACTGCTGAAGGACGTGCAGAAAACCGAAGGGTAGAATTCAAAATTCTTAATGAATAATGAATAATAAAAAGTTTGGGAGCAGTTGTGCTCTCAAACTTTTTTAATGAATAATTAAACTTTTTATTTTGTTTTACGTCAAAAAGACAGAAAGCAGCAAGAAACCGCGGATTTTGCTGCAGATGAAAAAAGAAGTAATTATTTTAAATTGATTTTATTATGAAAAAATTTTTAGTAGCTGTAATGGCTGTGATGATGACAATGGGTTTGATGGCTCAATGTCCACAACAAAAAACAGGTTGTGTTGCACAACAAAGTGAAATTTGTCAAGAGAAAAGAGATTGTGTTAAAAAGGATTGTATCTATTCTCCAGAGACACGTGCAATGATGCAAGTGGATCGTATAGCTCGTATAGTGAAAGATTTGACAGGTAATGAGAGACAGCAATTATTGGATTTTTATAAATCGTATTTTATTAAATGTGAAAAGAGAAAAGAGACTGCTAATCCAATGACTAAAGAAGAGTGTAGAAAGGAATGTAATGAGGCGTTGCGTAAGGTTTTGGGTGATGATAGATATATTCAATATCTTGAAAATTTTCCAGCAAAACGTATGAATTGTGAAATGCGCAAGGGTCCACGTGGAGAAATGAGAGGATGTCAACAAGGAGGAGAAAGACCTTGTCGTAAGTGAGGTGTTTAGAAAAATAAAAAAGGAGGAGGGGTTTATAAACCTCTCCTCCTTTTTTATTGTGTAATAATTTTGAGTAGATTATACGTTGAAGCGGAAGTGCATGATGTCGCCGTCTTGGACGATGTAGTCTTTGCCTTCGACGCCCATTTTGCCAGCCTCTTTAACAGCGGCTTCAGAACCGTATGTGAGGTAGTCTTCGTATTTGATAACTTCGGCGCGTATGAAACCCTTTTCGAAGTCGGTGTGGATTACGCCAGCGCATTGTGGTGCTTTCCATCCATCGCGGAATGTCCATGCGCGTACTTCGGGTGCTCCGGCTGTGAAGTAGGTTTTGAGTTTTAGGAGTGCGTAGGCTGATTTGATGAGTCGTGCGACGCCAGATTCTTCGAGTCCGATTTCGGCGAGGAACATTTGTCGTTCTTCGTAGGTTTCGAATTCGGCGATTTCGCTTTCGATTTTTGCTGCGATAACGAGTACTTCGGCACCTTCTTTTTGGGCTACTTCGCGTACGCGTTCGACGTATTGGTTGCCTGTGGCGGCACTAGCTTCATCTACGTTGCAGACGTAAAGTACTGGTTTTGCTGTGAGAAGGAATAGTTCGCGGGCTATTTTTTCTTCGTCTTTATTGTCGAATGTTACGGTGCGGGCAGAGAGACCTTGTTCGAGGGCTTCTTTGTATTTTACGAGTACTTCGTAGATTTGTTTTGCTTGTTTGTCGCCTCCTGTTTGTGCTTGTTTTTGAACTTTTTGTATGCGAGATTCGACAGTTTCGAGGTCTTTGAGTTGTAGTTCGGCATCGATGATTTCTTTGTCGCGTATAGGGTCGACTGAGCCATCGACGTGAACGACATTAGGGTCGTCGAAGCAACGGAGCACGTGTAGGATTGCGTCGGTTTCGCGGATGTTTGCGAGGAATTTGTTGCCGAGACCTTCGCCTTTAGATGCGCCTTTTACGAGACCTGCGATGTCGACAATTTCGACTGTAGTAGGTACGATGCGTTGAGGGTTGACGAGTTCGGCGAGTTTGTTTAGGCGTTCGTCAGGTACGGTGATTACGCCTACGTTAGGTTCGATGGTGCAGAATGGGAAGTTAGCCGATTGGGCTTTAGCGTTTGAAAGACAGTTGAAAAGGGTTGATTTGCCGATGTTTGGCAACCCTACGATACCACATTGTAATGCCATATTTTAGATTATTAGTAGCGAGTAGCGAGTAGCGAGAGTTTTGTACTCGGCTTTCGCCTCGTTAGTATTTTTGTTTTTGTATTTTAAGCGTGCAAAGGTACGAAAATTTTTTTGATTGGGCAAGATGAGTTTTATAAGTATGGTGCAGTTGGGCTTTTGGTGATTTTTTTGATTTGTTCGGGTGTGCCACAGGCGACGATTTCGCCACCGCGTTTTCCTGCTTCGGGTCCGAGGTCGATGAGGTGGTCGGCTTGGCGGAGGACGTCGAGGTTGTGTTCGATTACGATTACGGTGTTGCCGCGCGAGACGAGGCGTTGGAGTACGTTCATGAGTACTTTGATGTCTTCGAAGTGTAGTCCTGTGGTTGGCTCGTCGAGGATGTATAGTGTGTGTCCTGTGTCGCGTTTTGCGAGTTCGGTAGCGAGTTTAACGCGTTGGCTTTCACCGCCTGAGAGTGTGGTGGAGCTTTGTCCGAGTTTGACATAACCGAGTCCTACGTCTTGTAGGGTTTTGAGTTTGTGGACAAATGTAGGCATGTTTTCGAAGAATTCGACGGCTTGGTTGATTGTCATGTCGAGTACGTCGGCGATGGATTTGCCTTTGAAACGGACTTCGAGGGTTTCGCGGTTGTAGCGTTTGCCTCCGCATGCTTCGCAAGGGACGTATACGTCGGGGAGGAAGTTCATTTCGATTTTTTTCAATCCATTGCCTGCGCAGACTTCGCAGCGACCGCCTTTGGCGTTGAATGAGAAACGGCCGGGTTTGTAGCCTCGGATTTTGGCTTCGGGTAGTCCGGCGAAGAGGTTGCGGATGTCGTTGAATATGCCTGTATATGTTACGGGATTGGAGCGTGGGGTGCGTCCGATTGGCTCTTGATCGACGGTAACGACTTTGTCGATATGTTCGATTCCATCGATAGAGTCGTATGGTAGAGGCTCTTCTTTGCTTCGATAGAAATGGTGTGTGAGGATAGGGCGTAAGGTGCTGTTGATGAGCGATGATTTGCCACTGCCTGATACGCCAGCGATGCAGGTGAGGGTGCCGAGTGGGATGTCGAGAGTTACGTTTTTGAGATTGTTGCCTCGTGCGCCTTTTAGTATGAGATGATGTCCGTTGCCAGCACGACGTTGTTCGGGTAGGGGTATTGATGTTTTGCCGGAGAGATAACGTGCTGTGAGTGTGTTGGTTTTGAGCATATCTTTGAATGTGCCTTGAAAGACTACTTCGCCTCCGAGACGGCCTGCGCCGGGTCCCATATCGACGATGTAGTCGGCTGCACGCATCATGTCCTCGTCGTGTTCGACAACGATGACGGAGTTGCCTACGTCGCGGAGTTCTTTGAGTGAGTTGATGAGGCGTATGTTGTCGCGCTGGTGAAGACCGATGCTTGGTTCGTCGAGGATATATAATACGTTAACTAATTGACTGCCAATTTGTGTTGCGAGGCGTATGCGTTGGCTTTCGCCGCCAGAGAGTGTGGCAGATGAGCGTGATAGGGCGAGATAGCCGAGTCCTACGTCGAGGAGGAATTTGAGTCGAGTTCGTATTTCTTTGATTATTTCGGCACCGATTTGGCGTTGGCGTTTGTCCATTTTTGTTTCGGCAGAAGCGAGCCATTCGTAGAGTTCGTCGAGTTGCATATTGGCAAGTTCGGCAATGTTTTTGTCGGCAATGCGGAAACTGAGGGCTTCGCGATTGAGGCGAGTGCCGTTGCAATGAGGACATACGACAGGGGTGTAGAAACTGTCGGCCCAGCGTTGTTCGGTGGATGAGCCGTCTTCTTGTTGTAGTGATATATAATGTATAAGACCTTCGTAGCGAGTGCGATAGTTGGTGTCGTTGCCAATGGCGGAGTTTGAGATTAGTAGTTCTTCGGTTGAGCCATTGAGGATTTCGTCGAGGCCCTCTTCGGGTATTTCGGCAATAGGCGTTTTGGTTGTAAAGCCATATTTTTCGCCAATGGCATTTATTTGCCAGAAAATCATAGAACTGCGCTCTTTGCCGAGAGGTACGATGCCTCCAGCGGCAATTGATAGGCGTTTGTCGGGGATGATTTTCTCGAAATCGATTTGGTTTACAGTGCCAAGCCCTTTACAGTGAGGACATGCGCCTTTTGGTGTGTTGAAAGAGAAATTGTGAGGCGCGGGTTCGTTGTAAGATAGTCCTGTAGAGGGGTCCATGAGGTGTCGGGAGAGGAAACGAGTGGTGTCGCTGTCGCGAGTGAGTATCATCATGACGCCTTCGCCCATGTCCATTGTTTTTTCGATGCTTTTTTTGAGGCGGTCAATATCTTTTTCTTTGACGATGAGTTTGTCGATGACAACTTCGACGTCGTGGTTGTGGTAGCGGTCGAGTTTCATGCCAGCGTAGATTTCTTGTACTACGCCATCGACACGGACATTAGGGTAGCCTTTTTTGCGGATGCTTTCGAAGAGCTCTTTGTAGTGACCTTTGCGGTTACGGACTACAGGAGCGAGGAGATATATGGCTTGACCTTCGTAGTCTTTAAGTATAAGGTCGAGGATTTGCTCGTCAGAATATTTAATCATCGGTTGTCCAGAGATGTAGCTATATGCAGTTCCAGCACGGGCATAGAGAAGGCGTAGGAAGTCGTAGATTTCGGTGACAGTGCCGACGGTAGAGCGAGGGTTTTTGTTTGTGGTTTTTTGTTCGATGGCAATAACGGGGCTAAGTCCAGTGATTTCGTCGATGTCGGGACGTTCGATGTTTCCAATGAAGTGGCGGGCGTATGCCGAGAAAGTTTCGATATAGCGACGTTGGCCCTCGGCATAAATAGTGTCGAAGGCAAGTGACGATTTACCACTGCCGCTGAGACCTGTAATTACGGTTAGTGAATTACGCGGAATGGTAACGTCGATATTTTTGAGGTTGTGAACTCGTGCTCCGAGAAGATTTATTGTTTTATCGCTCATGTTTTTTGTGTTGTTTTTTTGTGTCTGCTTTGACCCGTCCGACCTGTCCGACCTGTCTGACCTGTCCGACCTGTCCGACCCGTCTGACCCGTCTGACCTGTCCGACTTGTCCGACCTGTCCGACCCGTCTGACTTGTCTGACCTGTCCGACCCGTCCGACTTGTCCGACCTGTCCGACTTGTCCGACTCGTCCGACCTGTCCGACCCGTCTGACTTGTCTGACCTGTCCGACCCGTCCGACCTGTCCGACCCGTCCGACCATAAATAATATTGCAAAGTTACAAAAAAATGGTGGAAATTTGCTATAAATCGGAAAAATAACCTTTAAAATAGAATATTTTTGCTATTTTTTTGTTTTATTTTGCTGTTGAATATTAGTGTGTTTTGGTTTTTCTTTATGAATATTTATTTTGTGTTTTATAGATTAAAATGCTTAAAGGCTAAAAAATCAGGGACTTAAATCCTTGAAAAAGTATAAAAATAAAAAAAACAAAAAAAGAGTGTGTTATTTGAAAAAAAATGTGTACATTTGCGAAGTTATTTTGCATAGGAATAAACTGCATAAAAAAATAAACAAAATAAATTATGGAAATAAAGAAATCGCCAAAAGCCAATTTGGAAGACAAAAGATTGACCTTTGTCTTCATGGGTTTGATTGTAGCCTTGGCTATTTTGTACACCGCTTTTGAGTGGACACAACGTGAAATTACAGTTCACGAAGTAGTAAATGAAGATTTCCTTGTAGAAGAGGAAATTCAAATTGACCAAACCTTCCAAGAAGAGACTCCTCCACCACCTCCAGAGCCAGAAGAGGTTCCTGAAGTAATCGAAGAAATCAAGATTGTGGAAGACGACGTAGAAACAGAAGATGTTGACTTCTCTTCTGAGGATAAAAAAGACGAAGTTGTTGAAATCAAACAAGTAATTATCGAAGAAGAAGAAGAGGAAGAGGAAATTGAAGAGGTGTTCGTGGTTGTAGAAGAGATGCCTGAATTCCCTGGTGGTATGCAAAAATTGATGAAATACTTCTCTGATAACGTACGTTACCCTGTTGTTGCTGCTGAAAATGGTATCCAAGGTCGTGTAATTTGCCAATTTACAGTATGGAAAGATGGTACTATTCGCGATATCGTAGTTCTTAAAGGCGTTGATAAATCTTTGGACAAAGAAGCTATTCGTTTGATTGAGAACATGCCTAATTGGAAACCTGGTAAACAACGTGGTAAAGCTGTATCTTGTAAATATACAGTGCCAGTATCGTTCCGTTTGCAATAATCTTTTTGAGATATATGTAGAAAGTAGTAAGTCGAAAGACTTGCTACTTTTTTTATTGATAGATATAGCTACTATAGCGATTATAGCAACTATAGCGATTATAGCAACTATAGCGACTATAGCAACTATAGCAACTATAGAGACTATAGCAGCTATAGTAACTATAACTATTATAGCTATTTATAGTATATTTTTGAGGTGTTATTGTAATTTTCAACTTTCACATTTCACATTTCAACTAAAAAGTGTTGTGGGAATGAAAAAAAAGTTGTAACTTTGCGCCCGTTATGTGTAGCCGCTGGTGAGGAATAGTGACCCTCGTGAATGCTGCACAATTATTTACTCTTAAATCATTCATTAACAATGGATTTTATTAAAATTGCAGAACAAGCTTTTGCAGTAGAGAACAATCTCCCAAAATTCAAAAGTGGAGACACTATTACAGTAGATTACCGCATTAAAGAGGGTAACAAAGAGCGTATTCAACGTTATCGTGGTGTAGTTATCAAAATTACAGGTCACGGTGATACAAAACGCTTCACAGTTCGTAAAATGTCAGACAACGTAGGTGTTGAACGTATCTTCCCTATGAACTCTCCATTTATCGACAAAATCGAGGTTAATAAAATTGGTAAAGTACGTCGTGCTAAATTGTATTACCTCCGTAACCTTACAGGTAAAGCTGCTCGTATTGCTGAAAAACGCGGTTAATCGAGAGCAAACAAAAAAGGAAACAAGGCTTTGTGCGTAGCGCAAAGTAAAAAATTAAAAGGACCCAACACCAAATTTATTTGGAAGTTGGGTCTTTTTAATTTTTTATGTTTATTCGGAACGAATAAGTCTTGTTTCCTTTTTTTGTTTGCCGAGTGTGAGCGTTTTGGGCGAAGCCAAAAACGCAGATAGGAAGAGAGAGTTTTTTTGGGCGAAGCCAAAAACGCAGATAGGAAGAGAGAGTTTTTTTGGGCGAAGCCAAAAACGCAGATAGGAAGAGAGAGTTTTTTTGGGCGAAGCCAAAAACGCAGATAGGAAGAGAGAGTTTTTATGAGGCGAAGTCAAAAACGCGGTTGAGAAGTATAAAAACTATAGCAGTTATAGTCGCTATAATTTTTATAGTTACGATAGTTTTTATAGTTGCCTAAATCACTCTTTTCTCATTGCTTCAGCTGGAGAAATGCGAGTGACGAAGTAGGATGGGCCTACGAGCATGAGAATAGAGGCAGCGGCGAGGCCTATGTTGATAAGTAGCCATGCTGATATAGATAGTTGAACAGGGACATGGTCAACATAGTAAGATGTAGGGTCAAGAGGGATTGCGTGGGTGAAATATTGGATTGCGATTATAGTTATTCCAATGATATTTCCCCAAAGCATTCCGCGTGAGATGAGGTATGCCGATTGGGTGAGAAATATTTTTCGGATAGTCCAGTTGTTGGCTCCGAGTGATTTGAGTAGTCCGATAGTGGCGGAGCGCTCAAGGATAAGGATAAGTAACCCCGAGATAACACAAAAGCCTGATACGGCAAGCATTAGTATGATGATGACGATGGCATTCATGTCGAGCATATCGAGCCAGTCGAATATTTGCGGAGTGAGAGTTTCGATGGTTTCGACACGATAGAGAATGTCGGTATTGTGGGAATATAAGATTATTTTGTTGAATAGGTCGGCTGCTGTTTGGTTGAGACGAGAGTAGTCGTCAACTAATATTTCGAGAGAGGAGAATTGATTCTTTTCCCAACGATTTAAGCGTTGGATGTGATTGATGTCGGTGATTATATATAATTTATCGTAATCGGCAAAAGTGGTTTGGTATATGCCAGATACGGTGAATTTGCGAGCACGAAGTCCACTGTTTGATGCAAAATAGACGGTGTAGGAGTCGCCTACTGTTAGATTCATTGTGCGAGCGATGGAAGAGCTTATTAGTGAGGAGTTATTAACCCCCTCCGCTCCGCTCGTCCCCCTAAGACAGGGGGACAATATATCGGTTGTGCCTTCGATTAAGTTTTGTGAGAAGAATTCCCAGTTGTAGGTTGAGTCAACGCCTTTGAGAAGTATGCCTTGAAAAGCCTCTTCTGTGTGGATAATGCCAGGCTGAGTGGCAATGTGTTGTATATCATTGACGTTTGGGGTTGTTTTTAGTAGGCTATCAAGTTGAGGTGTAAGGTTTACGGGTTCGGTTTGTAGTGAGTTGTAGTTGTTGTATGACATCACTTGTATGTGACTTCCGAAACCGATGATTTGATTGCGTACCTCGCTTTTGAAACCGATGATTACGGCTATGGAGATTAGCATTACAGCGAGGCCGAGGGTTATTCCTATTATGGCAATTCGCACAGCAGGGCGCGACATGCTTTTGTTGTCGCGTTCTTCGCGGTTGAAGCGATTTGCTATGAATAGTTCGAATTTAGCCATAGTTTTTTTAGACAAGAAATAGCTGTAAGTCTTAAGTTTTAGTAATAATAGTGACTATAGAGGCTATAGTTACTATAGATTTCGATATAACGATTGATTGTAGTGTGTCGTATTTTCAAGGTTCAAGTAGTCCACGGTTGCACCAATGGGAGAATGGCATCATTGCGTGGGCGGCTTGTGTGAGGTGGTTGATGAGTTGTTGGGGTGAATTGAGTAGCGAGTCATCGAAATGGTGAGAGGTGAGCCATTGTTTCATTTTGAGTAGTTCGATGGCTGGGTGGTCGGCTGGATAGCCCATAGGTGGGCGTTTGAGTGACTCGAAACAGGTGAGATGGTCGCCAAAATAGTGTTTGAAATCGGGTTGAGCCATGATGTCGAACAATTCTTCGTATTCGGTGTCGATATAAGAACGGAAGCGTTTGATGCCTTGATTGTCAGCACACCAAATGCCGCCGGATAACATACAATTGCCTGGCTCGAGGTGGATGTAGTAGCCAGAAAATAGACTGCGATGTCCGCCGTTCATGGCGATGTATGAGCCGAAGTGGCGTTTGTAAGGTGATTTGTCGAGCGAAAATCGGGTGTCGCGGTAGATGCGGAATAGACATTCTTTAGGTTCGAGGTAGCGCACTTGCGGGTCGAATTGTCCGATTTCGGCAATGAGTGTGGCGGTGAGGTCGAGTACAGCTTGGCGTGCAATATCATATCGCTCGCGGTTTTGTTGAAACCACGAGCGATTGTTGTTTTGTGCTAAGTCTTGTAAAAATGGTAGAATTGTATTCATTTTTTTTAGACAAGAGGACATGATTTTCTTTTTTAACGTAAATTTCCGTAAATTAATCGTAAATTTTTATTTAATGGATAATTAATGATAACCATCGGTCTTTGAGCCTTTGGCGATAAAATTTACGTTTAATATTTTAGACAAGAGGACATGATTTTCTTTTTTAACGCAAATTTTCGTAAATTAATCGTAAATTATTTTTTTATTAATGGATAATTAATGGCAATTTGTGTTTAATAAATATACGAAAAACAGAAGGACGTATGTCTTATTGATTGGCAGGGACGACGAAGCGGGCAGTGACGCGGTTGCGTTGTTCTACGAAAACGAGGCGTTCGCCGATGAGTTTATCGACTATCTCTTTGGTATAGTGGCGGATAGTGATGAGTTCGACATCGGTGTTGTAGAGTACTTCGTATTCGTCTTTGAGTTCGTCGATCATACGTTGGAAGTTGATTTCGTTGTAGTCAACGCAGAGCGAGAAACTGATAGCAGCAGTTTGTACGAGGCTTGATTTGAGACGATATGACGCGAGTACGCCAAATATTTTGCTGAGTCGCTCTTCGGCGATGAAAGAGAAATCGCGAGGAGTGAGCGAGAGAAGCACTTGATTGCGTTTGTTGATGTAGATAGGTGGAAGATCGAGACGCTCGGTGTAGTTGGTGATTACAGAACCAGGTTCAGTTGGGTGAACAAACGATTTGACGTGAAGTGGTATTCGTTTGTTTTGTAGAGGTTTAACTGTTTTTGGGTGGATTACAGATGCACCACAGTAGCTGAGTTCGATAGCCTCTTTGTAAGAAAGAATTGGTATGATTTGAACGTTGTCGTAGAGTTTTGGGTCGGCATTCATCACGCCAGGCACGTCTTTCCAAATTGTTACAGTTTCGGCATCAAGAAGATTGGCAAGGATTGCGGCAGTGTAGTCGGAACCTTCACGGCCGAGAGTTGTAGTTTGATTAGTTTTAGTACCAGCGAGGAAGCCTTGAGTAATTGTGAGTGTTTTATTAAGGAAAGCTTCGCGGCAAAGGTCGCGACTGATTTCCATATCAACATTAGCGTCGCGATGGTTGGCATCGGTGATGATACATTTGCGAACGTCAACCCATTCGGCAGGAAGTCCTATATGACAGAGATATGTGGCTACGATAGTGGTTGAAAGGAGCTCGCCAAATGACACAATGCGGTCATACTCAAAATCGTAGCTTAGAGAAGGACGTTGAGAAATGATTTCGTCGAGTTGTGCATATAGGTCGGCAATAAGGGTGTCGATAGTGTCGCGTTGGTCGCCAAAAAGGTCGGCGATGATGGCTTCGTGGTAATCGACTACCGCCTTAAGGTGATGTTCAACATCGGATTTATGGTTGAAGAAACTATTTACTACGAGTTCAAGGGCATTGGTCATTTTGCCCATTGCAGAGATAACAACTACGAGATTTTCGTCAGATTGTTTTACTATTTCGCAGAGATTGCGTACGCCGTTGGCATCTTTAACTGATGCACCTCCAAATTTATATATTTTCATATTTTAGATTATTAGTAGCGAGTAGCGAGTAACGAGACTTGCCATTCGGCATTATATTTTAGAGTTTTAGTAGTGAATTTTTAGACAGAATGACATAAGTACATATTTTTTTACATATGCTTCGTTATGCCTGCGGCATATCTTGGCGGAAGAATGACAAACCTTTCGGTATTGACATATAGTAAAAATATATTGATATGAATTATGTTTTTGTTTATAATATAGCAAGCAAAGGTACGATTTTTTTTTGGATTGTGCAAGATGATTTTGGGGTTATTATTGTTATTGATTGTAACAGAAAAAGTTAGATTTGGTAGTTTGGGATTTTTTTTGTAACTTTGCACCCGAATTGCGAAAATTGGCTACACATCAGCACAATTATTGCGGTCGAATTTGTGAGAGATGACAATCTCGTATCGCAAGTTTGTAATTTCTTAGTATTATTTTAATTTAAAAAAACATGATTGAAAAAATTGGAACAAATGCAGGTCTTGTATGGCATGCATTGGAAGGTGGCAAATTGGAATTGAAAGCCATCAAAAAAGCTACAAAATTGACTGAAAAAGAAATCTATGCTGCACTTGGCTGGTTGGCTCGTGAGAACAAAGTGGCTATCGCAGAAGAAGGTAAAGAGGTTTTTGTTGAATTGATTTAATTTAGAAAACTTCATAATTGTAAATGGGAGTCGTGCTAAAACGAAAGTTTTAGTGCGGCTTTTTTGTTGATATACTGCGAGTTGTGAAATGTTGTGTAAAAAATACACAAAATATTTGGTGGGTATAAAAATTTGTTGTAACTTTGTATCGTGTAAAAGTTACACAAATATACGATTATTATATTATGAAAGAAGATTGGGAAAAAACGGTGGATGGATTGTATAGTTATGAGTATCCGCGTGCGGCAATGACGGCTGATGCTGTGATCTTTGGGTTTGATGGGCAGGATTTGCAGGTGTTGCTTGTGGAACGTGGTGTTGAACCATACAAAGGGTGTTGGGCTTTTCCGGGTGGATTTTTGAAAATGGATGAAACGATAGAGGAGTGTGCTCAAAGGGAGTTGCGAGAGGAGACAGGATTGGAGTCGGGGTACATGGAGCAGTTGGGAGTATTCTCGGATGTGGAGCGTGACCCTCGTGGGCGTGTGATAACTACGGCATTCTATGCGTTGGTGAGAATGACAGAGGTGAAAGGTGGCGATGATGCTGCCGATGCGCGATGGTTTAGGATTAAGGATGTGCCTCGATTGGCTTTTGACCACGACCGCATATTGCGTGTGGCAGTGCAGCGATTGCGTGAGGATTTACACTTTCGTCCGATAGGGTTTGAGTTGTTACCAGAACGATTTTCAATTCCACAGTTGCAACGATTGTATGAATCGATTTTAGATATTAGATTCGATCGAAGAAACTTTCAGAAAAAGATGTTATCGACTGGTATTTTGGTTGATACAGGCGAAAAAGATGAAGCGGCAAAACATCGCGCAGGCATGTTGTATGTGTTTAATAAGGATCAGTATGACGCAATGAAACGAGATGGGTCAATGCGATTGGAGTTTTAAGTATTTGTTGGATATGTTTAACTTTTAAATTTTTATTGTTATGTTAGGAGCAATTATTGGAGATGTTGTGGGTTCTATTTATGAATTTAATAATCACAGATCGAAAGAGTTTGATATTTATACCGATGGTATGGGTTTTACTGATGATACGGTGATGACAGTGGCGGTGGCTGAGTGGCTGATGTTGACCGATAGGTCGATGGCGAAATTGGAAGATACGATGGTGCGTTGGGGTGAACAATATCCGAGGATTGGATATGGTGGTGGGTTTTACTGTTGGCTGTTTAAACCACGTGCTTTTGGTCATGGAGGGAAACGAGTACCTTACAATTCGTTTGGTAATGGGTCGGCAATGCGGGTTAGCGCAGTGGGTTGGATGTTTGACACATTGGAAGAGACAGAGGAGTGGGCTAAGCGTTCGGCTGAGATTACGCATAATCATCCTGAAGGAATTAAAGGGGCACAAGCTACAGCGGCGGCAATATTTATGGCTCGCACAGGGGCAACAAAAGAGCAAATTAAGGCGTATGTTGAGCAGAAATATGGTTATGATTTGTCGCGTACATGCGATGAAATACGACCTGTATATAAGTTTAACGCAACATGTCAAGCTACGGTGCCAGAGGCAATTATTGCATTTTTGGAGAGTACGGATTTTGAGGATGCTATACGTACGGCGGTGTCGTTAGGTGGCGATAGCGATACGTTGGCTTGCATTACAGGCGCAATTGCAGAGGCGTATTATCGCGAAATACCAAGTTGGATGGTGAAAGGTGTGTGGGGAAAATTGGATGAAGATTTGAGAAATGTTGTTTGTAATTTTGCCAAAACAGCACCATATTTTTTAAGTTTTGAAGGAGAAGATTTTCCTCGCATTTCGTCGGACTTTATTGTAGAATTGGATGAAGATGAAATATTTGTGTTCGGTAGTAATTTGCATGGTTTTCATAGTGGAGGTGCGGCTCGTGCCGCGATGGATAAGTTTGGCGCTGAATGGGGCGTTGGTGTAGGGCGTACTGGTCAGACGTATGCTATCCCGACAATGCATGGTGGGGTGGATACCATAAAACCATATGTGGATGAGTTTGTAAAATATGCAAAGGCACACCCAGAGTTGAGGTTTTTGGTAACACGAGTTGGGTGTGGCATTGCAGGATTCAGAGATGAGGATATTGCTCCGTTGTTTGCTAAGTGTGTGGATTTGGAGAATGTTTTTTTGCCGCGTAATTTCTGGATGGTTTTGAAGTGGGACGAGTAAGATTTTTTATATTCCCAATAGTGATGCGAATCATTATTGGGATTTTTTTCTGCCTATTGCGTATATGAATATTTTTTTATAAATTTGTAGGTTGTGGTTATTGTGGGATGGTGTGTTGTTATTTATTTGATATTCAATGAGAAGTTTGTATAATATAGCAATTTGGTTTTATGCTTTGGCAGTTCGTGTTGTCGCAATTTTCAATCCGAAGGTGAAATTGATGTGGCAAGGCGAGAAGGATGCGTATGCAAAGATAGAGAGCGGATTGCGAGAAGGGGATAGAGTTGTGTGGGTGCATGCTGCGTCGTTGGGTGAATTTGAACAAGGGCGTCCGTTGATTGAGAAGTTGAAAAGAGAGAATCCTGAGTATAAGATATTATTGACTTTTTTCTCGCCATCGGGATATGAGGTGAGGAAGAATTATGCAGGGGCGGATGTGATTGCTTATTTGCCTTTGGATACGGCGCGCAATGCGAAAAGGTTTGTGGAATTGGTGAAGCCAGAGAAGGTGGTGTTTGTGAAGTATGAGTTTTGGTTAAATTATTTGCGTGAGTTGCGAGTTAGGGGTGTTGATACATATATTATTTCGGCTATATTCCGTGAAAATCAGGTGTTTTTCAAATGGTATGGCGGTATATTTCGTGAAGGGTTAAAGGCTTTTAAGATGATGTTTGTGCAGAATGAGGAGTCGAAGGAGTTGTTGAAAGGGATTGGCGTGGAGAATGTGATAGTGGCTGGTGATACGCGATTTGATAGGGTGGCAGATATTGCGGCGGCGGCGAAGAAATTGGAGATTGTGGAGAGGTTTGTCAATGCACAATGCACAACCAATGGTCTTGAGTTTCAGCGAAAAATGCACAATCAGATGAGACACGAGACACGAGACACGAGACACGAGATGGATTACAGATTGCAGATGGCGGATAGAGCTCAATTGCCAGTGTTGGTGGTGGGTAGTTCGTGGGGACCGGATGAGGATTTGTTGGCAAGATATATAAATGAGCGAGCTGGACGGATGAAGATGATTATTGCTCCGCATGAGGTTAGAGAGGAGAGAATTAAGGAGTTGACGGGGAAGTTGACTTGTAAATATGCGTTGTACACAGATATACAAAAGGAGATTACAGACGGTAGTCAACAGTCAACAGTCAACGGTCAACAGGCTTTAACCCCCTCCGCTTCGCTCGTCCCCCTAAAACAGGGGGACAATAAGATATGTGAGGCAAACATAACTCTCAACTTTCAACTTTCAACTCTCAACTCTCTTGATGTGTTGGTGGTGAATACGATAGGGGTGTTGTCGAGTGTGTATCAGTACGGACAGGTGGCGTATATTGGCGGTGGTTTTGGTGTGGGAATACACAATACTCTTGAGGCAGCGGCATGGGGTATGCCGGTGGTGTTTGGTCCGAACTACCATAAATTCCAAGAGGCTAAAGAGTTGATTGGATGTGGAGCAGGGCAGTCGATAGCGAATTATGAAGAGTGTGCTCGAGCATTGGATGAGTTTTTTGAGAAGAATGAGGTGGCGTCGACAGCTTCAAAAGAATATGTTGCAAAGAACATAGGAGCCACAAATTTGATTTATAATAACATTTTTAGTAACTAATCATTAATAATTAAGATATGAAACCTTCAATTCCAAAAGGAACGCGTGATTTTTCGCCTGTTGAGATGGCGAAACGTAATTATATTTTTAATACAATTCGTTCGGTATTTGCTAATTATGGCTTCAAACAGATTGAGACTCCGTCGATGGAGAACCTTTCGACTTTGATGGGTAAATATGGCGAAGAGGGCGATAAATTGTTGTTCAAGGTGTTGAATTCGGGCGATTGGGCAGCGAAATTGTCGGACGAAGAGTTGTTGGCTAAAAATAGTATTAAGCTTACTAATAAGGTGAGTGAGAAGGGTTTGCGCTATGATTTGACTGTGCCTTTTGCGCGCTATGTGGTGCAACACCGCGATGAGATTACTTTTCCATTCAAACGTTTTCAGATACAACCTGTGTGGCGTGCTGACCGTCCACAAAAAGGTCGTTATCGCGAGTTTTTCCAATGCGATGCCGATGTGGTGGGTTCTGACTCGCTTGTGTATGAGGCAGAGATGATTGAGATGATTGATCAAGCATTTCAAAAATTCGGTATTGATGTGGTTGTTAAATTGAATAACCGCAAGGTGTTGGCTGGTATTGCTGAATGGATTGGCGAGGCTGACCGCATTATCGACATTACTGTGGCTATTGACAAGATGGACAAAATAGGTCTCGACAAAGTGAACGAGGAGATGATTGAGAAAGGTATTCCTGTTGAAGCGGTTGAGAAGTTGAAACCAGTGCTTTTGCTTGAAGGTACAAACGATGAGAAAGTGGCTACATTGCGCGGAGTGTTGGCAGAGAGTGCTACTGCACAAAAGGGTCTTGATGAGTTGGAAGAGGTGCTTAGATATGTGGCTGAAAGCGACGTGAAATGCAAGGTAGAATTGGATTTGACTTTGGCTCGTGGATTGAATTATTATACAGGTGCAATATTGGAAGTTAAGGCTTTAGGTGTAGAGATGGGTTCGATTTCGGGCGGTGGCCGTTACGATAACTTGACTGGTATTTTCGGTTTGCCAGGTGTGTCGGGCGTGGGCTTCTCGTTTGGTGCCGATCGTATCTATGACGTGTTGACAATGCTTGATAAATTCCCTAAAGAGGCAACTTCGGGTACACAAGTGATATTCTTGGCATTCGACCAGAAGGGGTTGGACTATTCTCGTCCGTTGGTGCGTCAAGTGCGTCGAGCAGGTATTGCAGCTGAGATTTATCCTGAAGTAGCGAAGATGAAAAAACAGATGACATACGCCGATAACAATCAAATACCATACGTAGCGATTGTGGGTGATTCTGAAATCGAGGCAGGTAAAGTGATGTTGAAGAATATGGCTTCGGGCGAACAACAGTTGTTGAGTGTCGAAGAGGTGATTACGTTGATTCTTGGGTGATTTTTTGTGACAGGAGGGCATGATTCCTTTTTAGACAGAATGACAATAAGGACAAATTTCTTTTTTTTACAGACGTCTCGTTATGCCTATGGCATATCTTGACGGAAGAATGACAGATTTTAAGATAGGAAGACAGAAGAATGGGATTTTTTGTTCTTAGACCGAATGATATAAAAACAAAAAAATGTTCTCCCACAAATTACACAAATTGACACAAATAGATTTATGTTAATTTGGATGAAAAGTAAATTATTTATGGAATTTTTATGAAATATAGACATTTAACAATAGAAGAACGAGAGCAATTGCAACGCCAAGGGTGTACGGCTACGAATTGGAGTGCGATTGAAGTGGTTGAAAATTTTGTGGCGGAGTATGTGCAAAATGTGGCTTTCTCGGGGAAAGTACGTTTAGGCCGTTTTGAGCGTATGTTTGTGCAACCTGGTGGGTTTGAAGTGCATTCGGGTATATATTATGCTCGATTGCATAATGTTACAGTTGGTAATGATTGTTATATTGATAGAATACATAACTATATAGCCAATTATGAAATTGGCAATGATGTGTTTATTGAGAATACCAATCTGATAGTTGTAGATGGCGAAACAGCGTTTGGTAATGGAGTGCGAGTACCTGTGATGAATGAATATGGCGGGCGTGAAGTGCCTATTTATGACCACCTTTCGGCACATTTGGCATATATATTGACATTGTATCGTCACGATAAAAAGTTGATAGAGGTATTAGAGCGATTGATAGATGAATATGTAGAAAAGCAGAAGAGTGAAATCGGACGTATCGGCAATAATGTGCGTATTGTGAATTGTGGCACAATCAAAAATGTGCGTATTGGCGAATATGCAACCTTGGGGGGGGTATCGAAATTGAAGAATGGTACGATAAATTCAAATCAATATGCGCCGGTGCATATAGGTTCGGGCGTGAAATGTAATGATTTTGTGCTATGTTCGGGGGTCGATATTACCGATTCTACTTTGGTGAGTCGTTGTTTTGTGGGGCAAGGCACAGTGATGGGCAAACATTATTCGGCATTAGATTCGTTGTTTTTCTCTAACTGTCAGGGATTTCATGGCGAGGCAACCGCTATTTTTGCAGGACCATATACAGTGTCGCACCATAAATCAAGTCTTTTGATTGCTGGTATGTATTCGTTTTTGAATGCAGGTTCAGGTTCAAACCAAAGTAATCACATGTATAAGTTAGGTCCTATACATCAGGGTATGGCAGAGCGTGGTTCGAAAACAACAAGTGACTCGTATCTGTTGTGGCCAGCGCGTATAGGTGCTTTTACGTTGGTTATGGGTCGTCATACAAAACATTCAGACACAAGCGAATTGCCATTCTCTTATTTGATAGAGAATGCGACGGAGAGTTATCTTGTGCCTGGAGTAAATTTGCGTTCGGTTGGTACTGTGCGTGATGCTCAGAAATGGCCTAAACGTGATAATAGGAAAGACCAAAATAAGATAGACCAAATAAACTTTAATTTATTGAGTCCCTATACAATACAGAAAATGTATCGGGCTGTAACTTTGCTCAAGGGTATACAGCAAATGGCTGGGGCAAATAATGAGGTTTATTCGTATCAGAATTGTAAAATAAAGAATACGAGTTTAGTGCGTGGGGTTGAGTTGTATGAAATGGCAATTACTAAGTTTTTGGGTAATTCGCTTATTTCGCGTATAGGAAAAGAGCCTATAAAAACGACAAAGGAGTTGCGTGATAGGCTTGTGCCAACATACGAAATAGGTCAAGGCGAGTGGCTTGATTTGTCGGGACTTATTGCACCTCAGAGTGAAATTGATGGATTGGTGAGTGATATTATTGATGGAAAATTGGTTTTAAGTGATATAGAGCAACGCTTTGTTGAGATGCATCGTAATTATTATGAATATGAATGGGTGTGGGCGTATGATAAATTGTTGCATCATTGGGGTAAAACTATCGATGAAGTTGATATAGAAGACTTAATAGGTGTGATAGAGGCATGGAAAAAGGCAGTTGTTTCGCTTGATAAGTTGCTTTATAATGATGCGAAGAAAGAGTTTGACCTTAATTCAAAAACAGGTTTTGGTGTGGATGGCGATGAATCGATAAAAAAACGTGATTTTGAATCAGTACGTGGTAGTTTCGAGGAGAATCCGTTTGTCAAAGAGTGTTTGCAACATATTGAGCGTAAGACAAAATTGGGTAACGACACGATAGAATTGTTGAAAAATATATGTATCTAAAGCATCTGACAGGTTTGAATTATCGCAATCTGAGGGAGTGCGATTTGCTGTTTTCTCCAAAATTCAATTGTTTTTTGGGGTCGAATGGCATGGGTAAAACCAATGTGTTGGATGCTATATATTATCTTTCGTTTACAAAGAGCCATTTGAATGCAGTTGATTCTCAGTTAATTCATCACGATGAGGAGTTTTTTATGCTTCAAGGTGAATATGAATTGGCGGGACAAGATGAGGTGATTTCGGTGGCGGTGAAGCGTAGAGCAAAAAAGCAATTTAAGCGCAACAAGAAGGACTATCAGCGTATGTCAGACCACATTGGGTTGATACCAGCAGTGTTGATTTCGCCATCGGACCAATATTTGATTGATGAGGGTAGCGACGAGCGACGCAGGTTTATGGATGTGGTTATCTCGCAGTATGATAAGCCTTATTTGATGTCGCTCATGCGATATAATCAGGCTTTGCAGAGCCGAAATACGTTGTTGAAACAAGACGATATGCTCGATGTGGCAATGTTGGAGATTTATGAGATGCAGATGGCTGCGGAGGCGGAGTATATCTATGCTCGTCGGAAGGAGTTTATCGAAGGTTTCACGCCTGTGTTTGAGCAGTTTTATGGAGCGATAGCGGGCAATGCCGAGCATGTTGAGTTGCACTATAAGTCGCACTCCGAGCAAGGCGATTTGGCTCCGTTGTTGGCAGAATGTCGTGTGCGTGACCATGCAATTGGCTACACTACACGTGGGTCGCATAAAGACGATTTGGAGATGTTGCTTGATGGTTATCCGATAAAACGCACTGGTTCGCAAGGGCAGAATAAGACTTATCTTGTGGCTTTGAAGTTGGCACAATATGTTTATCTTAAGCGGGTTACGCGACAGATGCCACTATTGTTGTTGGATGATATATTTGATAGGTTGGATGCGCAGCGTGTGAAGAATATTGTCGATTTGGTGGCATCGGACGAGTTTGGGCAGGTGTTTATTACCGACACCAATCGTAACCACACAGACCAATTGATGGCACAGGTAGATAGCGAAGTGAAGATATTTAATGTTGAAAACGGAAATGTAGTTTTAATTTGAAATGTGAAATTTGAAATGTGAAAGTTATTTCTATGTAACTTTTAATTTCAACTTTCAACTTTCAACTTTCAAATTTTAAAAATATGGCAATAGAGGTAACTGAAATTTATTGTGAAAATGCGGTGTTGGTGGGGTTGATTACGCCACAACAGAAGGAGGCTAAGGCGCGTGAGTATATTGATGAGTTGGCGTTTTTGGCTGATACTGCGGGTGCGCATGTGGTGAAAACTTTCTTTCAAAAAATGGATTATCCTAACTCGCGTACGTTTGTGGGCGAGGGTAAATTGATGGAGATACGCGAATTTATTAAGGAACGAGAAGAGAGCGATGAGCCTGTGGGTATGGTGATATTCGACGACGAGTTGTCGCCTGTGCAGTTGCGCAATATTGAGCGTGAATTGCAAATAAAGATATTAGACCGTACGAACTTAATTCTTGATATATTTGCGAAACGTGCTCAAACAGCATACGCGAAGACTCAGGTGGAGTTGGCTCAGTATCAATATCTTTTGCCACGATTGACTCGTATGTGGACTCACTTGGAGCGTCAGCGTGGTGGTATCGGTATGCGTGGTCCGGGTGAGACGCAGATTGAGACCGACCGTCGTATAATTCTTGATAAGATATCGCTATTGAAAAAGCACCTTGTGGCTATTGATAAACAGATGACTACGCAGCGTCAAAATCGTGGTAAAATGGTGCGTGTGGCGTTGGTGGGTTATACCAATGTGGGCAAATCGACGATGATGAACCTTTTGTCGAAGAGTGATGTGTTTGCAGAGAATAAATTGTTTGCTACGTTGGATACTACTGTGCGTAAGGTGATTATCGACAATCTTCCGTTTTTGATGACCGACACAGTAGGGTTTATTCGTAAGTTGCCACACCACTTGATTGAGTCATTCAAGAGTACGCTCGATGAGGTGCGTGAGGCTGACCTTTTGGTGCATATACTTGATATTTCGCATCCGAACTTCGAGGAGCACTATGAGGTGGTGAATAAGACTTTGCTCGATGTGTGTAAAGAAAAGAAACCAACTATATTGGTGTTCAATAAAATAGATGCCTTCTCATACACACCAAAAGAGGAAGATGACCTATCGCCAATGAAGCGAGAGAATTATAGTCTTGATGATTTGAAGAAGACTTGGATGGCGAATATGGGGGCTGATTGCGTGTTTGTTTCGGCTCGTGAGAAGGATAATATTGATGAGTTGAAGGCGTTATTATATGAAAGAGTTAAAGAGATTCATATCAAACGATTCCCTTATAACGATTTCTTGTTCCAAAAATATGATGTTGAGGAGTAAACATATATTGTTGTTTATTGTTTTGTTGTTTGTTGGGGCGCAATGTTTTGCGTCTCAATCTGTTGTGTTGGATAGTATAGCTATAGATGCGATAGATACTATAGAAACTATAAGTATTATTGATTCGGTGGAGTTGGCAGATGCTGAGTTTGAGGCATGGCTTGAAAAATATGCTACAGTTAATTCACAATTCACAATTCATAATTCACAATTAGACGATACAACGAATGCCTTTCTCGGAACTATAGCATTTACAGATAGTACAGAGTGTGTGTCTAATGATTCAGTGTCTATATCATTGGATATAGTGAAGGATAGTGTTGAGAAACGTGATTTTGTTGAGCTTGTTGATGAGGGCGAGGAGGCTCGTGAGCGAGAGAGGAATGCTTTGATAGCAAGTGTAATGGCAAGTTTTAAGAAAAAAGTTGCCGATAATACAAATAACATCGACCAGGCTAATCGGTCAGACCAATCCAATCAATCCAATCAAACCAATCAGCCTGACCAGTCCGACTTGTCTAATTCGTCCGACCTATCCGACCAATTTAACCAATCTGATTTGTCATATAACTTCCAACTCCCAGCTTTTAAATCTGCTGATTCTTTACTTGCTGTAGTAGATTATCAACTCTCAACTCTTAACTCTCAACACTCGACAAAAGTAAATCCTTTATTTTTAGATTGGGTGATAGGAGGAGTAGAGAATAGGGAACAGGGAACAAGGAGTAAAGAGTATGGAGTGTGGAGTGATGATAGTATTGTTGTTGAGATACGTATAGGTGCAAAGGATTATATACGTGCCACAGCACCAGAACTTTATTCTTATCATAAAAGTGATTTGCCTTCAATTAATGAATTGCAAATTTCACGGATAGCGCATGCAGATAGGAAGGAATTGTTGTTGAATTTAGACACGCTTAATCGAAGTAAAACATCGCAGTTGAAAGTGGATTTGCCAGAAATATCAAAATGGAGTAAAGGTGCTAAATTCCAAGTGCATGCATCGCAAAATTATATTTCATCAAATTGGTATAAAGGGGGTGAAAGTAATTTGGCTGCTACGTTTTATGCGATGGGTTATTTTAATTATGATAATCGTAAGGGATTGCAGTGGGACAATAAGGCAGAATGGAAATTAGGGTTGTATGGTATGGCGAGTGATTCGTTGCGTTGGTTGCGAGTGAATGAGGATTTGCTCCGATTGAATTCAAAATTAGGTTATAAGGCGTTTAAGAATTTCTATTATACTGCTGAATGGGATTTTCAAACTTCATTATTTAATACTTACAAATCAAATACTTATGTTCGTAGTTCAGGACCATTTTCGCCTATTCGTATGAGCTTATCGTTGGGTATGGACTACAAGTATAAAAGTATTGTATCGGTATTTGTATCGCCTTTGTCATACAAATTGGTTTATGTGGCTGATATGTCTTATAAAGAGGGGGTATTGCCGGAGGAGAATATAGCGTATCAGGTAGGCATTACCGACGGTACACGCCAATCTAATCAATTAGGTGCATTGATACGTACCGATTTTGATTATGATTTTAATGAATCAATAGGTATGGAGGTACATTTTTCGTTCTTTGGTAACTATGTAGGTAAAATTAAGGGTGTTGAAGTAGGATGTGAGGTAATAGGTAATTTTAAGATAAATAGATTTTTATCGGCAAAAGTTTCGCTCTATCCGCGCTATGATTCTACGACAGTGCCTGCCGATGGAGGTAAGCCTAAAATGCAGTTTTATGAGTTGATTTCGTTAGGGTTTAATTATAAATTATAGAGAGAAGAAGATTTTGATTTATAAATATAAACAGCCATCTTTCGTTGTGAAATGATGGCTGTTGTTGTATTTTAGAATATCATTTAGAGTTGTTTTTGTTCCATTCTTCGAGGGTGTGTTCGCGGCGTTCGGCTACGATGAGTAGTGCTTGGTCGCGGATGTCCTCGGGGAGGTCGATGTTGCGGAGTTGTATGCTTCGTATCCAGCCGGCTACGTCTTGCTCGCGGAGGGTGTAGAATACGTTTTCGAGCATGGTGATTTGTGTTTCGGTGTAGTCTTCGCTTGGGATGCCTTGGAGTTGGTCGAGTTCTTCGTCGTCGAAATAGATGATTTGGTCGGTTTGCGAGAGTAGGCTGTCGCGCTCGCATACGGCGTGTGAACCGCAACAGTCATCGGCTATTTCGACTGGTGGTTGTTCGGGAGTTACTTTATTAACACGGCGGACGAAGATTGTTACGCCGATGATTAGGATTATTAGGATTGTGATTAGGATTGTTAGAATCATGAGGGTTTAGAGCTTTTTTGTTGGGAGTTTTTGGACTTGTCGGACCTGTAAGACTTGTTTGGTTTTTGGGGGTTGTGGGTTATACGAAGTTGCGGAGGGCGTTGCAGATGTTGTTTTTGAGGTAGGTTTGTATGTAGCGTTCGCGTTTTATTTCGTAGATGTCGGCGAGGGTTATCATCATGCCTGTGTCGTAGATGTTGCCAAAATCGGGGTCGAAGACGGTGCCAAAGGTTTTGAGTGTGGCTGATAGGTCGAGGTAGGCATGGATGAGTGGCGGAATGCATTCGCCTTGCTCGCGGACGAATTTGTTGAGTCGTTTGAAGTCTTCTTTATAGTCGTCGCCGGAGATGATTTGGTTAATCCAAACGAGGTCGTCGGGCGTGATGACTTGTCGCTGGCGGGGTATGAGTAGTGAGTCTTTGTCGGCAAAGTAGTGGTCGAGGTAGTGTATCATTGCTTTGCGGGCGCGGATTTCGGTGGTGGAGTAGATTGTTACTTTTCCGATTAAGTATTTGAGGTCGGGGATGTTGGCTACGACTGCTCCGATGCCGTCCCAGAGGTTGTCGAGTGCGAAGAGGCTTTTTTTGCCTCCTTGAATGCTTTGATATTTTGGCTGTACGAAGGCGCGACCCATTTCGATTGTGTAGGGGAGGTATTCTTTTTGGAATGTGTCGGAGAGGCGGAATATGTGGTTTATGGGCATATTAGGCTCGCCTGTTGTGGGGTTGTAGGTTACGTTGGTGCCGTGAAGGAAACGGTAGCCGCCAATGATTTCTCGTGCATCTGGATTCCATACAATGAGTTGATGATAAGGGTGTTGCATGGTGTCGAACTCATCGATGTCGAGTGAGTTGCCTGAGCCTCCTCCTCCGAGGCGGAAAGAGAGTTCGCGTAGGCGCCCGATTTCGCGCATGGTGTTGGGTGCGTTGTGAGCATTGAGGACATAGACTTTGTTCCCCGCTTTGTTGGTGTTGCGGAGAAAGGTGTCATCGTTGAGCTCTTGTTCGATGAGATCGGGGTTTATTGGATCTATGATTTGTTGCATTATTTGATTCCGATGCGACTGATTTTTAGGTCTTCTTTGAAATCTTTGATGTAAGAGACGATGTGGCGTTCGCGTTTTTCTTCGTATATGTCTTTGATTGTGATTAGGATGCCTGTTTCTTCGACGTCGCCAAATTCGTCGTTGATGGCTGTGCCGAATACTTTCATTGTGGCAGAGAGGTTCATGTAGGCGTTGACAAGAGGTGGTATGTTTTCGCCAAGAGCACGGACTTCGCGGTTGAGGATTTTGTAGTTTTCTTTAACGGCTTGTATTGGGAAAAGTCGTTCTAATATGGATAGTTTGCTTTCAAATTTTAGTGCGTTGTGAGGGGTTACTAATTTTTGTTTGTCGCCGAAATGACGTTGAAGGTAGTAGAGTATCATGTCGCGGCCTTTGCGGTCGAACGATGGATACATAGTGAATTTGCCGAAGAAGTATTGTATTTGTGGGTATTTGACGGTGAGAGCGCCTAGTCCGTCCCAGAGGTTGTCGAGGGCATAGAGGCTTTTGGCTCCGGCTTGCGATGATTGGTATTCGATTGCGACAAACGAGCGCCCTAACTCGATGGTGTAGGGCATGTATTTGTCAGTGAATTTTTGTGAGAAATGGAATAGGTGGGATGTGGCGATAAGTGGCTGTCCTTGAGCGTCGTATTTGATGTTTTCGCCAAGGATGAAGCGGTAGCCACCGATTATTTCTTCGGCGTCGGGATTCCATACGATGAGTTGTTCGCATGGGTTGTCCATTGTGTCAAACTCGTCGATATCAACTTCTTTGCCTGTGCCTCCGCCAGCTGTGCGGAATGCTATTTCACGTAAACGTCCTATCTCGCGCATAGTGTTTGGCGAATTGTGGGCGTTGACGATATAGATTTCGTTGCCAGCCTTGTTGGTTGTGCGAAGGAAGCGTTCTTGGGTTAGTTCGGCTTTTATTAGTTCGCGGTCAATGGCGCTTATTATGGGTTGTTCTTGCATTATTTGATTTTGTTGTTTGATTTTTTTTAAAACAGAAGTACAAAATTTATTTATAGGACGATTAAATTTATTCATATTTGAATAGTTTATAGTGGTTGACTTTGTTTTTTTAAGTACAAGCCTTGTGATTAAACATGATCTAGGGCTTGTACTTAAAATATTGGTTGTCCTCTCAGAAATAGAAAATTGTTGCTATAAATAGTGAACCAATAAACAAATCTTTGTACTTATGTTAAAAGCAAAAAAATAATTATTTTTGTTCGAAGTATGATTCGATGTAGCGTTTTTTCTTTTGTTCGTAGATGTCGTTGATTGTGATAATCATTGCTGTATCGTAGCAGTCGCCGAAGTCGGGGTCGAATGTTGTGCCGAATGTTTTCATTGAGCTTGAGAGTTCGATGTATGAGTGAATGAGTGGCGGAATGCTGTCGTTCATTGATTTTACGAAAGTGTTGAGAATCTTGTAGTTTTCTTTCGCATTTTCACCACAGAACATAGCGTCGAATTCGGCGCGTTCTTCGTCGGTGCAAGTTTCAGGGTGTTTGGAAACGAGCATTTTTTCGCGGTCGCCAAAGAATTTCTCGAGGTAGTAAATCATAGCTTTGCGACTCTTGTCGGGGCTAGTGCTATAGATAGTTACTTTACCTGCAAGGTATTTGATAGAAGGGTCGGTGGCAACAAGACCGCCGATGCCGTCCCAAAGATTATCAAGAGCAAAAAGGCTCTTGCGACCCATTTCGGCACTTTGATATTTAGGTTGTACGAAAGCACGAGCCATTTCGAGACAGTAAGGGAAATATTCTTTGAGGAATTTTTCAGAGAAGTCGAATAGGTGTTCGGTGTTTACGTAAGGTTGACCATTGTCGTGGAACGAAGCTTGTGCCCAACGTGTGAAACGGTAGCCACCAATGATTTCTTCTAATTCAGGGTTCCATACAATGAGTTGATAACATGCTTTGTCTTCGAGGTCGAAGTGGTCGAGGTCGCACTCTTTGCCAGAACCACCGCCAACTGAACGGAATGACACTTCGCGAAGACGACCGATTTCGCGCAATACGTTTGGCGAATTTTCGGCGTTTACGACATATATTTCATTATCAGCTTTGTTTGTTTTTCTTAAGAAAGTTTTCTCGTTGAGTTCTTGTTTGAGCAACTCTTTTGAGATAGGGTCAATGATAGGTACCATATTTTTTAGTGTTTAGTTATTAATTAACGTGAGTTCGATATAACTTTATCTCACACGGAATGCACGGAATACACGGATTTTTATTATTTATCTCCCACAGATGACACAGATTTCTCAGATATTTTTCTTCTTTTATTATTCGATTTTTATCAAGATTTTGTTTATATTCGGCATAACCCAAATAAATTTGGCTTCTGCTCTCACTTATCACAAAATTCGCTCTTTTGCTATGCAAAAATCGCTCTACGGATAACACAGATGCCATGCGGCGTTTTATATCAAACTGACGTTAATTATTAGTTATTAGTTAGAAAAGATAAACCACTCCGGTCTTCGACCACTTTGACTTCGTCTTCTTCCTCCTTGCAAGGCATAATGCAAGCGAGCTTGCCTTCTGCGCTTGTTTCGAGCGTCAGTTTTCCTAACTTATGAGAGGAGTTTTAGGTGTGGTGCATTAGTTATCTGTACTCTGTAATTTGTACTCTGTACTCTACATATTAGGGTCTTGTCCGTTGCCTTCTTGGAGGTTTTCGACAATTTGTTTCACCGATTCAGCCCATTGTTGATCTGTTTTAGATTTGTCGAAAGTGGTATAAGGTATTGGTTTGCCGAAGGTGATGACAAATGTTTTGTGCTGTTTCTTAAATAATTCATCTACAAGCATGAACATGCCGATGTTGAATTTCAAACCGATGAATTTGCTGAAACTTGTGAGGAACATAAACAACTTAGAATTGTAGCCCGACATGTGTACTGGCACTACATCGCGCTCGTATTTGCGTGATTGTGTGATGAACATCTTTTTCCATGGTTGTTCGGTTACCTTTCCATGCTCTTTGCGTGCGCATTTACCTGCAGGATAGACTAATACCTGATATGGACTTTCGAACATGCGAGTTAGGCCTTCGCTAATCTCTTTGGTTTGACGACCGCCCATATTGATTGGTACAAAAAACTCAGAGAGAGGGTGGAAGTGAGCTAAAATGTTGTTTACAGGCACACGGAAACTTTCGCCATAGTAGCGACGCATCACTGAGCCCATAATCAAAGCCTCAGGACCACCAATTGGGTGATTGCTGGCAAAGATGCAGCGGCGCGATGGGTCGAGATTTTCGGCTCCACGCACTTCGTATTTGATGTCGAGATAATTGAGTGCTTCGTCGAAGAATCCTACACCTTGTGGGTGCTCAGCCTTTTCAATGCAGTCGTTGATTTCGTCTTGATGGATGCGGCGTTTCAAGAAATTTACCAAGAATTTAGGCAATTTCTTCTTGACTTTCGCCTTCAAAACTTCATCGATATCAATCTTAAATCGTTTATTTTCCATAATATATTTTTAAGAGACATGAAGACATGAAATTTTATTTTTTTTAACGTAAATTTTCATAAATTACTCGTAAATAAATATTTATGGATAATTAATGGCAATTAGCGTTAAAATAGACTTGAAAACATGATTTTTATTTTCAACGCAAATTATCGTAAATTACTCGTCAATTATTTCTTTTAATTTATGGATAATTAATGGTAATTAGCGTTAAAAAAGGATATATAATTTATGTTTATAAAAAACTTATTTTCTTGTCTTCTTGTCTAAAAATTACTTTAATATCATCAATACTCGTTTGAGCGATGAGATGAAATAGTCTATCTCTTCGGTTGTGTTGTAGAAGGCAAAAGAGGCGCGAGCTGTGCCAGGTATGCCATAGAAATCGATGAGCGGTTCGGCGCAGTGATGACCCGTGCGGATGGCGATGCCGAGTTTGTCGAGCATCATACCAATATCATACGGATGTACGCCATCAACTACGAACGACAACACTCCACTTTTCTCCTTAGCTTCGCCAATAATGCGAACACCTTCAATCTCTTTTATCTTTTCAGTTGCGTATGCAAGTAGTTCATGTTCATAATCAGCAATTTCTTTCATACCTATTGCCGATATATAGTCTAACGCTGTAGCCAAAGCGCAACTGCCTACATAGTCGGGCGTGCCTGCTTCGTATTTATAAGGTAGTTTGTTGTAAGTCGTTTTCTCGAATCGCACAGTTTCAATCATCTCTCCACCACCCATAAATGGAGGCATAGCATCTAATATTTCGCGCTTGCCATACAATACGCCAATGCCATTAGGGGCATAGACTTTATGACCAGAGAAAGCATAGAAATCGGCATCAAGTTCGACTACATTCACAGGAATATGGGCAATGGCTTGAGCTCCGTCAATCAACACTTTAGCACCATATTTGTGTGCCATGCGTATGATTTCGGCAACGGGATTGACCGTACCTAA
>JAFTSS010000042.1 GCA_017467185.1 Paludibacteraceae bacterium | reverse complement strand
TTTCAATTCGTAGCACCATGCGATATTGCAGAAAAAGGTGATTTGATCATTGGACGCTATCGCATTGATACTGGTTTCGAAGAATTGCCACTTGTTTGGCGTAAAGATGCTGATGGTGTTTGGAGTTACGATTGGATGAATCTCGATTTTATTATCACTACAGGAAAGACAGATGCGGTGTATCCTGGAGAGTTTGAATTCGATGGCAATGCTTATAGTACAGAAATAGAACCTGGACAGGAAAAAAGCGAATGGCAAGCCGAGTATGACAAAGCATGGGATGAGTATTATGAAAAATTGATTGATTATTATAATGCTGTTTATGCTGATGCAACAGGTTATTTTTATTCAGGTAGTGGTGATATTTCTGGTATTTCGCTTAGTAATAATGGTCGTTTTGCCAAAATGAATATATCATATCAGCCAAATGGTTCGGAAAACGTACAAGCTAATTATCCTGTTGTGTATGAATTTGAAACAGATTCGATGTATCTCTTTACTTGTAAACGCGGTGCGGCTTGTCTATCGGTAACTGACGAAGGTGAAGTGTCGCTTCGTGGTGCAGCTGATTATTTCTCTTGGACATACGTATCTTCAATTCATTCATTGGATAAAGCTGTAACACTAGCTGAGTGGACTTTAGATAAATCAAGTGGAAGAATCAATCTTGGAGATTACATGACTTATAACACTCCTGATGGTCCTCGACTTGCCGAGGGTACAGCATCGTTAGCAACATCGGGAAATGCTTTTGTTACATGGCAATACAACGGATTTGAGGATAAAATGCGTTATGAGAGTTATTTTGTGCGTTTTGATGTAGAATCGTCAAATGAAATGATTTGCGACGAAACATTGGTGGCATATCCAAATCCAACATCAGGAGTGGTGTATTTGTCAGATGGATTGAGTGAAGTGCGATTGTATGATGTTGCAGGACGTGAGGTTTATTCTGCGTCGGATGTAGTGAATACTATCGATTTAACTCAAGTGGCGAAGGGTGTGTATATGCTTATTGCTTTTGATGGTGAGAAATATATTTCGACGAAGATTATTAGAAATTAAACTAGACATTTTAGACAATTTAGATAAACTAGATCAAAATAGACAATTTAAACAATTTAAACAAATTAGATAAACATCATTTTATTTTATGAAAAAGATTACATTAATTTTATTGTGCATTGTGTGTTGTGCATTATGCATTAATTTGAGCGCTCAAGTGGAGTGTAAGACTATTGCCGAAATTAAGGCATTGGAAAAAGGAACCGCGTGTCAATATGTAGGTACTGCTACAACTACCTATTATTATGGCGATTTTGGGGTTATGATGCAAGATGAAACAGGCGCAATTTTGCTTTATAACTCAAATTTAGGTGCTAAAAAAGCAGGTAATCACGAAAAAATTAAAGTGACAACTAATATGCAAATAACTGATGTATGGGGTACATATCAAACAGAAGGTGGTAGTTTGCTTGATAGAATAGTGCTTTCGGATGAAGATGCTGCTTATATTCTTATAGAAAAAGAGAATGTTGCATTTACTCCTGAAGTGGTTGATTTTGATGAATATATGACAAAACTTGCCGACTATAAAGGCAAAGCGGTTACGTTTAACGAAATTAACATTCGCAGTGTTGGTGGTACTCTTAATGGTGAATTTTATTCGCCTACTACAGGTGCTACATTGTCTGTTCCGTTCGATGCTCGTATAGGTAATTTGCCTGTAAAAGCAAGCGTTAATGGTTTTCTTGGACGCGATGGTAATGGTAAGAATGTATTTATGATAGGTTCGAAAGATGATATTACACCATTGTCGTTTAATTCGATAAAAGATATTAAAAATGTGGTGCTTAAATATAATGAAAATTTGAATTATGATATGCTTGATACATTTGCAGTGTCGCATGTAATCAAAGAAGCAGATAAAACAATCGTTTATATTCAAGAAAAAGATAAATATGAACCAGACCATTATGATTTAGGACTTCGCATCGAAATACCATCAGTTGCAAACATCGTAACAGGCGATTATATTGCAGGTGTTTATGGTAAATTCCGTCCATTTGCAGGCGACTCTATTTCTGGTTTAGTGGGTGCATCATTCTTCCAAGATGCCGAAAAAGAGATAGAGGTAGTGGGCAATGGAGCAGAGTGTCGTTCGTTGGCAAAATATATATATACTCTTACAAGCGATGGTATGCAAAATGCATTTCGCTATGAATCTACTTTGGTAGTATTCTCTGGCGGTAAAGTGGTTAAAAATGACAACAATACTTATAGTTATGTGATTGAAAACGAAAATGGTACAGGACGTCAATCTGTTCGCTTTGTGGTAACAGGTGTTGAAGATTTGTCGGCATACGATGGCAAAGAATGTGCAGTGCGTGGTGTGCTCGATGTTGCAAATAACTATCCTGACAATCAGTTTACTATCATCTGTCGCAGTGCTGACGATGTGCTTTCTTCTGTAATGCAATTTGCTACAATCAAAGAACTCATCGCATCAGGCGAACTTGGATCAGACATTGTTTATGAACTAACCAACCCTGTATTAGTGTCATACGTATTTGCTAAAACGCAGAATACGCCAACATATTATTTCGTTATTCAAGACGAAACAGCGGGTATTATTGTAGATTTGAATGTTACGGCGATGGACAATATTGAAGCGGGCGACTCAATTGAGGGCGTAAAAGGTAAGTATAACAACACACGCGGTATAACAACTGATTTCCTTGCAATCAACGATGAATTGCGTAAAGATATAGTAGTGAAAAACAGCAATAACCCTGTGAATGGCATCGAAGTAACATTTGCCGAAATACTTGCCGACAAAAAATTGTATGAAAATCGTGTAGTAACAGTTCGTGGCGTGAAGAAAGGTAGCGTATTCCACTCAGGCACAGATTATATGCCACAAGATGCAATTGAGGGATGTTTCGTGCAAGGTACTGATACTATTTATTATACTACTGGTCCTAATTCAGGCGGATTCACATTCTATGACAATATGGACATCACAGGTGTAGTTGATAATAAAGTAATTGGCGAGTATTATTCTATCTGGCCATTATCACAACAACATATAATAAATCTTGACGAAGAGACAAGCATTAATAGTATCGAACTTAATGCTAATATTTATTCTTACAGCAAATCGTTGTTTATTGAAGCCATAGAAGGTGCGTCAATTCGAGTGTTCAACATGGCTGGACAATGTTTGTATGCTAATCCATCTGCTAATGCATTAGTCACTATCAATGATATTACAGAAAACAGTGTAATTGTATTGGTTAACGATATGGCATATAAACTAATGATTAAATAATATAACTCGTTTATATTTAGCGTAATATGGGCATAGGTATCTGTGCCCATATTTTTTAATATATCTATATTGAGAAATATTTGTGATTTTCGCAAAAAAGTTGTAACTTTGTACTTCATTATTTTTGCGAATAGATTAATAACATAAAACTAAAACTATGAAAAAGAATTTACTTTTAATTGTTGCTATTTTGTTTAGCGCAATCTCATTTGCTCAAACTTTAGATTACACTAAAGATGGACGTCATTATTACATTGCATCACCAAACGGACGTTATTTTACAGGTACAGTGAACGAAGGTCCTGGTTGCTTTTTTGATGCAGAAACAAAACAACACTATGCAACCGAGTCAGACTCAGTTCTTATTTATGCAGTAAATAACGATGGTATCGCATGTGGTTCGATAGATGGTTTTGCTGGTGTCTGGGTACGTGGTGAAGAGTGGAAAATGTTAACTGCTTTAGGGTCTATTAACAATAAACCTATCGAAGGTGGTGAAATATGCGGTATGTCTGCCGATGCTACTAAATTTGTTGCTTTGATGCGCTATGATGGTGGTAAAGTTATCCCAGTATATTATGAACTAGACAAGTTTGAAAATTGGGACAATGCAGATGCTTGGGAGTTTTCGACATTGCCAACACCAACAAAAGAAGATTTAATCTATAAACAATCGCCACAATTCATCCAAGTATGTGGTATGAATTATGATGGTACACGTATTCTCGGACGTTATCGTTTGTTTGATGGTAAACGTGAAGTACCTTTTATTTGGCAAAAGGACGCAGATGGTGTATGGACTATCAAATTTGTTGCTGAACGTTGTCTTTTTATCGAAGAGGTTGCAAATGGAACAGTTACATTCCCTGATAACCGTGAAGATATGACTTCTTCGGATGAGATTATGGAATATGATATTATGCGTGAGGCATACGAAGCAGGTTATATTTATGATTTGTCTCCATATTCTTTATTTGCATGGACTGGTAGCGGACGTTATATCCCTGTATGTGTTAATGTTGTAGCTGGAGATTACGCAGCTGTAATTGACATTGATAGAGATACACTTATCGTGCTTAATGCAGTTCCTGGTGGTGGTACTGTATCTATAAGTGATAAGGGTGAGGTTATGGTTTATGCTCCTAAGATGGGTACGTTCCGTACTTCATTTGTTGTTTCAATTGATAAACCTACAGAAGCTATTGCTTTGCTTGATTACACAATGCAACGTTCTAATGGAAAAATTGATTTAGCTGAGCACATGACATATCAACGTGATGTTGATTTTGATGGTAATCCTAAATATGAAACAGCAACAGGATCTGCTGTATGGGCAAATGATGGTAACGCATTCGTAACATTCAATTACGATGAATTGAATGAAACACTTGTGCCTCAATGCTTCATGGTGCGCTTCGATGCCGCTACACCTGTAGAAAACGTTGCATCAGAACAACTTGCTATTTACCCTAATCCAACATCGGGTATCGTTTATTTCGACAACCAACTCACTAATGTCGCTGTTTATGATGTAGCAGGACGTCAAGTATATGCCCAAACAGCAGCAGAGCAGTCAATTGATTTATCATCTCTCAACGCAGGTACATACGTGCTTACTGCACAATTGAATGGTGAAAACATTATTACAAAAGTAATGATTACAAAATAATATAATGTAAAAAAAGAGAGACGTAGCATCATAGTTACGTCTCTCTTTTTATATTAAATTATATCCGTAATCTCCGGACATCCGTAATCTTCGGTTTATCCGGAACACCCGGAATATCCGGTTTAAATAAATTCTCAACTCTCAATTTTTGCGATAAGCGAGAGCAACGAAGTTTACTTCAGTTGCCGAGCGTAGCAAAAATCATGAGCAAAGCGAATAATTTTTGTGATAAGCGAGAGCAACGAAGTTTACTTCAGTTGCCGAGCGTAGCAAAAATCATGAGCAAAGCGAATAATTTTTGCGATAAGCGAGAGCAACGAGGTTTACTTCAGTTGCCGAGCGAAGCAAAAATCAAGAGCGAAGGGAGTAACTCTCAACCCCTAATTCCTTCTTTTTTCATGAAAAAAATAACATTAAGTTTATTGTGCATCATTCAGTGCGTATTATGCATTCAAGTTAGCGCTCAGCAACTTAAACAGATACAAGACAACTGTCAGTTTTATGTAGTGTCGCCAAATGCCAATTGTTTTGCAGGCGCACCTGATGGTGGTCCTGCTAATTTCTATCGTTTCTCTGATGATTACTTTTATCAATCGCAGGGGCACTATGCATCATTTATCACAGATAAAGGTGAAATTGCAGCCTCATTTAATACAGATGCTGCAATTTGGACGCTTGGTACTGATGATTATCGCACTTTCCCTACTGCCGAAGGCAACATCAAAGGGCGCATAATGGGTTTTTCGAAAGATTTTTCATCATTATTAGTCTCAAATAGAGGGTATTATGTTTATGAACTTTATGAAGATGAACTTTATCATCCTACACAAATTTTTCTCCCACAAAAAGATTCAATCTATCATCTTGCGCCACAACACGTTCAAGTTAAAGGATTTAGCAGTGATGGACGTCGCATAGCAGGACGTTTTATGAACTCTGACGGACAACGCGAAACACCGTTTGTAATCGAAAAAAATGCTGAGGGCGAGTGGGTTACTCGTTTCGTGGCGGTAGGTAATTTGCTTTATGAAGGTTGCGAAATGCCCGAACGTCCTGTGCGTGAAGGCGATGGAGATCCTACATATAACGAACGTCTGATGGAGTATTACGAAGTGCGTGCTGCGATGGAAACAGGTATCTATTACGAACTCAGCAACATGTCTATGAGCGAAAATGGCAAATACCTTGCCGTCAACGTACCGATGATGATCGATGGGGTAGAGGTATATCAAATGACATACGCTGGTGTAATTGATATCGATGCTGATACGCTCTATATTTTTAAATCAATTCCCGATGCAGCATGTCCTGCCGTATCTAACTATGGCGAAGCATCAATCTGTACACCTGCATTAGCATATTTGCGTCAAACCTATATTGGTTCGATTAATGATATCGACAACCCTCAACCATTAGTCGATTGGGCAAAAGCAAAAACCAACGGGCGATTAGATTTGACTGATGTTATGACATTCACTGCCAATGCTTTTGGCGACATGGCAGTCATGGCAGGTTCAGCGCTTATATCTGCCGAAGGCAACGGTTTCGTATCATATCTTTTCGATGAATGGAACACCAACAACATTTACAACTTCCTTGTTCGTTTCGATGCTCCAACCGCAACCGAAATGCTACAAACCACTCAATTATTGCCTTATCAGCATGCCGACATATTGCATCTCGGCGCACAACTCTCCGATATAAAAATCTATAATCTCGCAGGGCAATTATTGCTGCAAACTTCTGAACCACAATCACACGTCAACATATCGTCGCTCAATTCAGGCATTTACATCCTCACCGCAATAACCAACAACCAACCAATCTCACATAAATTGAGGATTGGGAATTGATAGAAACTATAGTAGCTATAGAAACTATAAAATATAATCTTGTTTCTTGCTCCTAACTTTTAACTCTTCATTTATGAATTACAAATTAATCTTAGTGTGCATTGTGCATGGTGCATTTGGCATTCAACTTCGCGCACACACACTCGAGTCGCTTCTTGAGGGGCAAACTCTCTTTCTTCTTTCGCCTAATGGGCGTTATGCAGCAGGTTGTGGCGATGGCACACCATCATATTTCTACGACTTACAAGAGCATAAATTTCTCTATCAATTGCCACCTGATGGTGCATTTTACACTAATCAAATCAACGACTTAGGTGAGGTGGCAGGCGCTTATGGCTTGCAAGCTGCAATTTGGCATCAAGGCGGTGAGTGGGAACTATTGCCTCAACCAGAGGGACTAACCGACAAACAACTCGCTTGGAGTCAGGCAAATGCCATCTCTGCCGATGGACGTACGATTGTAGTCTCTTTTGGAGAAACACCTGACATGCACTGTATCTATCAACGCAAGGAAGATGGTACTTATTCAATCACTCCGCTCGATTTGCCAACGATTGAACCTGTATATCATAAAGCACCACAATTTGTTTCAATCAAAGGTATCTCTGCTGATGGACGCCGAATAGCAGCGCGTTATCTTGATGATGATGGTTTTCGTGACATACCTATGCTCTTCGAATGTGATGAGGTAGGCAAATGGACATATCGTTTCCTTGCAATTGACACACTCGTCATCGATGGATGCACCTTGCCACACAAACCAAAGCGCGATGAGGTGGATAACTATTCGCTTGCTCTTCAAGAGTATTGGGCAGACGTAATGGCAATGGAGACTGGTATTTATTATAAACTCAGCAATATGGGCATTAGTGCTAATGGCAAATATATTAACCTCTCAGTTGCCCTTAGCATTGATGACGATGATTACTACACCATAACGCATCCTGCCGTTATTGACATTGATGCTGACTCGCTTATCATTTTTTCGCACACAGGTTCGTGCCCATCTGTCACCGATGATGGAGTCGTTACAATTGCTACATCAACCTCTATAGGCATACGCACCTCTTACGTGTCGTCAATAGCTAATCCTGATGAAGCAGTCACTTTTGGTGATTATGTTATGCAACGCACAAATGGTGTAATCAATCTCGCTGACATTATGGTATATCAAGTCTCGCAAGAAGGAGCTACTGATATAGGTTATGGTTCCGCAGTCCTCGCTGCATCAGGTAGTGCTGCCCTCACAATGCAACTTAATGATTGGGAGTGGAAATATGAAACCTATTTAATTCAATTTGATGCGACAACACCTATCGAAAATTCAGAGACAGAGCAATTTGCTGTCTATCCTAATCCAACATCGGGCATTGTTTATTTCGATAATCAGCTCTCCAATGTTGTAGTTTATGATGTAGCAGGACGTAGTGTATATGCTCAATCGCATGTTGAACAATTAATTGATTTATCGTTATTGAATGAGGGTACATATTTGTTAACAGCGCAGCTTAATGGTGAAAACATTATTGCAAAAATTATTCTCACAAAATAGTTTAATTGAGACGTAGCATTCAAAAAGCTACGTCTTGTTTTTTTATATGCATCCTAGATTAACTAGATTTTCTGATTGTTTTTTAATTATAGATGCGAAAAAAACATTGTCTTTATTTTTTTTTAACATTGAAAAATTGCATATATGTTCAAATTATTGTAACTTTGCAACCCAATGATATAAAATTAATTTATTAACTAATATAATAATATTTTTATGAAAAAAATTACTTTTTTGTTAGCTCTTATTTTTTCTATGTGCATGAATATCAGTGCACAAGTAGAGTGTAAAACCATTGCTGAGATTAAATCTCAACCTGACAAAACTAAAATTTTGTATACTGGTACAGCAAAAACGACATTTTATAATGGAACCTATAATGGTTTGTTTATGGAAGATGCGACTGGTGGTATTCTTCTTAAAGGTTATACTTTAAATGGTAAAAATAATAACTTTGATGGTGATAGTTATGTAACAGATAGCATGGAAGTTACAAAAATTACAGCGACTTGGAGTGTAGGTTCAACAGGTACTGCTCCTGGTATTACTGTTGCGACTGCTGATAAAAAAACTCCTGAGTGCACATTCGATGTGCCTGTTGTTGCACAACGTATAACAATGGCAGAATTCTTTGCTAACAAAGCAGCGTACGAAGGTAGAGCAATTGTGATAACAGATGCTAAAATATCGCCAAAAGTTGCATCGAAAACATACTTGGTGAGTGGCACCGATTCGCTTGCTTTTTATGCGAGCAATTTGTCATCTACAGCTCCTGCAGGTGGTGAAATGGCAGGTGCTTTTGTTGGTGGCGATTACAATCGTTTCCTCCTTTGCGATGCTAATTTGACTAAAGCGACTGAGTTCTATTCGTTCAGCGACATGGCAGCATACTACAAAGGTAAAAACTACGAAATTGTTGATGCAAAAGTAGGTGGCGCAGTATTGGTGAATTATGTAACAAAACTCGATGATAATCGTACTGCAATTTTTGCACAATATACAGGACTTACAGGTTTGTTGCAAAATGGTATAACAATCTTTGTAGAAGGTGAAACTCAGGTTGTAGCAGGCGATAGCATCAATGGTTTTGTAGGTAAATATACTGATGCGTATAAAAATGTGGTGGATAAAAAGAACTTCAAAGGCGCATATTTTAACCAAACAGCAGGAGAAGCACTCAACGTGCTCAGCAGCAACAATCCTGAAGTTGTAAATACTGCAGTAAACATCTCTGACTTGGTGACAAGTCAATTGGCAATGAACTATGCTTCGCAAATAATAGCATCGCGTTATACTGGTAAACTTTATGCAAAAGGCGATACTTATTATTACAAGGTGTCATATGAAATCAGTAACCCAAGTGAAGATTCGGATGGAATGATTCAAAAATCTGACAGTATCATCGTAGTTGGTGTGAATGGATTCGACTTGAGCAAACACGTTGGTAATAACGTCATTCTATCAGGTGTTTATGATGCAGCAGTAATCAACGCTCAACCAACAATCATTGTGCGCGATGCAGACGATATACTTGTTACTTACTACGAATTCAACACCCTTGCCGAACTTATGGAAGCAGGCGAACCATTGTCGTCAGGCGTAGTATATGGTTTGAAAGGCGAAGTTGTGTTAAATTATAAACGTACACAGGTAAATAGCGGTGTATCAAACACATGGGCATTTATCGAAGACGAAACAGCAGCATTGGCACTCGACTTAGGCGCAGGTGATATCGATGCAGTCGTTGGTGATAAAATCAAAGGATTGAAAGGTGTATTCGACGATGGAGTACGTTATGGTACACGCATAGAGCACGCACCAATGTATACTCTTTCGGAAGGTGTTGTACCTGAAATCGTTAGCAGCAACAATGAATTAAACGTAGTAAAAGCATCGCTCAGCGAAATCATCTCTGATACGTTGAAATATTGCAGTCATATAGTCGAAGTGTCTAACCTTGGCGGTACGTTCCAAACAATCAGCGACTTGACAGGTGTGCGCGATGACTATTACCTCTACGACATGGCAAATCCATCGGCAGAAATGCACTACCAACCTGCAACTCATACAGGTAACCCAATTCTTGGTGAAAACTTGACTCTCAAAGGTTTGTGTAACTTCAACTGTCTTGATGGTTACTACGTAATCTATCGTATCTCGGTTAGTGGTGGCACAGGTGTAGGTGTTGAAAACAGCAATGTAGAAGCAAGCATATATAGCATAAACGGTATGCTTTGCATCGAAACAGAAGCAGGACAAACACTCGAAGTATATACTGTTGACGGACGCCAAGTATATCAAACCACAAACTCTTCTAACTTGACAGAAATTGCTGATTTGAATGGAGTTGTTATTGTGAAACTAAATGGTGAAACCTATAAAGCAGTTGTACGTTAATAATTAACAATTGACAATTAATAATTTAACTAGATAATCTAGACCTTCTAGATTGTCTAGTTATTTTAGATAAATATCATTTTATTTTATGAAAAAGATTACATTAATTTTATTATGCATTATGCATTGTGCATTATGCATTGATTTGAACGCATGGACGAATGTGAAATCACTTGCGGAACTCCGTCAATTGCCTGATGGTACGCAGGTTATATATGAAGGTAAAGCAATGACAACATTGCATCTTTCACGTTATGACACTCCAAGAAATGGTATTTTTGTACAAGATTCAACCGATGCAATTTTGCTTAGCCATGTGCGTTTTAATGAAAATAACACTTGGTTTGAAGATGCAAACTATAATGGTTATAAAATGAACCAAGGTGGTACTGTCGTAATTTCATTTTCAGGTACTTTTAAAAAAGCAACTACTACATTGCCAGATAGGGTAGAATTTACTGATGATGATACTGAAACTGTTGAATCAGGTGCTACTGATAATGCTATACCTTATCTTACATTAACTATTGATGAACTCATAGCAAACCCTGCAAAATACGAAAACATGGCAGTAGAGGTAACTGCACCTGTAGTGAAAGAGGGTAAAGGAGTGTATAGCACAACATATTCATTCGTTAGTGGTGAAACTAAAATGCCTATCCATCTCAGTGCAAGTATTGCGGGACGCTCTGTGCCCGCAGGTGGTACATTCAAAGGTATTTGTGATAAATACAACAATAACTACCAATTTTTGGTGCTAAATCGTTATCAAATTAACCCAACTGCATTCTTTAATATAGTTGACTTATATAACTTTGTTGATGATAAAAATAAAGCAACAATTTCAGCAACAGAGATAGAGATTGTAGAACCTGCATTGGTTAACTATGTGGCACAAATGAGAATGGGTGCGAACTACTATATCCAAGCAACTAATGATGCAACTCCAGCACAAACATCTGCTTTATGTATCTCATTGACCTCGCGTAATGCTCCTTTTTCAGCTCAAGCAGGCGATAGCATCAAAGGATTAAAAGGTTATTACTCAAAACTCGCAGTAGTTGATGGAGTATATCAAGGTTCGATGTTCCACATCCAAGAAGCAAACTTCAGCAAACTACAAGTCATCAATTCAAATAACCCAATATCTTGGCAAGAACAAAAAGTATATAACATACTTCAAACACCCGCTCAATTCGAATCTCGTTTATTATCATTGCCTGTAGGTGAATTGAAAAACGTAAACTTCGTAGAAAACGGACAAATAACAGAACGCACAGCTTTCGTACAATTCGATGGTGATTTACGTAAAGAGTATGACACTATTCGTGTACAAATGGCAGGTGGTGGCGATTTGACACCATATATGGGCATTCCTGTTGCAATAATGGGTATTCTTGATTTGTCAGAAGCTATCGCAGGCGGATATCCAACAATCCTCCTCCGCAACGAAGACGACATCATCTCTAACCGCGTATTTGACAACATCGGTGCAATGCTCGCTGAAGGCAAACCTCTATCATCTAAAGTAACTTACGAAATTAAAAATCCTGTACTCGCTACTTATAAATACTATGCAGCAAACACACAAGGTGATAGCGAACACATGTGCGGACTTTACATTCAAGACGCAACAGGTGCAATCCTTCTTAAAACGGGACAACCTATTGCAGGCGTAGAACCAGGCGATTCAATTGTAGGTGTTAAAGGTGCATTACAATATGACGAAAAAGGACATCAAGAACACTATCTCAAAGGTACTGCAACAAGTGACATAACAGTGAAAAACTCAGGTAATGCCTTGGTTCCTCAGGCTGTTACTCTTGATGTAATTGTTAATGAACCAATGAAATACGCATCACATTTGATTAAGATAGAAAACCTTGAAACTACAATGAAGTATGGTTTCTCACAAGGATATCCTTATGAAACAGAATTCATATATCAAAACGGTGCAATGATGAACGTACTTTGGGACAAATTGTACGAAAATATGTCGGTTGTTGGTGTTGTTGAATATGGCATTATGGGTTATGGACTAACAATCTTCCCAATCGAAGTGACTAATACAACAAAAGCATTCGACGGTACTTGCGTTCGTATCAAAGACATCAAAAACTTGGCAGCAGGAACTGAATTTACATACGTAGGTAATGCAACTACAACGTTTACTGATTATGAAAATGGTATCCTTATTGAAGACTATACAGGCGGTATTCTTCTTAAAAATGCAAAATTAGGAGATAGTGGCACTGCAAAAGTAAAAACAGGAATGCTTATCACTAACATTAAAGGAAAATACCAACCTGCATCAGGCGATATTCTTCCAAGTATTGAAGTTGCTGATGCCGACATCAACAACATAACAATCAAAAACACAGAACAACAAGTAGAATGCTATTCAACTGATGTGAACGTAATCAACTACTTCTACTCTAAATACTTTGTCGGTAGAGCACTCATGCTTCGTCAACCTACAATTGAACAAAACAACGGAGCATATACATTAGTGTTCTCTTATTACGATTCTGCAGGTACTGAAACTCGTGTAGAAATGCCAGCTGTGGTTAAAGGCGAAGTAGATTTCACTTCTGACGTGTATGTTGGTTATGCTCGTAAATTTGATGGAGTTCTTACTTTTGTTATTGTAGGTAATGATGTACCACAGCAACCTGTTGATGTTGAGTTTGTAGAAAATCCTAATCTTGTTTATTTGGCAAACAATACTATTGTAGCTCAAAACGCAATAGCAATCGAAGTGTATGATATAAATGGTAGAGTAGTAGTATTGGCAAATGCAGAACAAGTAAATATTTCAGATTTAAATAGAGGAATTTATATAGTGCGTACATTCCACATTGACGGAACACAACAAATAACAAAAATAATAAAATAACGTATAATTAAATCAAGCAGAGACGTAGTTTGCCGCTACGTCTCTTTTTTTTATTATTTTTGAAAATATATGGTTTATCCGGAACATCCGGAATATCTGGTTTAAATAAATTCTCAACTCTCACCCCCCCCTGTTTTTTTAACAAAAATTATGAATTATGAATTATGAATTGTGAATTAAAATAACTAACTTAGCACTTTAATTTTATAATGTGTAATTTGAGATGGGTATATTCAAAAAAATAATCGCAGGAGGGTTAGGATGGACGCTTGGTGGACCTGTTGGAGCAATTATTGGAGTTGCTCTTGCTTCTTTGTTTGATACAGATAAAACGTCTGAATATAAGTATGTTGATGAAGAACGTACAACTTATAATAAGCGTCAGGGTGCAAATGATTTCCAACTTGTTCTGCTTGTATTGATGATAGCTGTTGTTAAAGCAGATGGTACGGTTGTGAAAACAGAATTATCTGTTGTAAAACGTTTTTTAGTGCAGAATTATGGCGAAGAGGGAGCTCGTGAAGCTTGGCAAATTCTTAATCAATTACTTAAACAAAATATCAATGTTGCCGATGTGGCGACACAATGTGCTGCAAACTTGAATTATAGCACACGATTGCAACTCATCAATATGCTATTCAGCATAGCAGCAGGCGATGGTGCCGTGAATGATGCAGAAATCAATGTTATCCGCAATATAGCATATTACATGCAAATTAACGATGCCGATTTGACTTCTATCGCTGCAATGTTCACAAAACAAACTAACCCAGATTGGGCGTATCAAGTGCTTGAATTATCGCCAAATTGTACAGACGATGAAATCAAAAAAGCATATCGTCGTATGGCAATGAAATATCACCCTGACAAAGTAAATTCACTTGGTGATGAAGTGCGCCAGAGTGCAACCGAAAAATTCCGCAAAGTAAAAGAGGCATACGATTATTTGAAAGAACAAAGAGGAATTTAGGGAGTTGAGAGTTGAAAATTGAAAGATGAAAGTTGAAAGTTGAAAGTTGAAATAAATATATCAATAGTATTGTAGTTATGAAAAAAATATTATCAATTTTATTTTTCATTTTTTTGCTTGTTCCATTACAAGCCAAAAAAGATAAAAAATCAGAAAGTAATCAATCTTTTGATGCAATGAAACACATTGAAGTGTACAATAGTGTTTTGCGAGAATTAGAAATAAATTATGTTGATACCTTAAAGCATGATAAATTGTTGAAATTCTCGTTAGATAGGATGCTTTATGGTTTAGACCCATATACCTCTTTTATACCGGCTGCAGATGAAGAGGCTTTGAAACGTCTTCGTTCAGGACAATATGGCGGTATTGGTTCAATTATAACTCTTGTAGATGGTAAACCTTATCTTTCCGAGCCATATTATGGTATGCCTGCACAAGCAAACGGATTACGTGCAGGTGATGAAATAATTGAAATAGATGGTGTTAAGTGTGAAGGTAAATCGATTTCGGAGGTTAGTGATATGTTGCGTGGTAAACCTCATACTGAAATTACGGTTAAAGTGCGTAGAGAAGGGGAGAAAAAGATTATAAAGAAAACATTTTTGCGTGACATAATTCAAATGCCAACAGTGCCATATTATGCTCAAGTTGCAGAAGGTGTAGGGTATATTGTAGTTCTTGATTTTATTGATAGAACAGCTGCCGATTTTGAAAAAGCATTAAAAGATTTAGTTTCTCAGCATAACATTGATAAATTAATTATAGATTTACGAGGTAATGGTGGTGGTTTGGTCAGTCAAGCTGTTGAAATAGCCTCTCTGTTTCTTCCTCGTGGTACAGAAATCGTTTCAATGAAGGGACGTCATAATAGTAATAATACAATCTATAAAACACGTCGTGAGCCGTTGTATCCTAATATGAAGTTATTATTCCTTGTTGATGGCAATACAGCTTCTTCTTCTGAAATCCTCTCTGGTGCAATGCAAGATTTGGATAGGGGTTTTGTGCTTGGCGAGCGCACTTTTGGTAAAGGTCTTGTACAAAATGTTCGCGAATTGCCATACGATAATTATTTGAAAGTTACAACCGCTAAATACTATTTACCTTCAGGACGCTGTGTGCAAGCAATTGATTATGCCAACCGTCAGAGTGGTTCAACACGAGTAATACCTGATAGTCTCACAAAAGAATTCCGCACAGTCAAAGGGCGTATAGTTCGCGATGGAGGTGGAGTAATGCCTGATTCAACTATCACAGAAGAAGCAAGTTACAATATATCAGGTTATTTGTATCTTAAAAATTTATATTTCAAATATGCCAATCGTTATGTGTTGACTCATTCAACAATTGCTTCGGCTAACGAATTCCGATTAACCGACGAAGAGTATAACGATTTCTGTAAATTTGTAATAGAATCAGGATTTACATATCGTCTTGAAAGTGAAAAATATCTTCAAGATTTGAAAGAAATGGTGAAGACCGAAGGTTATGACACAAAAACCGATTCGTTATTCACACAATTAACAAATCTTTTACAACCAAACGTAGCAGACGACTTAATTCTATTTCGTGACGATGTACAAGAAATGCTTGAAATGGAAATTGTAAAGCGTTACTACTATCAGAAAGGAACAATTGCTTATTCACTTCGCTTTGATGAATGGTTAAAAACAGCAATTGAAATAATAAAAAAATAAGATGCTTGTTAAATTGCCGAGTATAGCAAAAATTTTTAGTGAAACGAAAAATTAAAAATGAATGCGAATGGCAAGTCTTGCTGCTCGCTACTATAAATTAAAAAAATACTAACGAGGCGAAAGCCGAGTACAGAAAGTCTTGCTACTCGCTACTCGCTACTATAAATCTAAGATATGAAACAATTAGAAGACTTATTTGTTAAGTATAAACATTCGACTCCTAAGAGCATCGAAGAACTTCCATCTTCAGGTTCAAACCGTCGTTATTTCAGATTGACAGCCAATGACGATTCAACTATAATTGGTGTAATGGGAACATCTGAGGACGAAAACATAGCATTTGTAAAAATAGCCGAACATTTTCGTCGTCAAGGGCTACCAGTGCCTGAAGTATATGCTATGTCTGCCGACAATCGATTCTACATCCAGCAAGATTTAGGTGATAATATTCTCTTTAAAATGACAGAAAAAGGACGTACATGTGGTTCTTTTAGTGAAGATGAACGCGAACTACTTCGTAAAACAATGGCAAAACTCCCATCAATCCAATTCCTCGGAGCAGAAGGACTCGACTTCAACGTATGCTACCCACAACCCGAATTCGACGAACGAATGATATCATTCGACTTAAACTACTTCAAATACTGCTTCCTAAAAGCAACAGGAATCGAATTCTCCGAAATAAAACTCGAAGACGACTTCCAACGAATGAGCGACATCCTAATGCGTAGCACCTCAGCAACATTCCTATATCGTGATTTTCAATCACGTAACGTAATGTTCTACAACAACGAACCGTACTTTATCGACTTTCAAGGAGGACGCAAAGGACCAATCTATTACGACGTAGCATCATTCGTATGGCAAGCAAAAGCAAACTATTCAGAAGAACTACGCGAAGAACTATTAAAAACATATCTCGACGCACTCCGTCAATATATGCCTGTCGACGAAACATACTTCCGTCAACAACTACGCCACTTCGTACTATTCCGAACATTACAAGTACTCGGAGCGTATGGTTTTAGAGGATACTTCGAAAAAAAACCACACTTCCTACAATCAGTACCATACGCAATTGACAACCTACGCCGACTACTCCGCGAACCATTCAAAGAATACCCATACCTATCAAAAATACTCACCGAACTAACACAAATGCGTCAGTTCTCCGAAATGAACCCACAACGCAAATTAGAGGTGAAAATCTACAGCTTCGCATACAAAAAAGGAATACCTAACGACATAACAGGTAATGGCGGAGGATACGTATTCGACTGCCGAGCAATAAACAACCCCGGAAAATACGAACACTATAAACACTTCACCGGACTCGACAAAGAAGTAATCCAATTCCTCGAAAACGACGGCGAAGTATTCAAATTCCTCGACAACGCCTACGAACTCGTCGATGCACACGTACAACGATTTATCGAACGCAAATTCACTCATTTAATGGTAAGTTTCGGATGTACAGGCGGACAACACCGCTCAGTATATTGCGCCGAACGACTCGCCGAACACCTCAGCAAAAAATTCGATATCGACATAAAAATAATACACCGCGAGCAAGACATCGAAAAAGAACTATAACCAAGTTATTAGTGTTTAATTATTAATAAAAAAATATACACTACACACTATTAATTACCACTTATCAACCACTCATTAATCACTAAATAAAATGTTTCCCGAAAGAGAAATACAAGCATTCATCTTCGCAGCAGGTTTAGGCACTCGACTTAAACCAATAACCGACTCCATACCAAAAGCATTAGTCCCAATAGCAGGACGCCCACTTATAGAACACGTAATCGAATCACTACAATCTCAAGGAATAAACGACTTCATCGTAAATGTTCATCATTTCGCTGAACAAATCGAAGAATACTTAGCCGAACGTAGCGACTTCGGTTCACTCGCAATTTCAAACGAACGCGACTTATTGCGCGAAACAGGCGGCGCAATCAAACATGCCGAACCACTATTTAACGGCAACCCATTCATCGTTCACAACGTAGATATAATCTCAAACGTAGACTTATATAACCTACTAACAAAACACAAAAAAACATCATTAGCAACCCTACTCGTGAGCGAACGTGCAACACAACGCTATTTACTATTCAATAACGATATGCGATTAGTAGGGTGGACTAACATCGCAACAGGCGAAGTAAAATCACCATACAAAGATTTAGACATAAACCAATGTAAAAAATACGCATTCTCAGGTATTCATATAATCGAACCACGCATATGTCAATTAATGACCGATTATCCTGAAAAATTCTCAATTATAGACTTCTACCTCGATAAACTAGCCGAACAAGAAATATACGGTGTAGTTCAAGACAACCTCCGAATGATAGACGTCGGAAAACTACACTCCCTCGACGATGCCGAAAAACTCCTCGACGAACTAAAAGACTAAATTAGACAAGGATTAAGAACAAAAATTAAGACGCAAGAAATTAAGAAATAAAGAGCAAAATTGTATTTTATAGTTACTATAACTTCTATAGTCTCTATAAATTCTCAATTCACAACTCTCAATTCTCAACTCTCAATTCTCAATTCACAACTCTTAACTCTCAACTCTCAACTTAAAATGATAGATACACATTCACACATATATGGTTCTGAATACGACGAAGATAGAGCAGACGTCATTGCTCGAGCTATAGAAGTAGGAGTCGAGAAAGTATTGTTAGCAAACGTTGACACATCAACCATCAATGAAATGCTAATTTGCCATAATCAATATCCCGATTTTACCAAAATGGCAATGGGACTACATCCAACAAGCGTCAAAGAAGATTGGCAAACCGAATTGCGTAATATTGAAGATGCCCTACGTGCAGGTAACAAATATGTGTCAGTAGGCGAGATAGGACTCGATTTATATTGGGATAAAACATTTGCATCAGAACAAGAAAAAGTCTTAGAACAACAATTAGATTGGGCAATATCACTCAACCTACCCGTCATATTACACATTCGAAAAGCCCATGCCGAAACATTCAAAGTGCTCAGTAAATTCAAGGGCAAACCATTGCGGGGAGTTTTTCATTGTTTCGGAGGTGGGGTAGAAGAGGCAAAAAAAGCTGTTGATATGGGTTTTTTATTAGGAATTGGAGGTGTGGTAACATATAAAAATTCCAATCTTGGCGAAATTATAGAACCTATAGGAATCAATCATATCCTACTCGAAACAGATGCACCATATCTCTCTCCAGTGCCTAATCGAGGAAAGAGAAACGAACCGGCAAATTTGGTTTATGTTCGAGACCGATTATCTTCAATTTTTCAAATAAATTCACAAAAAGTTGACGAAATTACAACAAAAAATGCTCGTGAATTGTTTGATTTTTCTTAAAAAAACTAATATTTTAGTTGCAATATACCATATTTATCATCTAATCTGTAACTTTTTATTGTTGAATATCAATGCTTTTTGAGGTATGAAAAAAAATAGGTAAAAAAATCCTAAAAATTAGTGCTTAATTCGTTATTTTTTGCTAATTTGCAACCGATTTTGGAGTGTTGCATAATATAGGTGTATTGTGCACGTTTTTCTGTAGTAAAATATTATCAAAAACATAAAAATAACTAACTAAATATTAACTTAAAAAAACAAAAAACAACAATGAAAAAATTTTTCGCAATGATGACTGTTGTAGCATTCCTTGGTTTTGGTGCTGCAAACGTTATGGCTCAAGATGCTGCTCCGGTAGCTAATGACACAACAACTGAAGCTGTTGCTCCTGAAGCTGCAGTTGAGGAAGCTGCAGTAGTAGAAGAAACTGCTGTAGTTGAAGAACAATCAATGTACCAAGTTCTCAAAATCAAATTCATCGAGGGTGGTGCTGGTTTCATGTCACTCGTAGTTTTCTGTTTGATTTTTGGTCTTGCTCTTTCTATTGAACGTATTATCTATTTGAATCTTGCAAGTGTTAACACTAACAAACTTCTCAAACGCATTGACGAAGCTTGGGCTAAAGGTGGTGTTGAAGCTGCTCTCGAAATCTGCCGTAACACTCGTGGTCCTATCGCTTCTATCTTCTATCAAGGTCTTTCTCGTTACGACGAAGGCGTAGAAGTAGTTGAAAAATCAGTTGCTTCTTACGGTTCAGTTCAACTCGGTCTTCTCGAACGTAACCTTTCTTGGATTTCTCTTTTCATTGGTCTTTCTTCAATGTTAGGTTTCTTGGGTACTATCGTAGGTATGATTCAAGCGTTCGATAAAATCCAACAAGTAGGTGATATGTCTGCTTCAGTTGTAGCAGGTGGTATCAAAGTTGCGTTGTTGACAACTCTCCTCGGTCTTATCGTGGCTATGATTCTTCAAGTATTCTATAACTATCTTCTTGCTCGTATCGACTCTATCGTTACTGACATGGAAGACTCTTCTATCTCTTTGCTTGATATCGTAGTTAAATATTCAAAAAAATAATAATCTACCATGAATAAATTTATTGAAAAATTACCTAAATTCACCTTGTTGGCATTATTTGCTATATCTTTGGTGATTGCAGGTTTCTTTATCTTTGGCGGACAAACCGAAGTTGAAGGCAATGGTGGAGAATTATTGCCAACTCCGGTTTATACAAATTTGTTCCTTAATTGGACATACGCTCTTTTTGCTATCGCAGTTGTTGCAACTCTCGTTGCATCTGTGTTCACTTTTGTAACAAACTTCCGCAAAAACCCTAAAAAAGGTATTGGAACTCTTGTCGTTTTAATTGTATTTGCTCTTGTATTCGTAATTTCTTGGTTTATCGGTTCTCCTGAAAAACTTGAAATTATCGGTTACGAAGGCACCGACAACGTTGGTTTCTGGGCTCAATATGCAGATATGTGTATGTATGCAACTATTATCTTTGCATCTGCAACTATTCTTGCTTTGTTAGGCTCAACATTGTATTCTAAAATTAAAGGTTAATTCCTTGTTATAAAAACGAGAAAAATGGCTAATAAAAGAAAATTACCTGAAATTAATGCGAGTCAAATGGCTGACATCTCGTTCTTGCTTTTGATTTTCTGGCTTTGTTCTACAACAATGTCAACCGATCAAGGTCTTTCTCGTCGTCTCCCACCACCACTTCCACCTAATATGGAAAAACCTGATGTGGAGGTTAACGAACGTAATATCTTTATCGTGTTAATCAACTCTCAAAATCAATTGCTTGTGCAAGGTGAACTTATGGATGTTCGTCAACTTCGTGAAGAGGCTAAAGCATTTATTCTTAACGTCGAAAACGATATCCACAAGCCAGAACTTTTCGAAGTAACTGCTGACGTTTTAGATAAAAATGGTAATGTAGAACGTACTCTCAAAACGATTACTACTAAAAACCACGTTATCTCATTGCAAAACGACCGCGGTACTATGTATGAAAAATACATCGAAGTACAAAACGAGTTAGTTGCTGCTTACAACGAAGTTCGTGACGAGTATTCACGTAAAGAGTTTGGTGGTCTTGCTTTCAACGAGTTGACTCAAGAACAACAAGAAGCTGTTCAAACTCTATTCCCTCAAAAAATCTCTGAAGCTGAACCTAAAAACTATGGAGGAAAAAAATAATGGCACAAATTAGAAAAGGTGGAAAAAAAGAGGTACCTGGTGTAAATACATCATCATTACCTGACATCGTGTTTATGCTTTTGTTCTTCTTCATGGCTACAACTACTATGAAAGAGGTTACTTATAAAGTAGATGTAAAGGTTCCTGAAGCTACAGAACTTCAAAAACTCGAGAAAAAATCTCTTACTCGTTACATCTATGTTGGTACTCCTATGAAAGAATACCAAAAAATGTATGGTAAAGAGTCTCGCGTTCAACTTGACGATGCATTTGCTGAAGTAGATGAAATCGAAATGTTCATCGAAAACGAGCGTAATGCAATGAAAGAGAGCGACCAAGGTTTGCTTACTGTTTCTATCAAAGCTGATAAAGAAACAAAAATGGGTATTATTACCGACATTAAACAAGCACTCCGTCGTGCTCAAGCTCTTAAAATCAACTATGCAGCTACAAAACGTATGAGCTATTGATTTTTGCTTAATTATATAAAGAGAGGGTTATCATTAGATAATCCTCTTTTTTTATTGTGAAATTTTGTAGTTTATGATAATTTTTGTACCTTTGCAGAAATTACAGATAACAGATTACAGATTATAGATAACAGATTATAGATTACAGATAACAGATAACAAGTATGATTACTCTCTCTACGAATAAAGGGATTTCGAAGGTTTTTGCTACTTTCGTAGCGTCTATTATATGCGCAGAATTGATTAGTAAATTAATATTTATTAATCAATTCTGTTTTGTTTTTTAGGGGTGATTATGGCTGCAACGTATGATAATTTACCCGTTTTTAAGGCGTGTTATGATTTGCTATTTGTGGTGATTGCGTGGTGTGCGAAGATGACAAAGGATTTTCGTTATACGATAGGAGAGGAGCTTAAACGGCGTTTAATTGATGTTGAAATAGCAATTTATCGTGCCAATTCAGAGAAGAGCAAAGAGGGTAAGATTGAAAATATATATCGTGCGCAAGAGTTGATGGTGGAGGTGAAATTGTATATTCGAATATTGCACGATGCAAAACAGTTATCAACTAAGCACTACGCAATTGCATCGCAGATGATTGTTGAGGTGGATAAACATTTGATGGCTTGGCGGAAATATAATTTGAGTTGAAAGTTTAGAGTTTAGAGTTTAGAGTTGAGAATTGAAAGTTGGACCCCCTCCGCTACGCTCGTCCCCCTAATACAGGGGGACAATATGCGGGTTGCCAAACTCTTGTGTAATGTGCAAAACTTTGTGGGCGCATATATTCCTCCCCTTTTTTAGGGGAACTGATGTGGAGAGAGAGCAGAGTCAAGCTTGCTTGAACTATGCCGAGCGACAAAGAAGTCGATGAAATCAAAGTGGTCGAAGACCAGAGTTATCTCACTATACATTATACACTAATCGTTAATAACTAATCATTAATCATTAATAACTAAAAAAAAGGAGGTATTTTATGCGAAAAACCTTACTATTGTTGCTTTTTGCGGTGATGGGGTTTGGCTATTTGGTGGCTGAAACTACGTTGCGCATTGAGTATGTCGATGGGGCTGATTATGCGACAGCACTGTCGGTTGTAGGTCGTTGGGAGTTTACTGACGGCAAATTTATTCTTGTTTCTACCTCAGGCGAGGTGTTGGCTGAGAAGGCTAATGTTTATGACGTGCGCCGTGTGGTGTTTAAGTCAGATGATACGCCTACGGATGTGGAAAACATGGAGGCTGAACTCACAGTTTATCCTAATCCAACGCAGGATGTTCTGTATGTCAATGGGTTAGAAAGTGGTGAGACTGTGCGTATATATTCGCTCGAAGGTCGTTTGCTTATGAGCGAAGTGGCACAGGGTGATGGCAGAGTTCAACTCAATGTTGTATCGCTTGCCGAAGGTACATACCTTTTGCAAATGGGCACCGAAATAATAAAGATAATTAAGAATTAACAATTAAGAATTAACAATTAAAAAGACAGGAAGACAAGATGATATGAAAAAGAAAAGACATAAGAACATAATAACAAAATGTATGTAATTATATTTTATGTTATTCTGTCTAAAATAAAAAATCCTGTTCTCATGTCTTCATGTTAAAAAAATAAAAGAATATGAAAAAATTATTATTGATACTATTGTGCATTTTGCATTGTGCATTTTGCATTGATTTAATGGCTCAAATGTATGTTTATCGCAATGGCGAAATTATATGGCAATGCGATCCAATGACTATTGATAGTGTGGCATTTCGTGCCCCTATGTTTACAATTACGGCAACTGCCAACGATGCTACAATGGGTAGTGTTACTGGTGGTGGCGAATATGCCTACGGCACAGAGGCGACGCTTACGGCTACAGCGAATGCAGGCTACGAGTTCGTGCAATGGCAAAATGGTCAGACTGAGGCTGCTATAGTGGTCAGCGTATTAGGTCATGCGTCGTATATAGCCTATTTCAAACCAGCATCGTCGGGCGAAGGTTCGGTAGTGGGTGTCTTAAAAGGTGCATTTTCGATAAATTCTTCACAGCAAGTGTTGTTCTCGAAAGGAAACCTACAGTACAATGCCGCAACAGGCGATTGGCGCTTTGCCGAAAACCAATATGACGTGATAAGCGGTGCAAATAGTAATATTTCGAATATCTATAACGGTTATATCGACCTCTTCGGTTGGGGTACATCGGGTTATGAAAACAAATATCCTTATATGACATCGACAACAAACGCTGATTATGGCGATGGCACAAACGATATAGCAGGCACAAACTACGATTGGGGTCAAAACTGCTTGATTTCGAACGGAGGCGAGCGTGGCGATTGGCGTACGCTTACAGCATCGGAATGGACTTATATTTTTGAAAATCGTCCATCGGCTTCTGACCTTTATTCAACTGCTACGGTAGTGGGTATGCCAGGTGTGGTAGTGTTGCCAGATGCATGGCAATTGCCTGAGGGAGTGGTATTCTCGCCTCGCGCAGCGGACTATACAACTAACACATACGATGCAACAGCATGGGCGAAGATGGAAGAGGCAGGGGCACTATTCTTGCCAGCAGCGGGCTATCGTAGTGGTACAACTATTGGTGCAGTAGGCGAGCAGGCAATCTATTGGTCGGCAACATCGGCATCGGCAAATCAGGCAAGTAGCGTATATTTTGCAGCGAGCAAGATGATGACAGCCTACTCGGCAGCACGTAGTTATGGCGCATCGGTGCGTTTGGTGTCGGTGAAAACATTGTGTGCCGTAACAGCGAAGGCTAATCACCCAGGTATGGGTTCGGTGTTGGGCACAGGCTCTTATACTTCAGGTGAGAGCGTAACCGTAACAGCACAGCCAAATGCAGGCTACGAATTTGTGCGTTGGTCGGATGGTTCAACAGCCGCAGTGCGTACATTCGTGATTGAGGAGAATACCGATTTCTTTGCCGAATTCCGTGCAACAACGGTAACAGAAGGTGCGATAGATGCAAAATTCTCGGTATCACCTAACAAACAAGTGCGTTTCTCGAAAGGTAATCTTCAATATCAAGCATCGACAGCCACATGGCGATTTGCAGAAAATCAGTATGATGCAGTAGGCTATGATAACCAAAATATTAGCAGTACATACACTGGTTGGATTGACCTCTTCGGTTGGGGCACATCGGGTTATACTGGAATTATGCCATATAGTACTTCTGATTACGCATTCCCAGGTGAATATAAAGATATAGCATATACCAATTACGATTGGGGACAATACAATGCAATCTCAAATGGTGGTAACAAAGCAGGTTTGTGGCGTACGCTTTCATATAGCGAATGGAATTATGTGTTGTTTAATAGAGCAAATGCAGGTGAATTGTATTCACAAGCAACTGTTAATGGCGTAACAGGCTTGATTCTTTTGCCAGACGAATGGGTAGCACCGATAGGCATCTTCTTCTTACCAGCAGTGAACGATTGGACATCTAATACATACACTGCCGCCGAATGGGCACAAATGGAGGCAGCAGGTGCAGTGTTTATTCCTGCGGCGGGCTACCGTTTCAGCGATAATGTAGACAGTATTGGTACGTACGGTTATGTGTGGTCGGCGTCGTACCTCAGCAACGACAACGACGCATTCTATCTCTACTTCAGTTCGGATGAAGTCTACATGTTCGACTACAGTCGTAACGGTGGTTATGCGGTTCGTCTCGCCCAAGACTTTTAATAGCGTAGCGTATGCGGAGCGTTATTCTTCAGCCTGTCCTGTTAAGGCAGGCTGAAGTTGATTTTTAGGGAGTAAGGAATAAGGAGCAGGGAGGTAAGGTAAAATGTACAAATAAAATAACTTCTTGCTTAATAGCAAGGTGTAAGCGACCTGTGCCGTAGAAAACAGTCATACTATCTATTTGTACATTTTGGATAAGATAAACATCCAGAGTGCCATAGATCAACACGGTCGATTAACTTAAGGTTTGTGGCAGCGAGATGAAAATAAAGTCAGTAGTTCGGGAGATACAAGTCTTCTTTATATAGACGATTTATGGTATAGGCGATGTAAATACGCGGAAGAAGTGGTAAGTGTACCGTGTTTTCGTGGCTGTAGATTGGAAGTCTGACAGATTGTTTTTTCGGTTTGTCATTCAAGCTATTGAACTACTAAAACGAGGGATTTGAAACCCAGCAAAAGGAACTCAAAATTCCTGCGGCGGGCAACCGTAACAACAATAATGTAAACAATATTGGAACGAACGGTTATGTGTGGTCGGCGTCGTACAACAACAACAACAACAACGCAAACTATCTCAACTTCAATTCAAATGAAGTAAACATGAACAACAACAATCGTAACAATGGTTATGCGGTTCGTCTCGCCCAAGACTTTATTTAATTCATAATGCATAATTCATAATGCATAATTTTTGTTCCGCAAATTGATTTGTGTCATTTGTGGAACATTTTTATTTATGGATAAATTATTATTAGATTTATTTGAGGCATATTATGATGCTCGGCGTAATAAGCGAAACACGCATTCGCAATTGAAATTTGAACTTGATGTTGAGCATAATTTGATAGAATTGTACGATGAAATACGTGAGCGACGCTATCAACCTTATCCGTGTACATGTTTTATAATAGAAGACCCCGTAAAGCGGGAGGTGTTTGCTTCGGATTTTAGGGATAGAGTTGTGCATCATCTCTATTACAATTATGTGTCGCCAATGTTTGAGCGAATGTTTATTTATGATAGTTATAGTTGTAGGAAGGGCAAAGGAACGTTGTTTGGCATTGAACGTATAGAGCATCATATACGTAGTTGCTCACAAAATTATAGGCAGGAGTGCTATGTCCTGAAACTTGATATAAGAGGTTATTTTATGAGTATAGAACGTGAAAGGTTGAAACAAGAGGTGTTGGAAATGCTTGAAAAATGTTGGAAGAGAAAAGCAACGAAACGTAGTAGTTATGAACAGTTGCTTAATCGCGAGTTGATAGAATATCTGACCGATGTAATAATTTCGCGCAATCCGTTGGCTGGTTGTAAAATTAGAGGGTCGGAACAAGATTGGGAGGGGTTGCCATTAACAAAGAGTTTGCGATATGCGCCAGAGGGGTTTGGTTTGCCGATAGGCGATTTAACTTCACAGTTGTTTAGTAACGTGTATTTGAATAAATTAGATTGGTTTGTGAAACGAGATTTAGGATTTAAACATTATGGTCGTTATGTGGATGATTTTTATATAGTTGATAGAAGTAAAAAACGATTGCAAGGGGCTATAGAACAAATAAGAGCGTTTTTGAAAACTGAATTAGGACTGACATTGCATCCCAAAAAAATAGTGTTGCGTAGAGTGGAAGAGGGGGTTGAATTTCTGGGTGCAATAGTGCGACCATATTATAGGCATGTAACAAAACGAACATCACGAAAATTTAATAGGTGTTGGCAGGAGTGGGATAGTATGTGTCGTGGTGATTTGTCGGAAGAGGAGAGTAAAGAGATGTTGGCGTCAATAAATTCGTATTTGGGCTATTTTCAGCATTTTCGGATGAAGAAATTTTTGAAAAGAAAGAATATTTGCATTAAATTTCTGAATACGCAATTCCAATTTGTTGAAGATTACAAGAAAGTTTGTAAAGTGCGCTAAGATAAATCGACAAAAATAGTGAAAAAATATAACTCATCTGTTGTTTGTTATGCATAATTTTTGTATCTTTGCAAATTAAATATTAGATACGAGATGTTAGACACGAGATATTAGATAAATAATCTTTCTGTTCGGATGTCTTACTGTTTTATAAAATAATAAACGAGCGAAGCGAGTAAGTCTCACATCTCGCTACTCGCGACTAATAGTCTAATAAAAATGCTAAAATCGTTTTTTAAGGAAGTTGGAGAATATTGTTTGTTGATGAGAAAAACTTTTTCTCGTCCTGACAATTGGCGTATGGTGCTCAAACAAGTGCCAACAGAGATGGTGAAATTGGGTGTAGATTCAGTGGGTATTATATTGATAATTTCGGTGTTTATGGGTGTGATTATGACTATGCAGGTGGTGTTAAATACCGAGAATCCGATGTTGCCACGCTATACTACAGGCTTGATGTTGCGCGATACCTATTTGTTGGAGTTCTCGTCAACGATTATGTGTCTTTTGTTGGCAGGTAAGGTGGGGTCGAATATTGCTTCTGAGATTGGCTCTATGCGCGTTTCAGAACAGATTGACGCAATGGAAATAATGGGTGTGAACTCGGCTAACTATTTGATATTGCCAAAAGTGTTAGGACTTGTATTGTTTATGCCTGTGTTGGTTACATTCTGTGTGGCATTAGGTTTGTTAGGTGGTGCAGGTGTGGCTCAATTCACTGATTTGATTACGATGAGCGATTATATTTATGGTATTCAGTACGCATTTATTCCATTCTATTTTACTCAAGGTGTAATTAAGTCGTTGTTCTTTGGATTTATTATCTCATCTGTATCTTCGTTTTATGGATATTATGCTTACGGTGGAGCTTTAGCGGTAGGTCGCGCAAGTACTCATGCTGTGGTGAATAGTAGTGTGATTATGTTGTTGGCTGACGTGGTGTTGACTAAAATTATGCTCACATAATAGTTAGGAGTGATTTTATTTATAATTGTGCATTTTGCATTTTGAATTGTGCATTGGGAAAATGATTGAAGTTAAGAATTTACATAAGTCGTTTGACGGAAAGAAGATATTAGAAGACATTTCTGCTCAATTTTTGAGTGGAAAGGTTAATCAGATTATAGGACAAAGTGGTTCGGGTAAGACGGTGTTGATGAAGTCAATAATCGGACTTTTTCGTCCAGAAGAGGGACAAGTGTTGTATGACGGACGCAATTTGGTTGATATGTCGGGGCGTGAGGTTAAGCGGTTGCGTCAAGAAGTCGGTATGTTGTTTCAAGGATCGGCATTGTTTGATTCGTTGACAGTATTGGGTAATGTGATGTTTCCGCTTGAGATGTTCGCAAAGATGACACGTAAAGAGATGGAGGAGAGAGCTAAGTTTTGTCTTACACGCGTAAATCTTATGCCTGAGAAATTTGGTTTGTATCCTGGCGAGATTAGTGGAGGTATGCAAAAACGTGTGGCTATTGCACGTGCCATTGCTTTGAACCCTAAATATTTGTTTTGCGATGAGCCTAACTCGGGTCTCGACCCTGTAACATCGCTGGTTATAGACAAATTGATAGAAGAGATTACAGAAGAGTATAATATCACAACTATTGTCAATACCCATGATATGAATTCTATAATGGAGACTGGAGCGCATATTATTCTTATTGAAAAAGGGCATAAAGCATGGGAAGGATCGAAAGACGATATATTTACCTCTGATAATAAATCATTAAACGATTTTGTTTTTGCATCGGATTTGTTTAAGAATGTACGCAAAGCAGTAAATAATAAATAGTCGTAAGTCGTAAGAATTTAAAAGTTTTATTTCTATTAATCTTACTTCTTACTACTTACTACTTATTACTTATTACTTACTACTTACTACTTACTACTAATAAATAATACTAACCTTTTAATTTTTGATACTATGGCAGAAAAGACACGTTATTCAGATGCTGAATTAGAAGAATTCAAAGCAATAATATTAGAAAAATTAGCTAAAGCTCAGAAAGAATATGACGAGTTGCGTAGTGTTGTAAGTAATGCCGATGGTAATGATGTAAACGATACATCGCCAACATTCAAAACACTCGAAGAGGGTGCTTTGACATTGGCAAAAGAGGCTCATGGTCAGTTGGCGCAACGCCAAATGAAGTTTATTCAACACCTTCAAGCAGCTCTTATTCGTATTGAGAACAAAACGTATGGTATTTGTCGCGAAACAGGCAAATTGATACCAAAAGAACGCCTTCGTGCAGTACCTCATGCTACGTTGAGTATCGAAGCTAAAAACAAACAGAAGTAATAAGTAGTAAGTCGCAAGTAGTAAGACATGAGTACTGTTTGTCTTACGGCTTTTGACTTACGACTTTTGACTAAAAAATAATAGGGATGTCGAGTTTAAAAAAATATTTGCCACTGATAGTGTTATTGGTGGCAATTGTTGCGGACCAATGGTTGAAGTTTTATGTGAAACTCAATTTTACGTTGGGTGAGAGTGTGCGTGTATTTGATTGGTTTCAAATATTATTTGTTGAAAATCCAGGAATGGCATTTGGTTGGGAGCTTGGTAGTAAATTGTTTTTAACAATTTTCCGTATCGTTGTTTCTGGTGCTGTAATATGGTATTTGATTAAGTTGATGAAAGACGGCTATAAATTGGGTTATCAAATTGTTATAACTTTGATTTTGGCAGGTGCAGTTGGTAATATTATAGATTGTGTGTGTTATGGTGTGATTTTCTCTGAAAGTACTTATTTTACAACTGCTGAGTTTATGCCTGCAGTGGGGTATGCGCCTTGGTTTATGGGTAAAGTGGTGGATATGTTCTATTTTCCATTGTTTACCTTTCCTGATTGGATGCCATTGTTAGGTGGTGAAATATTTTTTAGTCCAATATTTAATCTTGCTGATAGTTATATTACTGTAGCAATTTTCATATTGATTATCTTTTATCATAAAGATTTCAATGATACAATAGAAAAATATACAAAGAGACACGAGATGTGAGACACGAGATTTGAGACATGAGACACGAGATGTGAGACATGAGATGTGAGACATGAGACACGAGATGTGAGAAATGGAACATGAGATATGAAAAATAGAGTATTATATGTATTGTTGTTGATATTATTATCGGGATGTGGACGTCCGTGGGGAGTGTTGTCACATGACGATATGGTTAATCTATTACTTGATGTTCATGTAGCTGAAGCGTCTATGAAAATTTTGGATTCAGGTGCAAAACGTATAGAGAAACAAGAGTATTACAACACTGTTTTTGAAAAACATAATACTACAAAAGAGCAATTTGATAAATCATTAGATTGGTATTCTCGTCATCCCAAAGAATTGATAGCCATTTATGATGATGTAAAAAAAGAGGCTGCGGCATTACAGACGAGGGTAGAGGCGTATGAATTTCATCCCGATATGAAACCTACGTTGGAAGATTCTCTTGAAACATTCGATTTATGGCATTGGTATGTTGAAAATTCTTTTCAATTGGATGAAGATAGTATTTTGCCAATAGATTCTTTGCATTTTGCAATAACCGATACCAGTTATTTTTATAAATCAGAGTCTTTGCAATTTTATTTAAAAATGCGAGCTTATGCACCAGATTCTGTGCAATTTACTACGCGTTTAGTTTTTCATTATTCTGATTCTGTTGTCGATACACTACAATATGTTTCACTGGCTGACTCCATTTGTCGTCGCTATCGTTTTAATCAAGTTTTTTCTGATGCAAGAGATTTAGATAGTCTATTTATTGAGATAGTGGATTCTGCACGAACAATAGAGACTATAGAGATAGATAGTATTGAATTAAATAGAGTTTATAATAAAAAACTTTATCCGATAAACCGAGACTTAAAAAATAAAATAAAGGAGATTAGAGATTCTTTGTCGGGGAAAGAGTATAAATCTGAAGCCTTTACTGTCAAGAATAGGTGGAAAATATGAAATCTCGTATAGCTGCAAATAAGGTATTGGTTGATTCTAATACAATAGAAAACAACCTTATGATTGAGCGTGACGATAATGGTCGTGTTCGTCGTATGGTTTGTATTACCGATTTGCAGGTCGAACCATCTTCTACTTCTTTTTATAATGGTTTGATAACCACTGATATAGATTTGTCAAAACGTGAGATTGGTGTTTCTGTGCTTGATTTGGTGAGTGATGCTCTTGTTCTTGGTTATGAAGGTCGTTTATTGCTTTGGCAAAACCTTTCGCTCTCTGAATTCCGTATTAAAGAAGAAACAAAAGTAATTGAAATATAAAATAGATGTAATACAATAGACACAAGACAAAAGACATAGAAAGTGTCGAATTTAGTTTTTTTGTCTTGTATCTCGTGTCTAATATCTAAAAATCTAACAAAAAATGGCAAAAGAGTTAAAAGAATTGACACCACGTGAGGAAAATTACTCACAATGGTATAATGATTTGGTTGTAAAGGCTGATTTGGCTGAAAATTCAGCAGTGCGTGGTTGTATGGTTATCAAACCATACGGTTATGCTATTTGGGAAAAAATTCAACGTCAACTTGACGATATGTTTAAAGAAACAGGTCACGTTAATGCCTATTTCCCATTGTTGATACCAAAATCATTCCTTAGTCGCGAGGCTGACCACGTAGAAGGATTTGCTAAAGAGTGTGCCGTGGTTACACACTATCGTCTTAAAAATAGCGAAGAGGGAAAAGGTGTTGTGGTTGACCCAGAAGCTCGTCTCGAAGAGGAGTTGATTATTCGTCCTACATCAGAAACAATTATTTGGAATACATATAAAAATTGGATTCAATCTTATCGCGACCTTCCAATTTTGTGTAACCAATGGGCTAACGTAATGCGTTGGGAGATGCGTACTCGTTTGTTCTTGCGTACCGCCGAATTCTTGTGGCAAGAAGGTCACACAGCTCACGCAACTGAAGAAGAAGCACTCGAAGAAGCACGTAAAATGCTTGACGTATATGCTGAATTTGCTGAGAAATATATGGCTGTGCCAGTAGTTAAAGGTATCAAATCGGCTAACGAACGTTTTGCAGGTGCGGTCGAGACATTCTGTATCGAGGCAATGATGCAAGATGGTAAAGCACTCCAAGCAGGTACATCTCACTTCCTTGGACAAAATTTTGCTAAAGCATTTGACGTACAATTCGTTACAAAAGAGAATAAACTCGACTATGTATGGGCTACTTCATGGGGCGTTTCAACTCGTTTGATGGGTGCGCTCATTATGGCTCACTCCGACAATAATGGTCTTGTATTGCCTCCAGCTCTTGCACCATTCCAAGTTGTCATTGTGCCTATTTACAAAGGCGATGATCAATTGGCTATGATTAACGAAAAAGCCGATGCTCTCGTTAAAGAATTGAAAGCGTTAGGCGTAAGCGTTAAATACGATAATGCTGATAATAAAAAACCAGGTTGGAAATTCTCTGAATACGAATTAAAAGGTGTGCCTGTGCGCGTTGTACTTGGTGCTCGCGACCTCGAAAATGGCATGGTTGAAATTATGCGTCGCGATAAACTCGAGAAAACATCTGTTGCTTACGAAGGTGTGGCTCAGTATATTAAAGAACTTTTGAACGATATTCAAGCTAATATATTCCAAAAAGCATTAGATTATCGTGCATCAGTTACTCGCGAAGTTAATTCTTATGACGAATTCAAAGTAGAAATCGAAAAAGGTGGTTTTATCTCTGCTCACTGGGATGGTACTCCTGAAACAGAGGAACTTATTAAACAAGAGACAAAAGCAACTATTCGTTGTATTCCTTTGGATGGCGACACAACTCCAGGTGTATGTATGGTGACAGGACGTCCATCAGCACGTCGAGTTTTGTTTGCTCGTGCATATTGATTATCGTGCATATAAATTATAGAAAAGGCTGTGTTAAAATGTAAATTTTGACACAGCCTTTTCTATGAAAAAAACGAAAAAGCAAAAAAAATATAGAGAAAACTTATATTTTATATCAAAAAATGTTATAAATGTGAGCGAATTGAAAGGCGTAGCAATTTGTGTTACGCCTTTTAATTTGTTGATATATCGCAAGTTGGGTGTGTGAAACTTTTTTAGACGAAAAAAACACGAAAAAAATTGTTTAATTCATAAAATATGTGTAACTTTGCACGTTGTGTGTATAATGTTGTATTATACACAATAAGTACATACGTAAACTATACATTATTTATAATTAACTATAATTTATTAAACCTTAAACAAGTGAGATTATGTTAAAGAAAATCTATGGCTTGGCACTAATGCTGATGATGTTGTTCGTTTCGGCAACAGCAATGGCACAAAGTGTGACTGTTACAGGTACAGTAACAGATCAAACAGGTGAGGTGGTTATTGGTGCAAGTATTTTGGAAAAAGGTACAAGCAATGGTACTATCACCGACTTCGATGGTAATTATGCCATCACAGTTGATGCTAACGCTACATTGGTAATCAGTTATGTAGGTTATCAAACACAAGAAGTAGCACTTAAAGGCAAAAAAGTTGTTAATGTAGTAATGAGTGAAGACGCTCAATTGTTGGACGAAGTTGTCGCAGTGGGTTATGGTTCACAAAAGAAAAAAGAAGTAACAGGTTCTGTTTCAAGTGTAAAAGCAGAAGACTTTAACGCTGGTGTAAAGAGTAGTCCAGTTGGTTTGCTTCAAGGTAAAGTTGCAGGTTTGAATATTAGCCGTCAAGGTGGTGACCCTACTTCTACAGGTTATAATATTCAAATTCGTGGTTTTTCTACTTTAGGAAAAGGTACAGGTTCTTCACCTCTTTATATTGTTGATGGTATTCCAGTAAATAATATTGATAATATTGCACCAGAGGAAATTGCATCTATGGATGTTTTGAAAGATGGTTCAGCTGCAGCTATCTATGGTACTCGTGGTACTAATGGTGTTATTATTATTACTACTAAACGTGGCGATAAAACAGGTGAAACTGAATGTGGAACAACAAATGTAGAGTATTCAGGGTATGTTTCATATTCAGCACCAAAAGGTTCTACTGGTATGTTGACAGCAGAAGAATATCGTAATCTTGAATCTTTGTCTGGGGGTAAAATCAAACCTGTAATTTATAAAAGTCCTAATGGTGAAACTTATAGTACAAATTGGATGAAAGAATTAATGAATCCAGCTCCTATTACACATAATCACAATTTGGCAATTACTGGTGCAACAAAAAACTTTAGTTATCGTGGGGCTTTGTCTTTCAAAGATGCTCAAGGTGTAGCTAAAAACTCAGGTCGTGATGAGGTTATTGCTAAATTTGCAGCAAATCAAAATGCTCTTAATGGTTGGTTGACCCTTCAATATGATGCTTCGTATATGTGGTATAAGAACACATATTTTTGTGGTGATTTTAAACAAGGTGCAACTTTAAATCCAACTTATCCTGTTCGTAATAGCGAGGATGAGGATGATTATTTTATCCCAAGTGGTTCTGGACAAAGTAACCCGGTTGCTTCTATGAATCAAAAAGAATCATTCCAAACAGGTAATTATTTCCGTGGTTCGGTTCGTGCTACTGTTAATATTAAACCTGTATCTGGTTTGAAAATTAATGCATTTGCAGCTTATGAGTTGGGTAATAATAATAATTATTGGTATAATTCACAAAAATTTTTGACTAATTTGGATGAAGCAGGTCGTGCTGGTCGTTCAACAAGTCGTAATTTGAATCAATTATATGAACTTACTGTAGATTATGCTGGTCAATGGGGTGCTCACTCTTTGACTGCAGTTGCAGGTCTCTCATATCAAAAATTCTTTAATGATGGTATGGATATGGCTAATCAAGGTTTTGCTACTGATGGTTATAAATGGTATAGTATGGGTGATGGTGACCCTACCAAAGAAAAATTAACTATTGGTTCATATACTAATAGTAATGTATTGGCTGGTGCATTTGTGCGCGCTAATTATAACTTTGATGAACGCTATTTGATTTCTGCGTCTGTTCGTCGTGAAGGTTCTTCTCGTTTTGGCGCAAATCATAAATGGGGTTGGTTCCCAGCTGCGAGTGCTGGTTGGCGTATTAAAAAAGAGGCATTTATGGATGATGTTGATTGGGTTAGTGATTTGAAACTTCGTTTTGGTTTTGGTATTACAGGTAATAACTTGGGCTCAGATTTGGCTTCTGTTGAGTTGTTGTCTAATGGTGGTAAATTTTGGTATAATGGAGAATGGGTTAATACTTATAAAGTAGCGGCTAATGCTAACCCTGATCTTCGTTGGGAGAAGAAATTTGAATATAACCTTGGTATTGATTATGCTTTTCTTGAAAATCGTTTGTTTGGATCAATTGATCTTTATTTGCGTAATACTGTTGATTTGCTTTGGGAATATGATGTTCCAACACCTCCATATCAATATAATAAACTTTTAGCAAACTGTGGTGCTATTCAAAGTAAAGGTCTTGAACTTGCAATAACTGGTATTCCTGTTAAAACTAAAAATTGGGAATGGGCTTCAACTTTTACTATTGCATTCAATGATAATAAAATTACTAAATTATCAGATCCTGAACTTGGATTGAATTATTCTGAAATGTTGACAGGTGGTGTAGGTGAAAATGGTATTCAAGGTGTAAATACTCAAAAAATTGTAGAGGGTGAATCTGTCGGTATTTTTTATGGTTATAAAGTAGACTATATGACACCAGATGGTAAATTGGTTTATGAGAAAGATGAAAATGGTAAAACTAAAATGCAAATTATAGGTCGCGCTCAACCAATATTTACTTATGGTTGGAATAATACTATTCGTTATAAAAATTGGGATTTGACTATCTTCTTCCGTGGTAATTATGGTAATGATATTCTTAATGTGAAACGTTGGGCGTATGGTCCAAATAAATCTCAAGGTTTGAATACATTTAAAAAAGATGTTATTGCTATTGCTAATGGCACTGGTGTTTATCGTCAAGGTAAATTCTCAGATTACTATCTTGAAGATGGTTCTTTTATAAAATTAGATAATATTACATTAGGTTATACATTTAAATTTAAACCTAATAAATATGCACAAAGTTTACGCTTATATGCGACAGGTGAAAACTTGTTTACAATTACAAAATATTCAGGTATAGATCCAGACGTTAATACTTCAGATGTTTGGAATCCTGGTATTGATGCATCTGGTTTTTATCCTTCTATTATGAATGTGATGTTAGGTGTTAGCGTAACTCTATTCTAATTGGTTAATGAATTTAAAATTTAATAAGATATGAAAAAATCATTTTTATATATCATTGTGGCGGCTTGTTGTTTGTCAAGTTTTGTCTCATGTAAAGGTATGTTGGATGAAGAGTCTTATGGTAAACCTACATCGGGAGACCTTTTGTCTGATGAAACTAATATGGTTATGCTTGTTGGTCAAGCATACGCAGAAGTTAAATGGTTGCACGACCATTGGGGATATTGGGGAATAAATTCTCTTGCGGCAGATGAAGCTTTGTGTCCAACTCGTAATCCTGGTAATGATTGGGCTGATGATGGTTATTGGCGTGGCTTTAATGATCATACGTGGACATCAAAAGATCTTTCTTTTGAAAACGTTTGGAATACAAGTAGTAGTGGTGCTGTTCTTTGTAATAAAATTTTAAAACAAATTGAAGGTCAAGAACAGTACGTGGATCCAGAGGTTTATAGTCGTTATAAAGCTGAATTGGAAGTTCTTAGAGCCTATTATTTTTATACTTTGTTTGATAGCTTTGGTAAAGTGCCTTACACAGAAAGCTATGATACTGTTGCTTCTGTTGCAGATTTGCTTGAAGTTCCTGAAGTTTGGAGCAAATTAGTATTGTCATTGGAAGATGCAGCAAAAAAATTACCTCATGCTAATATGCCAAGTAAAGCAGCTAACTATGGTCGTGCTTCTAAGGGTATGGCTTATGCTTTGTTATCTCGTTTATATTTGAATGCAGAATCTTATGGTGTTACTCCAGAGGATTGCCAAAAATATGGAGTAAAAGGAATTAATACTGTACAGGATTTTTATTCAAAATGTGTGATTGCTTGTGATTCTGTAATTAATTCAAAAGTCTATTATATAGAACCAGATTTCTTTACAAATTTCAAAGTTTATAACGAAAATAGCGAGGAAAATATATTTGTTATCGTTGAAAATGGTAATGGTCAATTTGATTATCAAGATTTTGCAGGTAAAATGGCAAACAAGTTGCGTATTACTATGTTGACTTTAAATTATATGCATAAAGATATTTGGGGTATGTTGGAAAAACCATGGAATGGTTTCTGTGCACGTCCATCATTCTTAGCTCGTTACGAATATGGTGTTGACCGTCGAGGTCCATGTGATAGTATTTTAGGAACAAAAACAGATTTTGATGCTGAACCTTGGGGATGGTTTTTGGGACCTGTTTGGAATGCAGAGGGAACAGATACTCTTGTTATGGAAGATAAAGGTAATCTGCCAGCATGCATGACTTCTTCTGTTCGTGCTCTTGAAGATGCAACACATAATGATGGTGCTCGTTTATTGAAATATCAAGTTGAGAAAAATTCTACTTTGAATAAATATTGTGAAAACGATTTTGTCTTGATTCGTTATGCTGAAGTATTGTATAATAAAGCAGAAGCTATTTTACGTGGAGGGGAAGGTGAATTGGCTGATATTGTAAATAGTACTGATTTCCAATTGATACGTACTCGAGTTGGAGTTCAACCTTACACTGTAGGTTCTTTAACTCTTGATGAATTACTTGATGAGCGTGGACGTGAATTTGCTTGGGAATGTGTTCGTCGTCGTGATTTGATTCGTTTTAATAAATTTAATGATCCAAACTATGTTGATTTCTTGTCACCAGAGGGTCTAGGTGAGTATCGTAAATGGTTCCCAATTCCATATAAACAAATAGAGGTTTCAGGTGGAAAATGGCAACAATGGGAAGGTTATGCAGACTAATAATTTTTATATATCAATAATTTTATATCTTTTTTTTTAAAACATTTTAAATTAATTTTAATTATGAAAAATCTTAAATTATTTTTCGGTGCTCTTGCTATTATGGCAATGACATTTGTGGCTTGTGAACCTAATAAAGGTCCAGAAGTTCGTCCAGAAGACCCAAAAGATTCTACTGTGGTAGAAGAGTTGGAAATTCCTATGGTGGATGCTCCTGCTGCAGGTAAAACTACTGTAGTTCTTTATGTACCAGAAGATACTCCAGAAGGATGTTATGCTGTTGGTACAGTTAATGGTTGGGCTGAAAAAGATCCAACTTTGAAATTTGTTCCAGTAGAAGGTGCAGAAAGCAATCGTTGGGTTGCCTACACATTTGATTATGCTCCTGACATGGAAATGAAAGTTATTGCTATTCCTTCAGATCCTGATGTTGCTCTAGGTTGGTCATATCAATGGGGTAAAAATATGGACCCAGATAACGATTTAACTGAAGATAACGTAGTTATCTTACAAGGTGATGCTGAATTTGTTCTTGAAAACCAAGGTCAACCAAAACTTAAAACTTTGACTGATGGTGGTGTAGTATTTATTCAAGTTAAAGCTTGGGCTACAACTCCAGTTATTGAAGCTAAAGTTGCTGAAACTGCTGCTATTAAACACCCATGGAATGGTGGCGAATGGACTTACCAAGAAATGACAAAAATTGCGGAAGGTCAATTTGAGTACATATCTCGTTATGGTAATACAGGTGTAAATATTGCTACAGATATTACAGGTGCAGGTGAAAATTGGTATCCAGAATCTGATATTACTTTTGATGGTGAAGTTGCTCAAGGTGACTCTGTTAAATTTACTTTCGTTTCTGAAAAAGGTACAGTAGGTAAACTTACTGTTACTCTTATTGAAAAAGGTGCAACTACTCCAGAAGAACCAAAAGAAGCTAAAGATATTACTGTAAAAGCTAAAGTTCCTGCAGCATGGACAAATACAATTACTGCATGGGTATGGCCTACAGGTGGTGATGGTCGTGAAGTTGTTCCAACACAAGAAGGTGATTGGTACGTTGTTACTGAAAACTGTGCTGAATTGAATATTATTTTCAAAAATGGTGAAGGTTGGAATGGTGATGCAAACCAAACTGTAGATATTAAAACATCAGAAAATACTTGTTATGAACTTGCTTCTGATGGCGCTACAAAAGCAACAGCTACAGCTGTTGATTGCGAATAATTTGATTTAATCAATTAAATTATAAAAATTAAGGTTGCTCCGATTGGGGCAACCTTTTTTGTGTTTTGTTGTTGATCTTTTATAGAAATGGGGTAAAATATATTGGTAAGTATGTAGTTTCTTCTTCTTTTTGATAATCTTTTGTATAAATTAAAAGGCGGTCACTGATGCGAGAAGAAAATTTTTTGCAAAACATATCTAATGATTTATGTGTTTTATAGCCTGATGATTTTACTTCTATAGGAATAATTTTAGACCTATACGCCAATTTTTTCATGTTAAAAATGCTGTAATCTCAAAATTTGGCATGAGTAAATCGTATAGGCACTATTCGTTCTGGTAAATGGATTGTTTATAAATAAAAGGTTGCTCCGATTGGTCAACCTTTTATTTTCTGTTTGTTTGCTGATTTTTCTTTGTAGCATATTTTATGTGATTATTGATTGAATATACACTTTCTAATATGCAGTACAAACATTTCTGAGAAATGTTTTATTCATTTTATTCTTAATAATTTGCTTAATTCATTGTTTTATTGTAACTTTGCAATACTGAATAAAAATGTTTTTTTGTTTTGTTACAGCGGTAAAATTTACGCGAGTAATAATTAGGTTTATTTATTATGAAGTTTTATAATAGAGAGCACGAGATTTCTAAACTTCGCGAAATTCGTGATTTGTCATATACTGATCATTCAAGATTGACAGTTGTAACAGGGCGACGTAGAATTGGTAAAACATCGCTTATTGTTAAAGCTTTAGAAGACGAACCATTCGTTTATTTTTTTGTGGCTCGAAAAAATGAAACATCTTTATGCGCTACATTTTGTAAAGAAATTGCATTAAAGTTGAATTTGTTCGTTCCTTCTATTACTACTTTTCATGAACTTTTTGCTTTTCTTATGCAACAAGGAGAGACTAAAAAGTTTACTCTCGTTATTGATGAATTTCAAGAATTTTTTAACATAAATCCAAGTATTTATAGTGATATACAAAATTATTGGGATCAATTTAGGCTTAAAACTAATATAAATTTTATCGTTAGTGGTTCAGTATATTCTCTAATGACTAAAATTTTTCAACATTATCATGAGCCTTTGTTTGGGCGTGCTGATGTGATGTTGAAACTCAATCCTTTCTCTTTACCTGTTTTGAAGCAAATTATTTCAGATTATACTTCTTCTTATACGAATGATGATTTGCTAGCTTTTTATGCTGTAACTGGCGGAATCCCAAAGTATGTTGAATTATTAGTAGATGCAAAGGCTTTGTCGGTTAATAAAATTATTCATGCGGTTTGCGATCCTGATTCTCCATTTCGAGATGAAGGTAAAAATTTGTTGATAGATGAGTTCGGAAAACAATATGGAACATATTTTTCAATTCTTGATGCTATTTCAAATGGTTTAAATACTCAAGCTGAAATTGTTAATGTTTTGGGGGATAAAAGTATTGGCGGGCAATTAAAAAAATTGGAAGAGACATACGAAGTGATTACAAAAGTTAGGCCAATTTTTGCAAAAAAGGGAACGCAAACTGTTAGGTATGAAATCGCAGATATGTTTTTGCGTTTTTGGTTTAGATATTTTGAAGGAAATCGCACTTTGATTGAGATGAATCAATTTGCAATGTTAGAGAAGATAATATTAACTGATTATTCTACGTATTCTGGTAAAGTTTTGGAAGATTATTTCAAGCAACAGTTCATTGAAAGTGGAGAATATGGTGAAATAGGTTCATATTGGGAGGCTAAGAAGGGAAAAGAACAATGTGAAATTGATATTGTAGGTTTGAGTTTGGATAAAAAACAAGCAGTTGTTGTTGAGGTTAAGCGGCAGAGAAAAGAATTTAAGTCTGATTTGTTTGATGTGAAAGTGCAACATGTTAAAGATAAAATTCTCTCAAAATATGAATTGATAAAATTGTGTTTAACCATCGAAGATATGTGATAAGTGGCAGGATTGTATATTCATATTCCGTTTTGTACGCAGAAGTGTATCTATTGTGATTTTCTTTCGGGTACTAATCTATCTCTTCGAGGGCAATTTATTGATGCTTTGATTGCGGAGATGGATTGTTATCTTGATTTTTTTCGAGAAGATAAGATTCGGACAATCTATTTTGGAGGTGGTACACCTTCGTTGTTGAGTGTTGAAGAATTGGCGAGAATATATCGTGCTATTGCCGAGAGGTGGGATGTGTCGGAAGTTGAGGAATTTACGATAGAGTGTAATCCTGATGATTTGAGTGAAGAGTATTTGACTGCGTTGAATGCACAATGTACAATGTATAATGCAGAATGCAAAATGCACAATGCACAATTATTGACCCCCTCCGCTTCGCTCGTCCCCCTAAGACAGGGGGACAATAATGGGGGATTGCCGATAAATAGATTGAGTATTGGGGTGCAGAGTTTCGTTGATGATGAATTGAAGTGGTTAAATCGTAGGCATACAGCAAATGAGGCGTTTGAGGCTGTGCAACGAGCTAAACGTGCAGGTTTTAAAAATATTACAATTGATTTGATGTTTGCTTTGCCAGTGCAAACAATCGAGTCGTTGAATTATTCAATAGATAAAGCGTTGGAATTAGATGTTCAGCATATTTCAGCTTATTCGCTTATGTTTGAGCCAGATTCTAAGATAACAAAACTGATGGAGATGAATAGGTTGAAACCTTTGGATGAAGATGTTGCTGCAGATATGTTTGATTTGTTGTCGAAACGATTGAGTGAGGCTGGTTATGAGCAATATGAAATATCCAATTATGCAAAAAAAGGGTTTGAATCTCGTCATAATTCTGGTTATTGGCATGGAATGCGCTATTTAGGTTTAGGACCAAGCGCCCACTCCTTTGATGGTGAAAAACGATGGTCGAATGTGGCGCATACTATTAAATATAATGCACAATTATTAACCCCCTCCGCTTCGCTCGTCCCCCTAAGACAGGGGGACAATAATGTGGTTGACCAAATTGCGAGTGGAGAACAAGGGGAAATTAATGAGGAGTTAGGCGTTAGGAATGAGGAATTATTACCCCCCTCCGCTTTGCTCGTCCAACTAAAACATGGGGATAATAGTTGGGTTAATACGATTAGAACTGTTGAAGTATTGACTGAAGATGAAAGATTTAATGAGTTGGTATTTACTGCATTAAGGACTAAAGTTGGGGTTGATTTGGTGGATTTGCGTATCCGATTTGGAGATGTACGATGTGATAGACTTCTGCGTCAAGCTCAAAAATATGTAAATGCTGGTAATATGCAAATTATCAACAATAGATTAAGCCTTACCCATAGAGGAATTTATATTTCAGATTCTATTATTTCTGATTTTATGATTGTGTAAATAGGGAACAGGGAACAAGGAATAGGGAACAAGGAATAGGGAACAAGGAATAAGGAATAGGGAACAAGGAATAGGGAATAGGGAATAAGGAATAGGGAATAAGGAATAGGAATAGGGAATAAGGAATAGGGAATAGGGAGTTGGGGTATAAATTAAAGTGAGAAATATTTTGTAGATTGAAAAAAAAATTGTAACTTTGCACCGCTTTTCACGCTAGTCGTGTGATGGGAAATTTCAGCCCTGTGAAGCAAGCTAAAATTTTGAGTAACACATTTTTAAAAACAAACAAAAAGAATGAAAACATTTGAATTGAAAGGTACAGTTCGTACTGACCTTGGCAAAAAAGCAACAAAAGCAATTCGTGCAAACGGTAGCATCCCTTGCGAACTTTATGGTGTAGGTGAAAACATTCATTTCTCAGCAACTATGGCTGACCTTCGTAAATTGATCTACACTCCAGAAATCTTCGTTGTAGCTCTTAACATCGATGGTAAAGAAGTAAAAGCTGTTATGCGTGAAATCCAATTCCACCCAGTATCTGACCAAGTTCTTCACATCGACTTCTATCAAGTAACTGAAGATAAACCAGTTGTTATGGAAGTTCCTGTTAAACTCGAAGGTCTTGCAGCTGGTGTACGTGCCGGTGGTAAATTGGCTCTTGAAATGCGTAAACTTCGCGTTAAAGCTCTTTACTCTAACATTCCTGAAATCCTTACTATCAACGTTGAAAGCCTCGAACTTGGTAAAACTATCCAAGTACGTGCTCTCGAATTCGAAAACCTTGAACTCCTCAATGCTTCTAACGCAGTTGTATGTGCAGTTAAATTGACTCGTGCTGCTCGTGGTGCTCAAGCAAAAGGTAACTAATCTATATGAAGTTTTTGATTGTCGGGTTAGGCAATATCGGTAGCGAATATGCTCACACTCGTCATAATATAGGATTCGACACATTGGACGCTTTTGCTGAAGCGTCCAATGTTGTTTTTGAGGATAAGCGTTATGGGGCTGTCGCTACTGCAAAAGTTAAAGGTCATCAGCTTATCTTATTGAAACCATCGACATATATGAACTTGTCGGGAAATGCTGTGCGTTATTGGATGCAACAAGAAAATATTCCATTGGAGCAAGTATTAGTTATTGTCGATGATTTAGCTTTACCTTTTGGAGCTTTACGTTTGAAAGGTAAGGGTAGTGATGCTGGGCATAATGGATTGAAAAATATTCAAGAACTTGTTGGCACTCAGAATTATGCTCGTTTGCGTTTTGGTATTGGTAATGATTTTCATCCTGGTGGTCAAGTTGATTATGTGCTTGGCAGATTTTCGGCTGAACAAGAGGCAGAAAAGGCGAAACGTATCGCTGTGGCTTGTGATATAATCAAAAGTTTCTGTCTTGCAGGGTTGAATATTACGATGAATCAATACAATAATAAATAGTTGAGAGTTTAGTGTTTAAAGTTTAGAGACCATTCGGCACTAATCTTATATGCTAAGCTTTAATCTTTAAAATGAACGAAGTAAGAATAGATAAGTGGTTGTGGGCAATGCGTTTATTTAAAACGCGTTCGATTGCGGCGGAGGCATGCAAAAAGGGGCACATTATGATTGATGGTATGCCGCTGAAACCTTCACGAATGATTAAGGTGGGGGATGTTATTCAGGTGCGTCGTCAACCTGTGATTTTTTCGTTTAAAGTATTGGCCCTAACGCAAAATCGTTTAGGTGCAAAACTCGTTCCTGAATATATGCAGCAAGTTACTACGCCTGACCAACTTGAACTTTGGGAGATGTTGAAACTTGATAAAGCTAATAATCGCGCAAAAGGTCTCGGACGTCCAACTAAAAAAGAACGTCGTGATTTAGATGACTTTTTTGATGATACACCTTACTTTGTTGATGATAGTGATTTCGATTTTGAGTATTGATAAATTTTTATTAATAGTTTAATAGGAATCTCTTGTGTTGTTGTGATTTATGCTATTTGTTATAAAAGCTCTGAAAGAGCGATATAATCTAGACGGGGGGATAACCCCCGGTAAGTGCAATTTATTAGATGAGTCCTGAAAGGACGATACGTGATGAAAATATGGGAAGTTCTTTAGCAAAAATAAATGTTCATTTGATATTTCATATAAAAACATCAAGTGTAAAAATACAAAAAAAAGACTTATCTCTTGTTTTTGGGTATATCGGGGGGATTATAACAAATATCGGTGGCGTGTCAATAGTGGTTGGAGGTTGTTGTGATCATGTACATATTCTTGCATCGTTACCCAAAACGATGTCGTTGGCGGATTTTGTTCGTGTTATAAAGTTTAGTAGTAGTAAATGGATAAAAACTATTGGGGCAAATTATAAAATGTTTTCGTGGCAAGATGGGTATGGTGCATTCTCTGTAAGTCCAACATTGCTAGAGAAAACAGTGAAATATATTTGTTTTCAGGAAGAGCATCATAATAAGCAATCGATTAGAGAAGAGTATAAGACATTTTTAGATGTGTATCAAATAGAATATGATGATCGATATATTCTTAATGATTGATGGTGTCGCCCTTGCAGGGCTTATTGATGTGTAATTTGTTTTACCGGGGGTTGCACCCCCGTCTGGATTATATCGTCCTTTCAGGACTTGTAAAGTGTTAGGTCTTTTGTATAATCGTAATGAATTTGTTTGGGTTATATTGTCTTGTGTGGATTTAGGATGTACTTTGTTTATTTTAATATTATAATTTGTTTTGAAATAGAAATCATGTTTTTTTGTTCATATTTAAAAAATAAGTAAAATGGAAAATAAAGACAAAAATCAATTAAAAATTGAGCTTACCCCAGAAGTAGCAGAGGGTATTTATTCTAATTTGGCAATTATATCACACTCATCAAGTGAGTTTGTTGTTGATTTTGTGCGTATTATGCCTGGTGCGCCAAAAGCAAACGTAAAATCACGTATCATTTTGACTCCAGAGCATGCAAAACGTCTTTTGTTTGCATTGCAAGATAATGTTGCAAGATACGAAAATCAGTTTGGAAAAATTAAGACAGACAATGGAGCAAACAATGGTGGTACTTATATTCCTCCAATGTTTGGTGGCGGCGAAGCGTGATATTAGGGAATAGGGAATAGGGAATAGGGAGCAGGGAATAGGGAATGAGGCTTATTCGTAGGAAGATTCAGTCGTGTAAATCGTTGGCGGGAGTAAAGCGCGTGCTTGTGGCTGTCAGCGGAGGACCTGACTCGGTGGTATTGCTTGACGCTTTGCATCGAGAAGGTTTTTTTGTCGTTATAGCACACTGTAATTTTCATCTTCGAGGTGAGGACTCTAATAGTGATGCGGAATTTGTGAAAGGTTTAGCCAATAAATATCAAGCTCCCTATTGTCAGATAGATTTCGATACTGAGCGAGAAGCTAAAGAGCGGGGTGTCTCAATAGAAATGGTAGCTCGTGATTTGCGCTATGAATGGTTTGAGCGTATGGCTGAAGAGTGGTACTGTGAGCGTATAGCAGTGGCTCATAATGCCGATGATGTGGTTGAGACATTTTTTTTAAACCTTACTCGAGGTTCAGGATTGCAAGGCTTATCGGGTATGGCTGAGTTGCGGGGTAAGATTGTGCGTCCGTTATTGAATGTATCGCGTAAGCAGATAATGGATTATATCGCTGAGTATGAGTTGCAATATAGAATTGACGCTACAAATTTAGAGACAATTTATACCCGTAATAAAATACGTCATAATGTTATTCCTCAGTTGGAAGAGATAAATCCTTCATTTCTTGATACTATGGCAGATAATATGCGTTTCATCGCATCTGCTCAGAGTATAGTTGAAAATTATGCCGCTGAGGCATATAAAAGTGTAGTTACGATTGAGAATGAACGTATTGTATTTGATTTGAAGAAGTTGGAAGAATATCAAGGTGTTGATACTTTGTTATTTATCTGGTTGAGTAAGTATGGATTTTCTTCTGATGTAGTGATGCAATTATATCGTAGTTTAGATGATATTTCAGGTAAACAATTTTATTCAGCTACGCATAGAATTGTGATTGGAAGAGGAGAGCTTGAATGTACAATGCATAATGCACAATGCACAATTCACAATGCACAATTCACTATAGATAAAACACAATTTTCAATTGAAGAGCCTATAAAATTAGAGATTAAGGAAATTGATAGAGCAAATTTTGAAGTAATAAAATCGGCTAATGTAGCCTGTTTAGATGCTGATAAATTGCAATATCCGTTGATATTAAGACGTTGGCAACAAGGTGATTGGTTTATTCCTTTTGGCATGAAGGGGCGTAAGAAATTGAGTGATTTTTTTGTAGATAAAAAGTTTACTATGAATGATAAAGAGCAACTTTGGTTGCTTACTTCAGGTGATGATATAGTGTGGGTTGTAGGGCATAGAGTAGATGCTCGTTATGCAGTAACAGATAAGACAAAAAATGTTAAAATATTCATATCATGAAAAGAAATTTATTTTTATTGATTGTGTTAATATGTTCTGTATGTGCATATTCACAAAGTAAATTGTCGAATTATACACGTTCGTTTCTTTTAGATAATGACGCTAAAGAGATGAGATGTGAAGCTCAAAGTGTTGATAATGAATTGCAAAATGCGATTTCGGCTTTTGTACATTTCAATGAGTCTATTGATTTGGCATTATTAGATAAATATGGTGTCGTTGTTGAGAGCGAATTTGAAACATTAAATTTAGTAACTGCTACTATTCCTGTTAATCAATTAGAAGCATTAGCACAAGAGGATGCTATTCGTTATATTGAAATGGCAACCCCATTATATCCACAGTTGGATGTAGCACATAAAGAAACAGGTATGAATCTTGTGCATGCAGGAACTGATCAAAGTACACGTCCGTTTTTAGGTAAAAATGTGATAATTGGTATTGTTGATTATGGTTTTCAATATACTCATCCAGCTTTTTTTAATGCTGATGGTTCAAAATCGCGTATTGAGCGTGTTTGGGAACAAGAAACATCAATGGGTACGCGTCCTGAAAAATTTAATTATGGCAAAGAGTATAAATCTTATGCTGAATTAGCTAAGCAAAAATATGATTCACAAGTAGATAATGTCGGTCATGGTACGCATGTAGCCGGTATTGCTGCTGGTTCGAATAATCAATATTCATGTGGGTTCTCGGGTGTTGCTCCTGAATCTCGTATTGTATTAGTTTCGTATAGAATGCAACAGGTGTCAACATCTTTGGCTAATGCGGTTGAGTATATTTTTAATTATGCCGATGAAGTAGGTCGTCCTGCTGTGGTTAATATGAGTTTGGGGCAACAAACAGGTCCTCATGACGGTACATCAACATTAGATATGGTGTTAGATGAGTTGCAAGGCGAGGGTAGAATTATTTGTGGTGCGGTAGGTAATGATGCTAAACGCAAGATACATATAATGAAGAAATTTTCTGATTCTGACACATTAGTAAAATCTTTTGCTGATTTTTATTATAAATCTCCACGTCAAGTAACAATTGATATGTGGGGTGAGTTTAATAAGAATTTTGCATTGAAAGCATTGGTTTATGATGCAAAAAACGATACTATGCTTTATCAGTCGGATTATTTTTCTACAGCTGAAGAGGTTGGTAAATCATTTTTTGGATTAGTAAAAAGCGAAGATGGCAAAACAAATGTAGTAAATGTAAAATTTACGATTACAACAGAGATAAATCCATTAAATCAAAAACCACATATTATGTTTATTCCTAATGTTTTAGCATTGCCAAGCGATAGTGTGTATGTAGGTTTTGAGTTGAAAGCGCAAGATGGAGGTATTGTTCATGCTTGGGCTGATGGTTCTACTGGTGGTTTGACTAATGAAGGACTTGAAGGATGGGTTGATGGAGATAATCAATATACTGTAAATGAGATTGGTGGCACTGGGAAACGTATAATTTCGGTAGGTGCATATACAACTCGTGAGCATGATAAATTTAAGCAAACATTAGGTGAGCGTTGCACTTTCTCTAATATTGGTCCTACTGTAGATGGTCGTTTGAAACCTCAAATTCTGGCACCAGGCTCGGCTGTAGTATCATCTGTGTCAAATAGTTCAAGAGTTATGGGCACATCTATGTTTATTGAAGAACAATCAATTAAATTTAATGGTGAAACTCATTATTATGGATATATGGATGGAACATCTATGTCAACTCCATACGTGGCTGGTATTATTGCAACTTGGCTTGAATATAGAGGAATTTTGACTCCAGAGGAGGTTGTTGATGTGTTAGTAAAGACAGCACGTAGTGATGAATTTACAGGAGTAGATTTGCCTAATAATGAGATGGGGTATGGTAAAGTTGATGCTTACAATGGATTGTTGAAATTGATGCAATTGTACACTGAAGTAGAGGATGTTGAACGTGCAGGGGCAATGATATTGTATCCAAACCCTACAAGTGGAGCTTTTAATGTGGGTTTTGTGCGAGAAAGTGATGATGTAAATGTAATGGTATATAGCACTAATGGTCAGTTGATTAAGTCGGAACATGTAGGCGCAGTTATGCCTGGTATGGATTGTGAATTTAATCTAGATGGAGTAGCGAATGGTGCATATATTGTGAAGGTTTCGGGTGAAAATATGAATGAAACATTCCGTCTTTTGGTTGTAAAATAATGGTTGTTACAATTGAACATCCTGAGTTAGGGTTGGTGCAGTTGCGGACTCGTTCAACGGCTCGGCGCAAGGTTATTAAGGTTACCCAAAATTTGGTAGTAATTACAGTTCCTCCAGGGTTTGAGAATACCGTATTTCCTTTGTCGCAAGATACGATAGAGCGCATATTAAAATTGCGTAATAAAGTAGTAGCTCGAAGTGGAGAAGGTAAATTTAAAATTGATGAGCCGATTGAAACACTGACATTTAGCGTGGAAATTTGTTATCAAGAAAATCCTAAAATTAAGGTGTTTGCTGCGCGATTAGAAGATGGAGTATTAAGAATATACATGCCAGTTGGAACTGATATAGAGGCAGATGTAGCGCAAAAAGCATTAAAACGGATAGTGTTGAAGTTTTTGCGTCAAGAAGCAGAATGCGTGTTGCCTCAGAAATTGGAATATTGGTCAAAGCATTGTGGCTTAAGTTATAATTCTTTGAAAATTGATACAGCAAAATCTCGGTGGGGTTGTTGCTCTTCGCGAAAAGATATAAAACTTAGTTATTATCTTTTGCTTTTACCTGAGCGATTGATTGATTATGTTATAGTGCATGAACTATGTCACACTCGCGAGATGAATCATGGACCTCGATTTAAAGCATTATTGCATAGTTATTTTAATGATTATGTCGCCATCGAACTCGCAAAACCTAAGTGGGATAGAAAAGTTGCTTGGATTAAGGAATGAGGAACAGGGAACAGGGAATAGGGAACAAGGAACAGGGAACAAGGAACAGGGAATAGGGGATAGTGAACAGGGAATAAGGAATAAGGAATAGGGAACAAGGAATAGGGAATAAGGGAATAGGGAATAAGGGATAGGGGAAGATGTGTTGGTGTGTAGGGTTGTGTATTTCGTATTTTTTTTGTAAATTTGCAATCTATAAGAATGCACAATGCATAATGCACAATGCATAATTGTAAGTGTGAATTAAATTATTGATTTATAAATATATAAATATAATTTTTAAAATATAATTTGTAATGTTAATTAGTTCAAATTTGATGCGTTTGTTTCTAATTGTGAATTATGCATTATGAATTATGAATTGGTAAAGTTATGGCTTCACAAGAAGAGGTATTTAAGAAATTGGTTGCTCACTGTAAAGAGTATGGATTTGTTTTTCCATCAAGTGAGATTTATGATGGTTTAGGTGCCGTATATGATTACGGACAAAATGGTGTTGAACTCAAAAATAACATCAAAAAATATTGGTGGGATAGTATGGTGCTCCTTCACGAAAATGTGGTAGGTATCGATGCCGCAATTTTTATGCACCCTACAACATGGAAGGCTTCTGGTCACGTTGATGCTTTCAATGACCCATTGATTGACAATAAAGATTCTAAAAAACGCTATCGTGCCGATGTTTTGATTGAAGACCACTTGGCTAAGTTTGACGAGAAAATCAATAAAGAGTGCGAAAAAGCGGCTAAACGTTTTGGCGAATCGTTCGACCGCGAAATGTTCTGCCAAACTAACCCACGCGTGTTGGAAAATGTGGCTAAACGTGATGCTATCCATGCTCGTTTTGTTGCAGCTTTGGAGGCTAACGATTTGGTTGAGTTGAAACAAATCATCGTTGACTGCGAAATTGTTTGTCCTATTTCTGGTACTAAAAACTGGACTGACGTGCGTCAATTTAACCTCATGTTCTCTACTGATATGGGTTCTACTGCCGATGGTGCAATGAAGATTTATCTCCGTCCTGAAACTGCTCAAGGTATTTTTGTTAACTACCTTAATGTGCAAAAAACAGGTCGTATGAAAGTACCTTTCGGTATCTGTCAAATAGGTAAGGCGTTCCGTAACGAAATCGTTGCTCGTCAATTTATCTTCCGTATGCGTGAGTTCGAACAAATGGAAATGCAATTCTTTGTTCGTCCAGGCGAAGAGTTGAAATGGTTCGAACACTGGAAACAATTCCGTCTTCGTTGGCACAAAGCACTCGGTCTTGGCGATGAAAAATATCGTTTCCACGATCACGATAAATTGGCTCACTATGCAAATGCTGCTACTGACATTGAATTCCAAATGCCATTCGGTTTCAAAGAGGTAGAAGGTATCCACTCGCGTACTGACTTTGACTTGTCGAGTCACGAAAAATATTCTGGTAAAAACATTAAATACTTCGATCCAGAAATTAACGAAAGCTACACTCCATACGTTATTGAAACATCAATTGGTGTTGACCGTATGTTCCTTTCTATCATGTCGTCGGCTTATACAGAAGAACAACTCGAAGGTGGCGATAGCCGCGTGGTATTGAAATTGCCTGCAGTGTTGGCTCCTGTGAAAGTGTGCGTTATGCCATTGGTTAAGAAAGATGGTCTTCCAGAAAAAGCACGTGAAATTATGAACGACTTGAAATTCGATTATAAATGTGCTTACGACGAAAAAGACTCAATTGGTAAACGCTATCGTCGTCAAGATGCAGTGGGTACTCCATTCTGCGTTACAGTTGACCACCAAACTTTGGAAGATAATTGCGTAACAATCCGTCACCGCGACACAATGGAACAACAACGTGTAGCAATCAGCGATTTGCACGCTATCATCGGTGCCGAAGTGAATATGAAGAACTTGTTCAAGAAAATAGTAGAGTAATTCAGATTACATATAAAATAGTAAGGACGTAGCATGCTACGTCCTTTTTTTGTGTTGTGTAATGTTAAAAATAGTTAATGGGGGGGGGGGTAGAAGCCTATTTTTTTGAGAAAAAGTTGTGATATATGAAATATTCTTGCTACCTTTGCGCTCCAGTAGGGACGCAGCGTGCTGCGTCCTATCAACCGTAAGGTTGAAAACAAGAAAAACATCATCTACAATCAAGTAATGTAGGGACGCAGCGTGCTACGTCCTAACGAGCGAAGCGAGTACAAAAAAACAAAAAAAACAAAAATGCAAATTTTTCAGCGAAAAACACCTCGAGCATCATGGATAGAATATAACGAAGGAATGTATTTTATTACAATATGTACACGTGATAAGAAACATTATTTCGGTATGATTCAAAACGAAGAGATGCAATTGTCGGAAATTGGTAAGATTTTGTTGAAAGAATTGAATGGTATTTCTTCGCATTATCCTTATATTGAAATATTACAATTTGTGATTATGCCTAATCACCTACATTTGTTAGTTGATGTTATAGATTCTGAATCGGATAATATTGTGGATTCCGCCCAAATTGTTCGATCTGGCGATCGACAGGACGCAGCGCGCTGCGTCCCTACATTGGAGGAGCGATTCGCCAAAGATTTGCGTGCGAGACGTTTGCCGAAGTTGTCGGTTTTTGTTCGTGGATTGAAGTCGGCAGTAAGTAAACAGGTTCATCAAATTGATCGAGATTTTGCTTGGCAACCTCGTTATCACGATCATGCAATACGAAATGTGAAAGATATGAATAA
>JAFTSS010000041.1 GCA_017467185.1 Paludibacteraceae bacterium | reverse complement strand
CGCATGGTCAACTTCCGATTCTACTATTGCAACTGTAGTAGATGGTAAAGTAGTAGCAATAGGCGTAGGTGATGCAACAATCACAGTGGCAACAACCGATGGCTCTAACCTTACAGCAACTTGCCGTGTCGTAGTAAAACCAATTCTCGCTACATCTATCGCTCTTGATATTGTAGAAAAAGAAGCTCATATTGGTGAAGAATTTACTCTTACTGCAACTGTATTACCTACAAACACTACTAACCCTGCAATCGCATGGTCAACTTCCGATTCTACTATTGCAACCGTAGTAGATGGTAAAGTAGTAGCAATAGGCGTAGGTGAAGCAACAGTCACAGTGGCAACAACCGATGGCTCTAACCTTACAGCAACTTGCCGTGTCGTAGTAAAATCAATATTAGTATCTATTGATAAGGTAGAAAACAATTTTGTTGTGACAACAGAAAATAAAAACATTGTAATTACTAGTACAACTGATAACTCTATAGTTAGAGTATTCACTGTCACAGGAGCACACATTGGCGATGGACATATCTATGCAGGCAAGGCGACTATCGCAGTACCTGTAAGAGGCATATATGTTGTCTATGTCGATAATAAAGCAACTAAAGTAATTGTAAAATAAATTTCTTTTCTTCATTTAAGTATATATTTTTGGCTACCTCATTGTGAAATGGGGTAGCCTTTCTTATATATAATTAGTGGTATTTTTTTGTAATCATTACAAAATACACATTCTTAGTGTGTATTATTTTCAAGATAGTCAACCCTACCTTTAAGTAAACTGCAAGCAACGAAACCGTCATAAACTGGCACACACTTAGAATGTGTATTTTTCAATTATTTTTATCCAAAAAGGCTTCAATATTCCCATTTGCAGTTTTGCAGTTTTGCAGTTTCAAAACTACAAAATCGCAAAATCGCAAACCGTAAACCGTAAACAAAAAACAAAAAAACAAGAAAAAGTTCAAATAAAATATTTAATTCTCAATTTTCAATTTTCAATTTTCAATTCTCAAAATGTTGTAAATTATATAGTTGAGTGAACTTATTGTAAAAAATACATATATCTTACAAATTATCAAAAAACTATTGTAAAACATAAAAAATAATTTGCCAGATAGCAAAAATATTACTAAATTGCAGTCGCAAAAATGAGATGCAAGACAATAGACACGAGATGCAAGAGCCTTCGGGTTACGAGTGTAAAAAATCATGTTTTCTTGTCTTCATGTCTAAATAATAAAAATAATAACCAGCGAATAGGGTAGTATTGCTACTCGTTTATCGCTACTAAAAATCTAAAATATTATGAAAGTTTATCAATCTAATGAAATTAAGAACATCTCTTTATTGGGTGCTTCTGGCTCTGGAAAAACCACACTCGTGGAAGCTATGCTTTATGAGTGTGGAGTTATAAAACGTCGCGGTACAATCGAAGGTAAAAACACAGTATCTGACTATTTCCCTGTTGAAATGGAATATGGCTATTCTGTATTCCCTACTGTGATTCACGCTGAATGGTTAGGTAAAAAATTGAATATTATTGACTGTCCAGGTTCAGATGACTTTGTGGGTGGTGCTATTACTTCTCTTGGTGTTACTGACCAAGCCCTTATTCTCGTTAATACTCAATATGGCGTCGAAGTTGGTACTCAAAACCACTTCCGTTACACTGAGCAAACTAAAAAACCTGTTATTTTCCTCGCTAACCAATTAGATACTGACAAATCTAATTTCGATCAAACTGTTGAACAACTTCGCGAGAGCTTTGGTAACAAAGTTGTGTTAGTTCAATATCCAGTTAATTGCGGTGTTGGTTTCAATGCTGTAGTTGACGTCCTCCTCATGAAACTTTATAGATGGAAACCAGAAGGTGGTGCTCCTGAAATTCTAGATATACCTGCTGAAGAGCTTGATAAAGCAAAAGAACTTCACAATGCTCTTGTTGAAGCTGCTGCTGAAAACGACGAAACTCTTATGGATAAATACTTCGAACAAGGTTCGCTCACTGAAGACGAAATGCGTTCAGGTATCCGTCAAGGCCTTATCGGTCGTGACATTTTCCCTGTATTCTGCTGCTGCTCTGGCAAAGATATGGGCGTGCGTCGTTTGATGGAATTCCTCGGTAATGTCGTGCCTTTCGTTGACGATATGCCAAAACCTGTAACTAAAAACCTCGAAGAAGTTGCTCCTAATAAAGATGCCGAAACATCAATTTTCGTATTCAAAACTTCTGTTGAACCTCATATCGGTGAAGTTGTTTACTTCAAAGTTATGAGCGGTACTCTTAAAAAAGGTGATGACCTTACTAACATTTCTCGTAATGGTGGTAAAGAACGTATCTCTCAACTCTTCTGCGTTGCTGGTCAAAACCGCATCGAAGTAGAACAACTCGTAGCTGGTGATATCGGTGCTACTGTTAAACTTAAAGATACTCGCACAGGTAACACTCTCAACGCTAAAGGTTGTGAATACGACTTCCCTGGTATCCAATATCCAGAACCAAAATATCGTCGTGCTATCAAACCTGTAACTGATGGTGAAGAAGAAAAACTCAACGAAATCCTCACTCGAATGCACGAAGAAGATCCAACTTGGGTTATCGAACAAAGTAAAGAACTTCGTCAAACTATCGTTTCTGGTCAAGGCGAATTCCACCTCCGTACTCTCAAATGGCGTATCGAAAACAACGATAAACTCCAAATCCAATATCTCGAACCACGTATCCCTTATCGCGAAACTATCACTCGCGCATCTCGTAGCGACTATCGTCACAAAAAACAATCAGGTGGTGCAGGTCAATTCGGTGAAGTTCATCTTATCGTTGAACCTTACGTAGAAGGCGAACCAGTTAAAGAAATCTATAAATTCAACGGTCAAGAATATCGTATTCAATCTCGCGACGTTCAAGAAGTTGAACTCGATTGGGGTGGCAAACTTGTAATGGTTAACTCTATCGTCGGTGGTGCTATTGATGCTCGTTTCATGCCTGCTATTATGAAAGGTCTCATGGACCGTATGGAACAAGGCCCTCTTACAGGTTCATACGCTCGCGACGTACGCGTTATCGTTTACGATGGTAAAATGCACCCAGTTGACTCTAACGAAATCTCTTTCCGTCTTGCAGGTCGTAACGCATTTGCTCAAGCCTTCAAAGAAGCAAATCCAAAAATCCTCGAACCTGTTTATGACGTAGAAGTATTGGTTCCATCTGATCGTATGGGTGATGTAATGTCTGACCTCCAAGGTCGTCGCGCTATCATCATGGGTATGGAATCTGTTAAAGGTTTCGAAAAACTTATGGCTAAAGTGCCTTTGAAAGAGCTTTCTAACTATTCAACAGCATTGAGCTCACTTTCAGGTGGTCGTGCCTCATTCTCTATGAAATTTGCTTCTTACGAACTTTGCCCAGGCGACGTTCAAGACAAACTCCTCAAAGAATACGAAGCTACACAAACAGAAGACTAATTTACATAATCTTTAAAATAAAAAACTCCCAATTTAATCGAATTGGGAGTTTTTTATTTTAGTTACTACAGAAATTATAGTTTCTATAGCTTCTATAGTTTCTATAGTCACTATAGCTTCTATAGTTTTTATAGTTTCTATAGTCACTATAGCTTCTATAGTTTTATTTTACAATAATTTTGCTAGTAGCAATATCGTTGCCATTATAGATTTTAACAACATAAATGCCATTACGAAGGTTAGCTTTGATAGAGTTGTTTTCTACAACTTGGCTCATAACTTTTGCTCCTGTAATGCTGTAAACTTCAATCATATCAGCATTGTTAGAAAGTGTAATCATACCATTAGCATAATAAGCAGCAATATTGTCGTAAGTAACATTTTCCACATTTGTATAAGCATCAACATCGTATGGAGAGCATTCTAGTTTAGCACACCAAATATGTCCTTTTAGAGCTCCGCCTGCACCGATAAGTGTCTTTCCGTCTGCCGATACTGCCCAAACTATGCCCAAGTCATCCTCATCTGAGCCTTCTACTTCGTCTGTAATTATGGCGTCAATTTGAGCCTCAGTGATGCCTTCATATTTAAGAAGTATTTTTTCTAATTCAATGAATTCATTGTTTTGGTAGATATAAGGTTTTCCAAGTGGAGTATTACCATCTATACTTTTAAAGAATGCATGTCCATTATTGTCAATGCAAGATGCTCCTGCATATCGACCGGTTTCTTTGATGTCACCATAATGTACAAATTCATCTTTATCTACATCGTATGTGAATGATATAGATGGTGCTTCTGGTGCCTCATACCCATCACGAGGTACTGCATGAATACGTCCGCATACATGTTTTCCGTTAAAACTCATTGTAGCTTCTTCAACGAATGAAACGAGGTCATAGATGTCAAATTCGCGGTCAATTATTGTTACATCATAATTCTTGTCGCTACCTATTTGTACGTATGTGGTAGGCATATTTCCTCCCATTGCTGTAGGCATAAGATTGTGGTCTAAAGAAATTAAATAGCGCTCGGCATCAATTGACATACCTCTAACTTTTTCCATTTCTGCAAGAATTTCCATATCTGATATTTCTTTCCAGCGTGTATGTTGGCGGTATTCAAATTCATTATCTATTTTGCTGTTTTTCCAACGGATGATTTTTCCAGATTCCATTCCTGCAAAAATGTTACCAATCATGATAGTATCATTGTTGACTATAGTTAATGCAACTACATCGCCGCTGCCTTCAGTATATCCACGTGGCATAGGTAGTACGTGCCATTCTCCATTGAGGTTATATGCAGGTTGACCAAGATATGATCCTCCGATAAGAGTACCATCATTAGTTATGCAAAGTGCATCACTAAATTCGTTTTCTTTCACTAAATAGATACGTTCGCCAGTTTCAAGATTCCATTTAGAGGCATTAATTGTTCCTACTTGATTTTCATTTCCTGACCAAAAAGATGAGCCTACAGCCCATTTGCCATTTTCAGAAATTGCATTAGGTTGAGCCATGTCTTCGGCATAAAGGTTCATGAAGACACCTTTTGGCTTTGTTTGTGCGTTGAGTGTGCTGATTATGCATAAAGCAATGCACAAAAGTGTTGTAATTTTTTTCATTAATTGTTAATTATTAAATGGTTATTGAAATATGGAGTAAATTCCTCCGATTTATAAATTAGATTGCAAAGTTACAAAAAAAAGTGTAAATGATAATATTATCTTTACACTTTTTTTATAGTTTATTAAATTTTTATTTTGATTGATTATTTGATTACAATTTTGCTTGTAGTAATTGTATTTGTTTTATAATTATAAAGTTTTATAACATAAATACCATTCTTTAAGTTGGTTGGTAGAAATGCCGATGATATATTTTCTTGCATTACGAGACTCCCTTTTAGGTCGTATATTTCTATTTTATCTACCATACCTGATAAAATAATATTGTCTGCAGAGTAAAAAGCAGCAAGATTATTATACGAAATAGGAGTGTCGTTTACATTAGGATCCATATCATGGACACTATGTGATAGGTGAGCTACCCAGTTGTATTTTTTAGCAGGTCCACCGCATCCTAAAATTGTACGTCCATCAGCTGATACATCGTATAGTGTTCCTAAGTCGTCTTCGCCTGCCTCTTCTACTTCATCAGTCATTATAGCATCTATTTGTTCTGCTGTGATACCATCGTATTTTACTAAAATCTCTTCTAATGGGATGAATTCATTTTCTCTTTTCACAAAAGGTTTACGAAGTGGAGTGCCTCCGCCTCCTCTGCAATATAGTACTCGTCCATAATCATCTACTGTGCATGCCATCATGCCTTGTTCACGGCCTTCAAGTATTTGTAGTCTGTCAGTTTCAATTTCATAAAGGAATGATATGGCTCCTTCTCCATCTTCGGGTGTTAGTCCTACGCCATATATGCTACCAACAACCCATTTACCATTGCGACTTAATTCTGCTCCACTTACGAAAGAAACGCGGTCGTAGCCTTTTATGCTACGTTCAATTATTATTGTTGTATCTTCTGTCATTACGTATGTTGTAGGTAAATTGCCACCTCCGTTTACGGGTAATAAGCAGTGATCGAGAGATATGAGATACACTTTAGCGTCTTTTGATAGTCCACGAGTGCGTTCCATTTCAGCTTTGGTTTCCCATTCTCTTACTGTGTTGCGATATTTAAATTCTTTATCTAATTCTCCGTTTATCCATCTCATGATAGTGCCACGAGTAGCAGCGGTATAAGCCCAGCCAATCATGATAGTATCTCCATTGTCGTTGAACCCTACAGCGCTAACTTCTCCGACAGCATTATCATAACCTCGAGGCATTTCTAAAGAGTGCCATAATCCATTTATGTAATAAGCGGGTTGGTCGTAATGAGCTCCTGCAGCAAATGTGCCTTCGTTGTTTACCCAATATGTTGCACAAGGTATTGTAGGGTCTTCTTCTAGATAAATACGTTCGCCTGTTTGTGTGTTCCAAATAGAGCCATAGACATAGAAAGCTTGATTCATATCACCATTTGCAAAGTGTGCGCCACATGCCCATTGACCATTTTCTGAAAGCGCATATACTTCAGCAGCATCAGTGGCGGTCATGTTTACAAACTTGCCAGTGTATTTTTCTTCTGCACATAATTCTATACAGAATAAGCAATTTACAATGTGTAATAATAGGATTAATGTTTTTTTCATAATTGTAGTGTTTTATAAAATGAGAGTAAAAATCAACAGTTTATTGTTGATTTTCGACTCTCATATTAAAATTTTATGTGTTATTATTTGATGGCTATTTTATTAGTTGTAATTTCGCCATTATTGAATAAGCGTACGATATAAATTCCTTTTGTAAGGTTAACAGATATATTAGTTGAATTTACAACTTCTCTCATAACTAATGCACCATTTGTGTTGTATATTTCTATAGCATCAACTTTAGATGATAAGAAAATTGTATTGTTGTTGTATGCAAGAGAAATACTTTCTGAAGTTATTTGATTTACATTAGTTGCATCAGAGTTAGATGCGTCAGTGATATGAGCAGCACTGAGAGGGATTATAGTAAAGCCTTCATTGTCGCAACCTTCATCGAATATACCTACGATGTTATTTTTTTCATAGAGAGGGTATTTCCAAGAAGAATAGAACATGCGTTCAGGGCAACCTTCTTGGTATAAGTAATATTCGGTTACAGGATAACCTGAAGCCCACCAAGGAGTGTGTGTAGTATCTCCATGTAGAACATTTGTAAGTTTAACAACACGACTTGAATATTTATTTCGATTTGCAGCTAATTCAGCAATAGTTACTTCGTCAGGATTTGCATCAATTTTGTTACCGCTAGAAATTATTTTGTATGAATCTTCCTCTAAGTTGTATATGTCAGAGAAATCGAGCATTACGGCTCTGCCAGTTGTTACATATAAACCTTTGAAATTAGTTACAGAGTCGCCTGCATTGATTTCAAATTGTTCGTTATCACTGATTTGTTTTTTTATGTATATACCGCCAGTTGCATCTTGTACATGAACTCCGATAAGATCTACATCGTCAACAGAATATGAGCGTTTGAATGTTACTAAAACAGGATTTACTAATTCGTAAGTTACGCCAGAAGCAAGAGGTTTTCCAGCAGTTCTTAATTCGCCAATGCTGTTAAATTGATAGTTGTCTTTTACGATGTCGTTTATTGAACGTAGAACGAATGTTGTGTAACCAGGATTTACAATTCCGGCATCAACTACACCAATTACGGCGTGTTGTTTTCCGATTAGAGAAGAGAAATCAGCGCCATCAATATACACAGAGTCAGTTTCATTAGTGTTTGTGTGAGTCACTCGTAAGAAGTATTTATCTCCATGTTTTACTATTACGCCTGTAGGCGAAGAGCATAGTGTAGATTCGTAGTTTCGAGCAGCTTCGCCTTTTATGTATTCGAGTTCTTGTACAGATTGAGCATTAAGTGTATTATTGCTACTTAGAATTTGTATGTTAGCACCCAAATCGCCTTTTTGTTCTATTTTTGAACCGTATATTTTTCCATCTACAACAGAGAATGGTGTTACATATCCACGCACGCCAATAATAGAGTCTCCTTCTTGTACATTAGCGATAAGATTTTCTACAATTACAGTAGTGCCGTAAGTTCCCCAGTAGCTATAGTCTTCTTGAATGTAAAGAGTTGTAGAACCATCGGTATTTTTAACAACTCTGTTTACCAATACAGGGTCTAAGATACCAAGTGCGATGCCTGTTTTTCCTGAATGTTTAATATCATAGACACTTTTATATGCAGTAGGTGTTATGTATTTAGAATCAGGAATAATGAAACCTTGTGTGCCATTATTACCATAGTATCCTACAAATGTTCCTTCTGCAGGTACGTCCATAGCTTCACCCATTTGTCCTGTTGAGATGATTAATTCTTTGTCGTCAAGTTTAAAATATTTTGTGTAATCAGTAATTGTTGCAGTAACTTGATTTAGACGAATTGGTTGACATTCATATTTCATAGGATCAGCCATCAAGTCTTCGAGTGCAACGTCGGTGATTGTGAAATCAACATTCTTTTCTAATACTTCAATGTCGTAGGCATCTGTATCATATTCAATTTGAATATGAGTCATTTCCTCATTAGTGACTGCTTTGTGAAAAACACCTGCGATAGCTGTGATTTTTTGGTTAGGGAAACCAGCATTGGCAGGGGCAGTGCAAGCTTTTGATAAGTCGTAGCTTTTCACATAGATAGAGCCAGTTTTGTCTTGAATTAAGATACCGCCAGAGCTATAGAAAGTTGTAATTGCTTCACCTGTATAAAATACGTAAGTGCCTTCTTTTTGTGCACGTATATCACTAATTTTGTCGAGTTCAACATATTCTTGTGCAAATGTGTTTGTTGTTGCAAGAATAAGATTAATAATAACTATTAATCCATACGATAATAGCTTTTTCATAATGTTATTTGATTAAAAGTTTGTTTGTTGTTATTTTATTATTGTTGTATAGTTTTATAATATATACACCTTTCAATAAATTTGTTTTTATTTCATTGCTTTCTGTTTTTTGTGATAAAACTAAATTTCCATTGATATTGTAAATTTCAATATAGTCGGTATTGCCTAATATATTGATGTAACCATTAGCATAGTATGTTGTAAGATTATTGAATTCAATTTTTTCTATTGCATCTGGTATTTCGTCAAAGAGAGAGTATTGTAAATTTAGTACCCAGTTATATCCACCAGTGCCATAACCAGCAGAACCGATTATAGTTTTTCCGTCTGCAGCGACATCATAAATAAACCGAATGCTTCCAGTTAAATCTGGGTCGGCGCATGTTGCATCAATTTGTTCTTGGGTGATACCAAAATTTTCTATCAAAATATTATCTACCTGAGTTGCTTTTCCGTCTATAGTAACGTATGATTTACGTTCGAAACCAGTAGTCATAGGTCCAGCATAGTAAACGTTTCCAATATTGTCAACGGCATTACCTCCGGTTTCTGCTGGGGCTTCAGTAAGAATTCTGAATTCGTCTTTTTCTACATCATAAACACATGGTATGTGAGAGTTGTGACCGAAGAAAGAGAATGTAATATATTTACCATTATGGCTCATTTTTTCTTCTTTAAAGAAGTCAGCGCCATAGTGATAATTAGCAAATTCAGGTCTGTTGTTGATTGATAATAGTTTAAATTCGCCGTCTTTTATTATGAAAGGAGTGCGAGCTGGCCAACACATAGGGTCGGTTGCACCTAACAAAATTCTGCCGTCGGTAGATATTCCTGTGATTTGGTTAGCCATTTTTTTGTCTTCGTTGTATTGATATTCGCGAGGGATTATATCAGAGAAAGATTCAAATTTGCCATTTACCCATTTTGCAGATTGAACTTTTTGGTAGCCTAAACCATCGAATATTCGGCCAATGATTATGGTGTCATTGTCAATAAATGCGATTCCACGAGCTTCACCAATGGTGTACCCTTGAGTTAATTCGAGGGTGTGCCATTGTCCATTTAAGTGATATGCTGGTTGGTGTAGGTATTGACCTACAACGATAGCTCCATCGTTTGTGATTGCGAAAGCATCAGATTGTGCAGCATCTAATTCTTCTTTAGAAACGAGGTATATGCGTTCGCCAGTTTTAAGATTCCATTTAGAGGCATTGCTTTGATAACCTGCATTGTCGTTGTTGTTAAATGCAGAGCCACAAGCCCATTCACCATTTTCTGAAATAGAAGTAATAGCAGCGTTGTCTAATTCGAGAAGAGGTGTTAGTGTTGCTTTTTGTGCTATGCAGAATTGCACATTGATGATTGATAATAATAGGAGTATTTTTTTTGCCATAATTTAATGTGTAAAAAATGACGATGTGTCATAATGCTCAAATTGCTGCGTTGTTTTGATTTTATCGAGTCCGTCAACACTCAGCATAGTTCAAGTGAACTTGACTCTGCTTTCGCTTAAAGACGGACTTCAATATTAAGCTTCAGTCTTGTACTTCAGTACACTCCTTTCAGCTTAAATTTCAACGCCTTGCACTTTAGGCATTCTGACGCATCTAAAAGAGGCTGAGCCAAAATTTTCATTTTGACACAGCCTCATCTTATTAATTAATTGAATTTTACTACCCAGTTGTATTTTGTTGTTTTACCTGCGCAACCGATAATTGTTTTACCATCGCGAGAAACAGCAATGATTGTACCGAGTTTGTTGTCATATTCTTCTTCGGCAGGTGCAGAGGCTGCGTTAATTTGTCCTTCTGTAATACCTTTTTCGATAAGCATTTGTTCCAATTCTACAACATTGCCATTTGTAATGACGTAGCCTTGACGGATAGGACGCTCTGTTACAGGCGAGTTGGCATAAACGATGCCGTTGTTGTCAACATCCCAACCTCCCCATTCAACACCTTCTTTTTCGAAGATTTGGAATTCTTTGGTTTCTACGTTGTATAGGCAAGCTTGGTAAATGTCTGTTGAAGGAGTAGTGCTACCTTCATTAAATATTACGTGGCGGTATTTTCCTGTGACGTATTTTCCGTTAGCACTCATTTTTGGCCAAAGTATGAAGCTTGCATTTTGATTTGCTTCATTTTCGGTGTTGATAGTAGTTGCTTCGTTTGGAGTAACAATGAATGGAATCATGTTGGTGTAGCTATTGAATTCGAGGCTACCCATAATTACGCTACCATCTTCAGAGATGTCATAGCAAGTGTTTACATTGGCAGCTTCACCGAGACGGTCGCGACGAAGAGAATTAGGGTTAGCCCTTTCATATACGCCATTAACCCATTTTGCAGCAGCAATACTTTGGGCATCAGGTCCATCTTGTACGTGTCCTACGAAGATTAACTCTCCATTTGCTTCGGCCATTGCAGATACACTACCCATAGTATAGCCTTCTGGTATTTCTAATTTATTCCATAATCCATCTTTGTAGTATGCAGGTTCGTTCAAGTATGCACCACCGATTATTGTTCCTTCGTTGTTTATGCAGTTGGCTTCGGACATTCCTGCTTCTGGGTCAGCTAGGATAGTGCGTTCTCCGGTTTCGAGATTCCAAATAGATGCTGCGATGGAGAACCCTGCGTTGTCATTGTTGTTAAAAGCATAGCCTACAGCCCATTTACCATTGTTTGAAATACCTGAGAATGTAGCCTCATCTTCTGCAATAATAGAGAGTAGAGTAGCTTTTTCTGATTCTGGATCTTGTCCTTCGTCAGGTTCAGGATTTGTTGGATTTTCGCACGATGTGCATGCGCACACGAGTGTGATGATAGTTAATGTTTTTGCAAAAAACTTTTTCATGAAATTTTAATTTTAGTGGGTTATTATTTTAGTTGTTTTTATTTCGTTGTTTACTTTGCTTTTTACTATATACAATCCTTTAGGTAAGTTGGTAATGTTTATAGTATTGTTGTTTGTTTGTTTAACACATTGACCATTTAGGTTGTAGATTTCTATGTTATCGGCTTGAGGAATTAGAATATTTCCGTTGCAAATGATAATATTGTTTCCTTTTGTATATTCTAAGCTGGTTGGGTTTAGGTTAGATTTTGTAATGTATTCTTGTCCGAGAGGAATGAAACTGAATGGTAAATAGCTGCCATAATCAAATACACCAATCATGTCGTTGCTATCGTATAGGTTGTAGTTCCATATTTCGTAAATCATAGTGTCTTTGCCTTGGTAGAGGTATTTTTCTTGTTGAATATTACCTTGATTATTTACTTGTCGTTGACCATGTCCTACGCCTACCATTTTAACTACTGTGTTTGCGTATTTTTCTGGTTCAGCGGCAAGAGTTTGCATTGTAACTTCTTCGGCAACGATGTTTTCGAGGTTGTTTTGAGATACAATGCTGAGTGAATTTGCATTTTGTAGAGTAATGTATCCGTGGTATGAGCCAAAGATGCCATTGATTGAGTCGCCTGCGCTAACGTTTATTTTGCTTTGTGATTCGATGTACATACCACCTGTTTCGTCTTGTACAATCATTGCATATATGGTCATTCTTAAGTCTTCTATTATCCAAGAGTGAGTATGTGTAACTAATACGTTGTTAGAAAGTGTGTATGTAACTCCGGTGGCTAGTGGTTCGCCTGCGGCTTTTAATTCGGCTATGTTGTTGAATTTGTAGTTTGTAGCGATGATGTCTTTTTCGTTACGGACGATTATTGTTGTTTCGCCTGGATTTAGGATGCCGGCGTCAATAACGCCAGCAACAGCTACTGTTTCGCCTTCATATTTGCTGAAGTCAATACCTTCTAGAATTACGTATTGTGATTCTTTTTGGAGTATGTATTTATTTTCTTTTTTTGCTATTGTACCCTTAGGAGATATAGAGAATATAGCTTCGTAGTTTTTAGCACCATAGCTGACGATGTATTCGAGGTCGTCGATTTTGTTTGTTTCTGTTAAATTGCCTTTGTTGATTATTTCGATTAACTTAGCTTCTTCTTCATTTATGGTAATAGTTGAGCCCTTGAGTATTTTTCCGTAGTCATCGGCTTGGAATGCAGAGAATAAACCTTTCACACCTTTGATGCTATCGCCAACTTCAATTGTTTCTGAATAAGAGGCAATCTGGAGTACTACGCCAGCAGTTGTTTGTTGTTTGTCGGTTTGTTGAACATATACATTTAATGAGTTGTCGGGATTGGTCTTAACGTAATTTACGACCATAGGTTCGATTATTTCTAAAGAATTAGGAGCCTCTGTTTCGTAAGCGTTTTTAAGTTCAATTAAAGTGCCGTATGCAGTAGCGGTTACGTGTTCTGCTGAAGGTATTATGAAACCTTTTGTTCCGTCGTTGCCGTAGTAGCCTTCGAAAGTGCCTCGTGATGGTATCGTAACTCCGAAACCTGGTACGAGTGCAATTTCTAGATTGCCAGAGCCAATGTAATAAGACCATCCAGTGCTTGTAACGTCAATATTGGTTAATCTAATAGGTTGGCACTCGTATGATTCTGGGTTGGCTAATAGATTATTGAGTGCAACATCAGTTATGTTGAAAGTAGCATTTTCTGATACGATTTTTATTGAATTTATGTCTTCTACAAATTCTACGTGTATTTGTGACATTTCTTCGTCGGTTGCAGTTTTGTAAATACCATAAATATTGCTAATTTTCATATTGGTTTTTACTTTTGCAGAGCCCCATTCGCCTAAAGTGCTTCCTTTGACGAATAAATAACCAGTTTCATCTTCGATTAAGATACCACCCATGGCATAAAATGTTGTAGTGGCTGTACCTGTGTATAGTACTTCGGTGTTGTTTTTTTGAGCACGAATACTTGCTATGGTAGAGCAAGTTACTTGTGCGTAAGTGCAATTAATGATTGCTATTAGAGCAACGAAAGTTAGTAGTTTTTTCATTTAATTTTTTGTTTTTGAATATTATTTGGGAATTTAATTAAAATATTTCGCAAAGATACGAAAAAATATTGATATATTTGTTTTTGTGATGTTTTTTTGTTAATGTTACCATTCAGTGGCCTTATGTTGCCATTCAGTAGAGTGCTTGTTGTATAGTGTAGAATGAATGGTACTTTTTTTGTAAATTTGCATGTTGTAGTATTTTGCCATTTTGTGGCGTTATTTTGTTGAAAAAGAAATATATAATTAAATTGATAATATGAAAAAAAGATTTTTATTTGTAATTGGATTACTATTTTTGTTAATTCTCAATTCTCAATTCTCAATTCTTAATTCACAACAGTTGCCAAACTCGAGTTTTGAAAATTGGGAGCATGATGCGTTGAATAATTTTGAGGATGGTCAGCGACCTGTTAATTGGAATACATCTAATATTAAGAAAACGGTTGTTGGTATTACAGCTGGAGCTAATATGGTCTTTCCTGATGGTAATGCTCATAGTGGAACTTATTGTGCTAAAGCGATAAATACAGAAGTAGGTGCAGCAGGTATTACTGAAACTAGTCCAGCTTGGTTAACCTTGGGTAAACCTTGGAGTTTTATTGATGGATTGAATACAGGGTCAGCTACTGCAGGTACTGATGGTGGTATGCAATTTTCTTTCCGCCCTGACACTATTGCGGTTTGGATCAAACGTACATCAAGTGGCAATGAAAATGCTCATATTGTTTTTTATTCATGGAAAGGAACCTCGACAGGTAATAGTTATAAGAATAAGAATAATGGATGTACATCAACTACTCACTATGACGAGGAGTCGGATATTCGTTTGGTGGCAGATGCTAATGAATGTGGTACGGCAGTTCAAGCAACTCAAGTTGCTGAGGCTATGTGGCGTAGTAAAGAGAGATTTAATGAATGGACTGAAATAAAAATTCCTATTAAATATCTTACAAACGATAAACCAGAGAAATGTAATGTGATAATTTCAGCAGCCAATTATCCTAACTATCGTGCCAATACAGTTGAATTAGGTGCTACAATTTGGGCTGATGATGTTCGTATGATATATTCTTCGGGCATTGATGAAATTTATGTTGATGGCCGTAAGAAATTATCTTGTAAATCTGGACAATTTGATTATACTTGTTCAATGGGTAAAACTGCAACTGCGGTAGGTGAAATTACCTTGAAACGTAGTGGACGTTATCTTGATGCTTCGGAATACACGATCAACAAAGGTGCTATTGGAGAAATAACAACTATTACGGTGAAGGCAGAAGATGGTTCTTCTACTTCTACTTATAATATTACTTTTGCAGCAGCAATGTCTTCAAATCCTAATCTTGGAGATATTTTAGTTGATGGTATTTCTCTTGTAGGATTTAACCCTCTTATTGTGAATTACAATGTAGAATTGCCATTTGGTTCGAAAACTTATCCTACTATTGAAGCTGTTCTTGCGGAAGATGGACAAAAAGCGGATGTTCAAGTGCCTTCAACATTCCCAGGTACAGTTAAAATATCTACTATAGCCCCTGATGGTATAACTAAAAAAGAGTATTCAATTACATTTACTATTGGTGCATTGACAGATAATACACTTACTGATATTCGATTGGATGGAAAAACAATATCAGGATTTAATCCAACTAAAAATAATTATACAGTAGAGTTGCCTTTAGGAACGACGGAGACTCCTAAACTTGAATATACTACAGCATATCCAAACGATCATGATATAGTGGTAGATAATAAAGGTATTTCGGGAGGTATCGAAATAAAAGTTACCCCTAAAGGTACAACAAATACTCGTACTTATAAAATCAAGTTTATTGTTACAGAATCGACAAATAGTAAATTATCAGCTATTACCTTAGATGGTAAGTTGATAGATGGTTTCCATTCTGAATTGTTGACTTATACAGTAAATCTTCCTATTGGAACAACAGAATTACCTGCGGTGGGCTTTGAAAAAGGTGATGCATATCAAACTGTTATGGTAGAAAATGGTAGTTTTGATTTGCCAACTAAGATTATTGTAAAATCGCAATCAGGAGCGCAAACTATTTATCGTATAACATTTGTTATTGCGCAATCTTCGGTTTCAACGTTGAATGATATTCAGCTTAATGGAGTTTCGATAGAAGGTTTTGAGTCAACAAAAACGTCTTATGAAGTAGAATTGGCACAAGGAACAACTATTGCTCCTAAAATTACATTTATTAAGGGAGATGAGTATCAGGAAGTAACACTTATAGAGGGAGGATTGACTGGAACAACACGTATTGTGGTTAAAGCGCAAAATGGTGATGTTACGACATATACTATTGAATTTGTAGTGGTAAAATCGTCGAATTCAACACTTCAAGCGATTATGCTTGATGGGGTATTGATTGAAGGGTTTGCGTCAGATATAACAACATATAATGTTGTTTTACCTAGAGGAACAACTAAATTGCCAGAAATTACATGGACTTCGGGAGATGCTTCTCAAACTATTCGTATTACTGAAGGAGGAGTAAATGGTGAAACTAAGATTACTGTTAAGGCTCAGACTGGAGCTGTTACGGTTTATAGTATATTCTTTAAGGTCGAGACTAATAATAATGTTAATTTGTTGGATGTTAAGGTAGGTGGAGTTTCGATAGATGGATTCCGTGCTGATTCTTTGAATTATACATTTGAATTGCCTTCTGGGACAACTATGTTGCCTGAGATTACGTATACAAAAGGCGATGAGTTGCAAAATGTTTCTATTACACGCGGTGGTGTTAATGGCGTAACGCAAATACTTGTTAGAGCTGAAGATGGAACAACTCGTGTATATACAATCACATTCAGTGTAATGAAATCAGAAAATGCATTTTTGAAGATGATTTACATTGATAGTGTTGCATTGGTTGGTTTTGATCCAGAGAAATTAGAGTATGATTATGTGTTGACTACAGCAGTGACAGAATGTCCTGAAATTACAGTAGATAAAGAAGATGGACAGAATATTTCAATAACAGTGCCTCGAGTTACAGGTACAGTTCGTATAGAGGTTACTCCTGAGTCTGGTAATAAGAATGTTTATACTATTAATATTAACTATCCGCAATCGGCAAATTCAAAACTTGCAAGTATTTTACTTGATGGTGTACAAATTCAAGGTTGGAATCCAGAAGTTACAGAATATAAAATGCAGGTTACAGATGGAAATGTACCTACAGTTACCTACGCACAAGGTGATGATAAACAGTCTGTGATAGTGGAAACTAATTCAATTACGGGTAATACGAAATTGATAGTAAAAGCAGAAAATGGTACAGTAACAACGTATAGTGTTGTTTTTGAACACATAAAATCTTCGGTTGCAACATTGGCAGATTTGAAAATAGAAGGTGTTTCTATTCTTAATGTAAATAGACTTGATTATGATTATGTATTGCCAAAAGGAACAACAAAATTGCCTTCAATTGAATATGTAAAAGGAGACGATAAGCAGCATGTAACTTTGGTAGCACCTGTGCTTGAAGGAGAGGCAAAATTGGTTGTAGTTTCAGAAGATGTAACAGATACAACTATGTATACTATTAATTTTGCCTTCCAACCATCTTCGAATGCAGATTTAGAAAAAATTGTTTTAACTCAGCGTGAGGTAAGTTATGTGAAGGAATTGACTATGTCTGATTTTACTGGATCTGTGCTTACGTTAGGTAATAATGTTATTGTATCAGATACAGTTGTTATTGATTGGATTGATGGTGTTGCTGCTCCTACAATTACTTATGTTGAAGAAGAGAAAGAACAAATGGTTGCTTTGGCAGATGCAGGGTTGAATGGTGCAGAGATACTTGTTATTGCAGAAGATGGTAGTCAACGCGAGTATGTTATTCGTTATAATATTGTTAAAACTAATATTGCACAACTTGCAGATTTGCAAATTTATAATACTGAAAATCATGAATTTGCCACAATCAATGGATTTAAATATGATAAATACACTTATAGTGTAGAGCTTCCTTGGCGTACAGAAACAGAGCCGGTATTAAATCCAGTTGCAATGTTACCAAATCAAATAATTGAGATGACATACGGAGGAGTTAATGGAGTAACAAATATAGTGGTTACTGCAGAAGATGGTGTTTCAACACAAACATACACTGTGAATTTTGCGACTAAAAAATCGTCAGTTGCAACGTTAAGTGCAATTTATTATAACTTAGATAATAACACATTAGAAATTCCAGCATTTGATTCAAATACATTTAATTACACAATAAACTTGCCATACGGAACGAAAGTAACACCAGTTTTGACTTGGGATTTAGGTGAAGACGAAGGTAAAGTAGTTATAGAACAAACTGTAGAATATCTTGCAGGTAACCTTTATCAACCATCTACTATTAAAGTTACAGCAGAGGATGGTACTGAGAATGTTTATACAATAAATTATAAAGTAGCTGGTAGTGGCAAATCTAATGAGTTGCAATTGATTAGCGTAGGCGATATTGCTGTTGTTATTGAAGAGGGTGTTTATGACTATGAGGTAGAGTTGCCATACGGAACAAAAGAGTTGCCAAAAGTCTCTGTGGCAACTAATTTTCCAGAGCAAAGTACATTTATCACTTCAAAAGGAATTCTTGGTGGTACTCGTATTGTCGTGTTTGCTAACGATGGAGTAGAGCATCAGACGGTTTATAATTTGAAATATAAAGTGTTGCAGCAACCGGCAATTGTTTCGTCTATAAAAATTGATGGTGTTGATGTCCCTAATTTCGATTCTCGAGAAATGACATATATAATGAATGTTGATGCTATTCCATCGATGGTAGAGGCAGTTGCTGCAAATGGAGCAGAAATTTTGGAAGAGACAGTGGACCAAAATAAGGCAAAAATAGTTGTTAAGTATGATGAAGAAGAATATATTTATTGGGTATATTTTCATTATCCTTCAAGTGTAATTCCGAATGCAGATTTTTCAGAATGGGTTCTAGCAAAATATAATAATGCACAAAAACCAAAATATTGGACGGTTCCTGCTGATTGTGATGATGAAATTGATTTTATATTTGTTGGTACATATTATACAGGTGGTGAGGTTGTACAGAATGGTAATACAGTTACATTAAATACACTTTATCATCCAGCTCCGTATGGAGCAATTCCTGGTATGATGACATTAGGGTCAATGCAAATGACATTGGGAAATATGGATGGTACGACTTCTTCTGTTTCGGGTGGTATTCCTTTTTATAATTCTCCAAATAGAGTAATGGTAGATTATCAACCTGTATCTGCGAATAGAGTGAATAATTGGCGTATGCTTTTAAATATTAATGGTGTTGAAAATCATTTGTATGAAGGATCTTTTGATAATGTTAACACTTGGCAGGTTGCATCTTTGGATATTAATACGACAATAGAGTTTTTCTCTCAAATTAATTTAACCTTGAATTCATCTCATAGTGAAAATGCAACTGATATCAAAGGTTCAAATGCGGCAACACATGAGCCTCAATCTAAAATGCATGTTCGCAATCCACGTTTTTGGTATAGTAATTTATTGTCAGTTATTAATGTAGCGGGGGCTCCATTGAGTGGATTTAATTCAAATGTGTTTGAATATGAATATACTCTTGATGCTGAAAATACAACATTACCATTGATTTCGGTAGTAGGTCAAGTTCAAGACCAACAACACCGTATTGTATGGGGAGATGAGGTTAATGGTGAGCGTATTGCAACTATTTCGGTTATGGCTGAAGATGGAACAATGCAAAATTATCAAATTAAGTTTGTTCGTCCTGCTTCAAGTAATAAACAATTGAAGAGTATTAAAGTTAATGGTGTAGAGTTAGATGGTTTTGTTGCAGATAAGTATGAATATACATACGTGATGGCAAATTTGACTCGCACAATGCCTAATGTAGAAGTTGTTGGGGCTAATTATAATCAGACAATCACATACGCATTTAATGGCAATTCACAATTCTTGATTACTGTAAAAGCAGAAAATGGAGAGGAACAAGTTTATACAATTAATCTTGTAGAATCAAAAGATGCGGTAATAACATTGAACAATATTTCGTTGGATGGTTATACATTGGCGTTTGGTGCTACGACAACTACATACGATGTTGAAATGGTAGCAGAAGCGGTTGTTCCATATATCTATTTTGAGAAAACATCGGAAGGTCAGATGGTTGATGTGATTGTTAATAATAATCTTGCAACGCTTAATGTAACGGCTCAAGATGGAACGACAAAAGGAGTTTATACCATTAATTTTGTTCGTCCAGAGGTCGTTTCTACAGCTCAATTGTCAAATATTCTTCTTAATGATTATCAAATAGATGGTTTTGCTACAGATAATTATGATTATGTTTATAATGCACAAGAAGAGCCAATAAAATCACTTTATTATGAAAAAGTGTTGGCTTCGGATGTTGTAACACATCTTATTACGCCTGATAGTGTAATTTTACGAGTTAATAGTTTGAACGGTTTAGTTGAAAACAAGTATCGTATTATATATGATGTTACACGTAGTAGTGATGCGACACTTGAGTCGTTGACATACGATTATCGCCCAATGGAAGGATTTACTCCTGCATTGACAGATTATCCAATATTAGTGGGTCGAAATGAATATCCTCATATTGTTGCTAAAACATTCCATAAGGGTGCATCTATTGCGGTGTCATATTTAGTGAATGAAGATGATGAACGTGTGTTTGCATTTGATACTGAGAGTGAAGATAAGACTAAAGTAACTACCTTTGTTCGTATGACAATACCAAAGGAGACATCGACAGTTCTTGGAGGCATATTCTTTAATGGTGTGGTAATGCGTGAAAATGGTGAAGGATATACTTCTTCTTCAGTTTATATGCCAGAGATAATGGAATATAATATTAAACTTCATAGTGCTTCGCCAAAAATGGAGCAACCAATGATGCCAAATATTACTGCTACTGCGGGTGAGTATGGACAAAAAGTAGATATTGAAAACGGAGGTATTGATGGAGATACATATATTACAGTTACATCAGAATCGGGGGTAGAGGCAACATATACACTTAAATTTACGCCAGAGCTTTCGTCAAATGTACGTTTGAATGATTTGTTGCTCAATTATGAAACAATTAAAGGTTTCCAACCAAAACGTTATTTCTATCAAATCAAGTTGCAAAAAGGTATAGATATGCCTGTGGTAAGTTGGCAAGCAGCGGATGCATTCCAAACAGTTGAAGTTAAAGAGTATGCAGATAGAATAGATGTTGTTGTAACAGCAGAAGATGGCACATCGGAGATTTATCAAATTGAAATAGAGTGGTTGCCATCTAATGAAACAAACATTGAAGCAATTTTGAGTAATGGTAAGTTGTTAGAAGGTTTTGATCCTACGATTTATGATTATTTCTTTGATTTGCCAGTGGGTACTATGGTAGAACCAATGCTGAAAATTGTAGCTGGAGCTGATGGTCAAAGTATATCTATTACTTCGGGTGGAGTAAATGGTACAACAGTTATTGCGGTAACGGCTCCTGATGGTGTTACAAAACGAGATTATCGTATTCACTATAATTTGTTGATGTCGGAAAACAATAAATTGAATATGATTTATCTTGATGGAGAACCATTGAGTGGATTTACTTCGGATTTACGCGATTACACTATTGTATTGCCAGTTGAAAAAGAAAATCCTTTTGTTACTTGGGAAACAGGAGATGATTATCAGACAGTAACACGAACTATTCGTGAAGATGGAACTGTAGTCTTGAAGGTTGTTCCACAACGTGCAGAATTGTATTATGAATATATAGTGCGTTTTGAGAAAATAATGTCGAAAAATGCAACACTTAAATCTATTGAAATAGATGGTGCTGCTATTGAAGGATTCTCGCCTGATAAATTTACTTATTGGGTCGATTTACCAGTTGGAACAGAAAACGTACCTTATATTTCTTATACTAAATTAGAAGAGGCTCAAACAGTGCACTATTTGGAACCAGCGACAATAAATGATATAGTAGTTATCAAGGTTTTAGCTCAAGATGCAACTTATAGTAATACTTATTATGTGACATTTAATCGTTTGTTGTCAGATGTTGATACTTTAAAAACTATTTTGATTGAAGGTGTGCCAATTGACGGTTTTGATGCTAATACGATGGAGTATATTATTACCTTACCATACGGGACAACAGAATTGCCAAATATTGAAAGTGAAACGGGAGATGCATATCAAACAGTTGATATTATTAAAGATGCACTAAATTATATTATTGTTGTTACAGCCGAAAATGGTACACGACGTACATATAATGTTAAGTTTGAAATAGAAAAATCGTCAAATTCACTATTAAAAGCAATAAATAGTAATGGTGTTTTATTAGATGCTTTCGACTCTGAAGTATTTGATTATGAAATAGTATTGCCTTATGGAGTAATAACACCTTCTGTATTGACTTATGAGTTAGCAGAAAAATTGCAAACTATTGATTATCATCCAGCGGTTAATATTACAGATACAGCAGTATTTGAGGTTACAGCAGAAAATGGTGTAAACAAATCAGTTTATCGCGTTTGGTTCAAAACAGTCAAGAGTGACAATGCTCTACTTTCAAATATCTTTATCGGAGAAGAACCATTAACAAAATATGCTCGTTCGTTTGAAGCAGATAAATCATTTAGTAGTGAAGAGTTTATTTATAATATTATTTTCCCTTATGGAACTAAGGAATTGCCAGAGATAACTTGGGTTGGTCAAGTTGATGATTATGCTTCAATTACTATTATAGGAGACTCTGTTCGAGGTAAAACTATTATTACAGTTACTTCGGCAAATGGATATAATGTTAGTGATTATGAACTTAATTTTGATGTTCGTAAGAGCGATAATGCATATCTTAAACATCTTGCAATTAATGAAATGCCTACTGCTATAGAGTTTGATTCTCTTGTGTTTGAATATGTTGTTACATTCCCTCTTGGTACAGATACAGCTTCTTTACCTGTAGTGGATGACATCTTATTTGAACAAGTAATGCCAACTCAAACTGTTGATGTTTCATCGGTATCTCCAACAGAACATATACTTTTGGTTACTGCAGAAGACGGAGTAACAATGAATGTATATCAAATTAAGTTTGAAATTTTGTTGAGTAATAATGTATTGTTGAACGATTTGTTGGTTGATGGTGTTTCTATTGCTAATTTCTCTTCAACTCAGCATGAATATACATATCGTCTTTTCCCAGGTGCGGCTATTCCAGAAGTTACTTTTGAAAAGGCTGAAGAGGAACAAATTGTGGATATAACTTATGGCGTTGTTGGGGAACAAACTATTATCTTTGTTGAAGCTCAAGATGGTTCTGTTGGTACATACGTTATCAATTTTGTTATTTCCGAAGAAAATCCAGGTGATAAACCTACTTATGATGATGTAGCTTGGTCTATATTGGGTGATGGTTATTTCCAAGCATCGTCAATGAGAGATAATGTTCAAGTAATGATTTATACGGCTGATGGTACTCGCGTTTTGACTGAAAAAGTTGGTCTTGTTGATCCTAATGATGATATACGTTTGCCTCATGATGGTGGTACTATTATTTACTTACCAAATAATCGTCAAATTTATATTTATACATTTGTGTATGATAATAAAGTGATCGCAAGTGGTAAGTTTGTAAGATAATTAATTTGAGAATAGCTAAAATGAGAACTGAAAAAACTTTTCGGTTCTCATTTTTTTTTGTAACTTTGCAAAAGTTATAGTTGTGTCGGACTTGTCGGACTTGTCGGACTTGTCGGACTTTTTATTTATAAATGTCGTATGGTTCTTTCAACTTTCAACTCTCAACTAATTATCGCAGGTCCGTGTGCCGCTGAATCGGAACAGCAGGTTATTTCAACAGCTAAGGCTTTAGCTGCAATTGGGGTTAAGTATTTTCGTGCTGGACTTTGGAAACCACGAACACAACCAGGAACGTTTGAGGGAGTGGGTGAGGTTGGTTTGCAATGGTTGCGTCGTGTGAAGGTAGAGACAGGTATGTTGGTTGGAACAGAGGTGGCGAATGCCGAACATGCACGATTGGCTGTGGCGGCAGGTTTGGATTTTGTGTGGATAGGAGCACGTACAACAACTAATCCTTTTGCAGTGCAAGAGATTGCCGATGTGCTGAAAAATAATAAAGAGATAACTGTGTTGGTGAAAAATCCAATGAATCCAGATGTAAATCTTTGGGTAGGTGCAATTAAGCGTTTATTGAAAGTGGGAGTTGAACATGTTGTTGCTGTGCATCGTGGTTTTTTTAATGCACAATGCACAATGCACAATGCGCAATTGTCATATCGTAATGATCCGTATTGGTATGTGCCAATTGAATTGAGACGTTTGATGCCTAAAGTGCCGTTGTTGTGCGATCCTTCGCATATTGCAGGTAAGAAAGAGTTGGTGGCTGGATTATGTCAGAAAGCGTTAGATTTGGATTTTGATGGATTGATGATAGAGTGTCATTGTTGTCCAGAGTTGGCTTTGAGTGATATTGAGCAACAATTGACCCCGGCTCACTTAAAAGTGATATTAGAGAGACTTGTTGTGCATGAGAGAGTAGATAAAGATAAGGAGTTGGCAGAGTTGCGCAGTAAAATTGATTCTCTTGATTCGATATTGATTGATGCATTGGCAAAGCGAATGCATGTGTCGCGAGAGATAGGAGAGTATAAACGTCAGCATAATATGCCGATTGTTCAGACGGGGCGATATAATGACGTAATTCAGAATCGACTTGAATTGGCTGAAGAATTGGGATTATCAACAGACTTGGTGAAGCAGATATATGAGTTGATACACGAGGCATCGGTTAATGCTCAATGTGTTGAATCTAGATAATCTAGAAAATCTAGAATAACTAGAAGTTTTATGAAAGTATGTATAGCCGAAAAGCCGAGTGTGGCGCGTGAAATAGCCGCTATACTTGGTGCAAACACAAAAAAAGACGGATACCTTGAGGGCAATGGCTACCAAGTTACGTGGACCTATGGCCACTTATGTACGCTAAAAGAACCTCACGATTATCATCCTGAGTGGAAAGGTTGGAATTATAGCTCATTGCCTATTATTCCAGCCCGTTTCGGCATTAAACTCATCGAAATAGACAATTATGTCAAGCAATTTAAGGTTATAGAACAGTTGATTGCTGGAGCCGAGGAAGTTATAAACTGTGGTGATGCTGGGCAAGAAGGCGAACTCATTCAGCGTTGGGTGATGCAAAAGGCATTATGCAAATGCCCTGTAAAGCGTTTATGGATTTCATCACTGACCGAAGAGTCTATACGAGAGGGATTTAACTCATTAAAAGATAATTCAGAATTTCAACGACTATATGAAGCTGGACTGGCTCGTGCCATTGGCGATTGGTTGCTTGGCATGAATGCCACACGCATTTATACTTTGAAGTATGGCGCAAATCGCCAAGTCTTGTCTATTGGACGTGTGCAAACACCTACTTTAGCACTGATAGTCAATCGATTCAATGAAATCAAAAATTTTGTACCAGAGCCATATTGGGAGTTAAAAACATTGTATCGCGATGTTACATTTTCGAGTACTAAAGGTAAATATAAGTCCGAAGAAGAGGCGCGTGAGGCATTAAAACAAATCGAAGGACACGAATTTGAAGTTACATCCGTTACAGAGAAAAAAGGTACCGAGTCAGCACCTAAATTGTTTGACCTCACCTCGTTGCAAGTAGAGTGTAACAAAAAATTCTCATATTCAGCAGATGAAACACTGAAGTTGATACAATCGTTGTACGAAAAGAAACTTACCACATATCCACGCGTTGATACCACCTTTTTGAGCGATGATTTATACCCTAAAATGCCAGCCACATTGCGTGCTTTGAAAGGCTATGAACCTTTGGTAGCGGCACTTAATTTGAATAAATTGCCTAAGTCGAAAAAAGTGTTTGATAACTCTAAAGTGACTGACCACCACGCAATTATACCTACAGGCTATAATAATGCAGCAATGACCGAGCCCGAGCGCAAGGTCTATGACCTTGTAGTGCGCCACTTTATAGCCAATTTCTATCCCGAATGTAAGATTTCGACCACAACTGTCATGGGTGACGTCAATGGCGTAGAGTTCAAAGTTACAGGCAAACGTATTCTTGAACCAGGTTGGCGCGTAGTGTTTGAATATGGGGTAGGGAATAAGGAGCAAGGAGCAGGGATTATTGATTTAACAGATGAAAAAGACGAAGATGAAGGTAAAGTGTTGCCTCAATTTGTTAAGGGAGAGAGGGGAGAGCATACGCCAGATTTGGCACAAAAACAGACATCACCACCTAAGTTATATACTGAGGCGACCCTTCTTCGTGCAATGGAAACAGCAGGTAAATTGGTTGAGAATGAGGAGTTGCGCGATGCAATGAAAGAGAACGGTATAGGCCGTCCATCTACGCGTGCAGCAATAATTGAGACACTATTTAAGCGTAATTATATACGAAAAGTGCGGAAGTCGCTCGAGCCTACGCAAATGGGCGTTGATTTGATAGCAACTATACAATTCGACCTATTGAAATCGGCAGAGTTGACCGGACAGTGGGAAAAGAAACTCCGTGATATAGAGAAAGGTACATTTGCGGCATCGCAATTTATCGATGAATTAAAACAGATGGTTGGCAATGTGGTTCTTGAAGTGATGAAAGAAAACCCAACCCACCGCCTTGTAGTGACGCAGTCTAATGTGTCAGCTAACAATCAGCCTATTGCGTCAGCAGACCAAAATACCGCATCTAAAAAACAACCTACCGCATCCTCAAAACGTAAATCGCCTAAAAAGCCCACAATCAAAGAAGGAGCTCCATGCCCTAAGTGTGGTAAAGGTGTGATTATCAAAGGGCGTACCGCCTTCGGTTGCTCCCTTTGGCGCGAAGGTTGCGACTGGCGACAACCATTTGAATAACTATAGAGGAATTAATAGAAACAACTTATATAACAATAGGCTAACCTTGTGTGGGGTTAGCCTATTGTTATTTTAAAGCACGGAAGCCGGTGGAAACTTTTAACTTTAAACTTACTGATTATGAAAAATGTGGCTTCCGTGCTTTTATGTTGAAATTGCGTTGGATTAAAGTTGTGTTAAAACTTTAACTTGTTCAGCATTGATTTCAACGATTTCGCTATCTGGTTGGAATTCAAATGGAATATAGCGATAGAGACGATAGCGTGCAATGCTGAGGTCGTCGGAGTAAGCTAATTCGAGTTTCAAACCATTTTCGCTTTCGTTTTTGTAGCTTTTCAATGCTTTTGCGTCTTTAGCTGCAATTGCTTTTTCGACATTAGCAGTTGCTGTGTCGAAATAAAGAGTGTAGCCGTTGAGGCGTTTGCCTTCGCAGAGAATATCTTTATGAGCGAAGATTAGTACGCATACAGCCATGATGTAGCCAAATGCGGCAACTATACCAGCAAACATGTAAATTGCTGATTTGCTGTCTTTAATAAAGATTAAAGAGCATGTAGCTGCTACTGCGATTATAAGATAGATGAGGGCTTTTACCCATGATGTACTATTGCGTTTTTCTGTAGTGTTAAGACCTTCGAGAAGGTTTTCTGGAATATTATTATTTTTCATTTAGTTTTAGTTTAGATGATTATGTCGGACAGGTCGGACAGGTCGGATAGGTCAGACTAGTCGGACTAGTCAGACGTGTCGGACTGGTCGGACAGGTCGGACGTGTCGGACAATTAGTAATGATAAAAAAATGTGTGTTTTATTTAGGGGGGGGAAGTTCTACTAATCGCGCATGCGATGTAGTGCAAAGATATAATACAATGGAGGGCGATGGCTGTAAGATAAGACATTGCTACAGCTGCTCTCGCGTAATGAATTGAGTATTATAGTATTTGCAATTTGAAGTTGATTGTTGAGAGTTGAGAATAGTGATACTCTTTTTGCCAAACTTTGGGTTGATACGGTTGGCAATTTGCTATTGTTTGCCGTGATTTGTATGTTGAGTGCCGATATTTGCGAAAAGAGAGGTTTTTGTTGCTCTTGTGGTTCGCTATTTTCTATTGTTTGGCATACAATTTTGGCATATTCGGTGGTGAAGATTGAGACAACAGATGTGGTTGCAATGCCGATGAGCATTGCAATGATAAGTGTTAGAATGTGTGTTTGTTGTCTGGTCTTCATACGAGATGCAAAGTTACTAAAAAAAGTTGAAAGTTGAAAGTTGAAATTTGAAAATTTTTAGTAACTTTGCATATTAAATAATATGATTATTGAGTATGTTGTTAGAGATAAAGAATATATCGAAAAGTTATGGTGCGCAACGGGTGTTGTGTTCTATAAATCAGGTGTTTGATGCAGGTAGGATTGTGGGTTTGTTGGGTCCGAATGGGGCAGGTAAGTCAACATTGATGAAGATTGTTACGGGGTATATTGCTGCTGATGAGGGTGAAGTGTGGATTGATGGTAGGCGAGTGGCTGTGGATGATATTGAGACTAAGAGATTGGTGGGGTATTTGCCTGAGCATAATCCGTTGTATTTGGATATGTATGTGCGTGAGTATTTGAGCTTTGTGGCAGAGATATATAATAATGCACAATGTATAATGCACAATGCACAATCTTTGACCCCTTCCGCCTTGCAGGCTCGTCCCCCTAAGATAGGGGGACAATCTGAAGCGTTGTCTGCGCATAAGATGAATATCAAGAGTGTTGTGGAGGAGGTGATAGAGCGTACGGGGTTGATGAGTGAGAGTCATAAGATGATTAAGCAGTTGTCGAAGGGTTATCGTCAGCGTGTGGGGATTGCGGCGGCGATTATACATAATCCGAAGGTGTTGATATTGGATGAGCCGACTACGGGGCTTGATCCGAATCAGTTGATTGAAATTCGTCAGTTGATTAGAGATTTGGGACGTGAGCGTTTGGTGATTTTTTCGACTCATATTATGCAGGAGGTGGAGCAAGTGTGTGATGATGTGATTGTTATAAATAAGGGCTGCGTGGTTGAGCAGGGAACGAAGGATGAGCTTGTGGCGAAATATGGAGGTATTGAAAGAATATTTTATACAATTCATAATTCATAATTCATAATTTTGTAGGTTTAAGTAAAATGAATTTCGATATACATAATCCGAAGCGAGAGGCTGAGGGTGATTTGGATAAGGCGTTGCGTCCGTTGTCGTTTGACGATTTTGCGGGACAGGACAAGGTGGTTGAGAACCTCAGCATCTTTGTTCAGGCGGCGCGTATGCGTGGTGAGAGTTTGGACCATACTTTGTTGCATGGGCCTCCGGGACTTGGTAAGACAACTTTGAGTAATATTATAGCCAATGAGTTGGGCGTAGGGTTTAAGTTGACGTCGGGTCCGGTGCTTGATAAGCCGGGCGATTTGGCTGGTTTGTTGACGTCGTTGGAGAGGAATGATGTGTTGTTTATAGATGAGATTCATAGGTTGAGTCCGGTGGTGGAGGAGTATTTATACTCGGCAATGGAGGATTATCGGATTGATATTATGATAGATAAGGGGCCATCGGCGAGGTCGGTGCAGATTGAGTTAGAGCCGTTTACGTTGATTGGAGCGACTACGCGTAGCGGACTTTTGACTGCTCCGTTGCGTGCGCGATTTGGTATTAATTGCCACTTTGAATACTACGACGATGAGGTGCTAGTTAATATTATAAATCGTTCGGCGGCGATAATGGAGGTGCCGATTGTGAGAGAGGCGGCTGTAGAGATTGCGCGTAGGAGTAGGGGTACGCCTCGTATTGCGAATGCGTTGTTGCGTCGTGTGCGTGACTTTGCGCAGGTGAAGGGTTCGGGTAGGATTGACCGCACGATTGCGTGTTATGCGCTTGAGGCGTTGAATATCGACCGTCATGGGTTGGATGAGATTGATAATAAGATATTGTTGACGATGATTGATAAGTTTAAGGGAGGTCCTGTGGGATTGACTACGATTGCTACGGCGATGAGTGAGGATGCGGGTACGATTGAGGAGGTGTATGAGCCGTTTTTGATTAAGGAGGGTTTCATAAAGAGGACACCTCGTGGACGTGAGGTGACGGATTTGGCTTATAAGCATCTTGGGCGCACGAGAACAGATTTAGAACAAACATTATTTTAAAAATTCATAATGCACAATTCACAATTCACAATTACCATTTTGGGGTTTAGTATTGTGCTGATTGTGAATTATGTATTGAAAATTGTACATTGATAAAATGGCTGGATTGAAACAGTTGGCTAAGGAGACTGCTATATATGGATTGAGCAGTATTGTGGGTAAGTTTTTGAATTGGTGCTTGGTGCCATTGTATAGTTATGTGTTGGCTGATGCATCGGAGTATGGGATTGTGACTAATCTTTATGCTTGGACTGCGTTGGTTATCATTATTTTAACTTATGGGATGGAGACGGGTTTTTTCCGTTTTGTGAATAATAATCCTGATGATGAGAGGCGAACGAATAGGGTGTATAGTACGACATTGACGTCGTTGGCTGTAACATCTACGGTGTTTGCTGTGTTGTGTGTGTTGTTTCAGCAGAATGTGGCGGATGCTATGGGTTATGGTGCTCATCCTGAGTTTATTGCTATGCTTGGGGTGGCGGTATCGATGGATGCGTTTGATAGTATTCCGTTTAGTTATTTGCGATATAAGAATCGTCCGTTGACATTTGCAGCGTTGAAATTATTCATGATTTTTGTGAATATTGCATGTAACTTGTTTTTCTTGGTGGGTTGTCCGATGATAATGGATTGGAAGCCAGAGTTGATAGATTGGTTTTATAATCCGTCGTACGGAGTGGGGTATATTTTTGTGTCGAATGTGATTTCTACTGCTGCTGTTACGTTGGCGTTATTACCATTTGTTTTTGTAGGGCGATGGACTTTTGATTGGGGATTGTTGAAGAGGATGTTGAGGTATAGTTTGCCGTTGTTGTTGTTGGGTATTGCGGGTATTATGAATCAGACGGTTGATAAGATTATATTTCCGATGGTTTATCCTGATGCTGAGGAGGGTATGCGTCAGTTGGGAATATATGGTGCGAGTTTTAAGATTGCGATGATAATGATGATGTTTACGTATGCGTTTAGGTTTGCGTATGAGCCGTTTGTGTTTGCAAAACATGGTAGTCGTGATAGTAAGGAGAGTTATGCTGATGCTATGAAGTATTATATAATTGCGGCGTTGTTGATATTTTTGGGTATGGTGTTTTATATGGATGTGTTTCAGTATGTACTTGGACCTCAGTATCGTGAAGGCTTGCAGATTATACCTATTGTGTTGATAACGTATTTGGTGCAAGGCATTGTATATAATTTGTCGTTGTGGTATAAGTTGATAGATAAGACGATATATGGTGCGTGGTTTTCGATTGTGGGTTTTGTTATAACATTGATAATTAATGTGGTATTTGTTCCGAAATATAGTTATTGGGCAAGTGCGAGTGCGTCGTTGGTGAGTTATGTGGTGATGATGTTGTTGAGTTATTTTATTGGGCAGAAGTATTATGCAATTGATTATCCTTTGAAGAGTATATTTGTTTATACTTTGTTGACTGCAGGATTATGGATTGCAGGTGTTGTTGTTGATATTCCAAACTTCTGGTTAAGAATGGTTTATCGTACTGTGTTATTGGTTGTGTTTTTGGTTTATTTGGTGAAGAAAGATTTGCCTTTGAGTGAAATACCCGTGTTGAAAAAATGTGTAAAAAAATAGGATGCAAATTGTTAGTTTTTGTGTGATTTTTTTTGTAACTTTGCAATTGAATAAATTAGAATAAATTTTAAGTTTCAAATTTCAAATTTTAAGTTAAAAAAATGGGTTTATTTTCGTTGACACAAGAGATAGCGATGGACTTGGGAACTGCGAATACAGTCATTATACACAATGACAAAATCGTAGTAGATCAGCCATCGGTTGTGGCGTTGGATAAGCGTTCGGAGAAGTTGGAAGCAATAGGTGCAGTTGCAGCGCAAATGCGGGGTAAAGAAAATCCGAATATTTATACAGTTCGTCCTTTGCGAGATGGTGTTATTGCCGATTTCCATGCTGCTGAATTGTTGATTCGTGGTTTGATTAAGATGATTCCAAATAAGGGTTCTATCTTTTTTACTCCATCATTGCGTATGGTGATTGGTATTCCATCAGGAAGTACGGAGGTTGAAATTCGTGCGGTTCGTGACTCGGCAGAGCATGCAGGAGGTCGTGACGTATATATGATTTTTGAGCCTATGGCTGCAGCGTTGGGTATTGGTCTTGATGTAGAAGCACCAGAGGGTAACATGGTGGTTGATATAGGTGGTGGTACTACTGAGATTGCAGTTATTTCGCTTGGTGGTATTGTTACTGATAAATCATTGCGCGTTGCTGGTGATGCATTCACACAAGATATTATTGATTATATGTTTAAACAACATAATATTCGTGTGAGTGAAGTTATGGCAGAGAGAATAAAAAAACAAGTAGGTTCTGCGTTGATTGATTTGGGTGATGAGGCACCTCAAGATATGATTGTGAAGGGTCCTAATCGTGTTACTGGTTTGCCTATGGAGGTGCCAGTGTCATATCCTGAAATTGCTCACTGTTTGGATAAAACTATTTCGAAAATAGAAACTGCTATTTTGGCAGCATTGGGAGATACTCCTCCTGAATTGTATGCCGATTTGATTGATAAAGGTATTTATCTTGCTGGTGGAGGTGCATTGTTGAGAGGTTTGGCTAAGCGTTTGACTGATAAAATTCAAATTCAGTTCCATGTTGCAGAAGACCCATTGCGTGCGGTGGCTCGTGGTACTGGTATTGCGCTTAAAAATGTTGATAGATTCCGTTTCTTGTTAAGATAAAAAAAGGAATTGAGGTTATTGTCCGACCCGTCCGACAAGTCGGACGGGTTGATTTTTTTTTAGATATTTAATTTGTCCGACAAGTCCGACAAGTCCGACCTGTCTGACCTGTCCGACAAGTCCGACCAATTAGAATACATCTCGTGTCTCATGTCTCACATCTAATTTCTATAAAATGAATAAGATATTAGAATTTTTTTATAAATATTTGTCAGTTATTATCTTTCTTGTGTTGGAGATATTGGCATTTTTGTTGGTTGTGAATAAGAATGATTTGCAGCGGTCGGTTGCGTTTCGTTATGCAACTACATTGTCGGCATGGACGTATGAGATTACTAATTCGGTAACTGATTATTTTGGTTTGGCAGAGGCGAATAAAGAGCTTTCGGAAGAGAATGCTCGATTATTGACTGAAAATGCGAGATATAGAGACTTGATGCTTTGTTCTGATTCGTCGGGAGTGTCTAATCAATTAGGTATAGTAAGTGCAAGAGAAAGTTATTTGTCGGCAAAAGTAGTTTATAATAGTGTATATGATTTACAAAACTATATAATCATAGATAAAGGTAGTGCGCAAGGTATAGAAGAAGATATGGGGGTATTTACACCTCAAGGAGTTGTTGGGGTAGTGCAGCGTGTGAGTAAAAATTATGCAGTCGTGTTGCCAATAATAAATCCCGAACAAGTGATAAGTGCAAAGATAAAGGGAAATAATCAATTAGGTTCGGTGAAGTGGAATGGTAAAACTCCATTGAAAGCTAAATTATATGAAATTCCAAACCATGTGAATGTCGTAGCTGGAGATTCGATTGTTACAAGTGGTTTTTCTGCAATATTTCCTGAAGACATTATGATTGGTGTTGTTGATAAAGCAACAAATGTAGAGAATACGATGTATTGTGATATTGATATTGCGCTAACTGTAGATTTTCAATCATTGTCGTATGTAACAGTGGCGGCTTTTACAAATAAAAATGAATTGTTGAACCTTCAAAAATCGTTGGGAAAATGAAATATACAATAGAGTTTTTGTTTTGGTTTGTTGGATTGGTACTATTTCAGGTTTTATTGCTTAATCATATTCAAATTGCAGGTGTAATAAATCCATTTCTTTACATCTATTTTATAATAGCTTTGCCAATACATACAAATCGTATATCGTTGATATTTACTGGTTTTTTGCTTGGATTAGTTATTGATATGTTTTCTAATACTTGGGGTATTCATGCAATGGCTACTACATTTATTGCTTTTTTGCGACCATATATGTTTCGTATCGTAGCAACTCAAGAGGAATTGGACAAAGTGATGCCTCGTTTGAAAACTATGGGTGCGAATTATGTGAAATATATTGTGTTGATGGTCTTTATTCATCATTTGTTGTTATTTACACTCGAAGCGTTTACGTTTAAATATTTTTGGGTGATTATTCTAAAAGCATTAGTTAGTGCATTGATAACTATTTTGTTAATATTTACCTTGGAAAAAGTGAGAAAATAGTTTTTATAGTTACTACAGCCTTTATAGTTTATATAGTTGCTATAGCCACTATATATTTAGTTGTACATTGAGGATTGTTTTTATGCTTAACGATAAATATAAAGATAGAAGTATTATAATTCATATTGTGCTGGCTCTATTTATAATTTTGTTTATAGGTAGGTTAGCGCAATTGCAGTTATATGAAGATTATACAGGAGTGGCAGAAGATAATGCTTTTTATCGTAAGCCAATTTATGCACCTCGAGGTTTGATTTATGATCGTAATGGTAAATTGTTGGTTTATAATCAGCCAACATACGATTTGATGGTTACGATGAAAGAGTTGAACGATCAGAAAAAGGCAAAGACACCTATAGATACATTAGAGTTGTGTGGTTTGTTGGGTATTACATACGAGCAATTTTGCGATAGAATGGCTTATATTAAAGACCGCCGTAAAAATTATGGTTATTCGCCACTCACGCCACAACGATTTATGACTCAACTTTCGCCAAAAGATTATGCTATGCTTCAAGAGCATTTGCGTAAATTTCCAGGCTTCTCAGTTCAAAGTCGTACTTTGCGTAACTATAATTATCCTTGTGGGGCGCATGTTTTGGGTTCGATAGGAGAGGTTGGTAAGCGTCAAATTGAGCGTGATTCATATTATCGTCCAGGTGATTATGCTGGGTCTGATGGTTTAGAATTGACGTATGAAAAGGTGTTAAGAGGCGAGAATGGAGAAGAAATTCTTTTACGTGATTCGCGTGGTCGTATTCAAGGTAAATATAAGGATGGTGCGCACGATAAAATGCCTATTGCAGGTGTAGATATTACTACTACATTAGATGTTGATTTGCAGATGATTGCAGAAGAATTGTTGCAGGGAAAAATAGGTAGTATTGTGGCTATAGAGCCTGCAACGGGCGAAATTTTGGCAATGGCATCTAACCCTACGTGGAATCCGTCTTTATTGGTTGGTCGGTTGCGTTCGGAGTATTATCCGATTTTGCAAAATGATTCGACTAAACCATTTCTTAATCGTGCGACAGGAGGGCTTTATTCTCCTGGTTCAACATTCAAAACATTGCAAGCATTGGTTTGTTTAGAGCATGGAGGAATTACCCGTCATACAAAATTTCCTTGTAGTGGTCCAAATTCTAAACCGATAAAATGTACACACAATCATGGTTCGCCAGTTTCGCTTGAAGAGGCTATACAAGAGAGTTGCAACCCTTATTTTTGGTTAGCTTATAAAGAGACACTCGAGCGTGATGGTTATGGAGAACGGAATGCTACGTTTAAGAAAAATTATACTCGTTGGCGTGAAGATATATTGAGTTTCGGTTTAGGGTTTAAGTGGGAAGATTCGGATGTTTATGGTTTGAAAGATGGGGCAATATATCGTGCTGAAACTTATAATAAAATTTATGGTGAACGAGGCTGGAAAGCTTTGACTATTAGGTCTAATTCTATAGGACAAGGAGAGGTATTGGTTACCCCAATTCAACTTGCAAATGCTGCTGCTGTGATTGCCAATGAAGGTTACTATATAACCCCTCATTTGAATAAAACAGATTCGTTGTTGGATAATCGACATGATGCCAATGTAAGTCAAAAACATTATGATGTTGTGCAAGAGGGTATGTGGCGAGTTTGTGAATATGGTACTGCACATTATTATAAATTGCCAGATTTAGCAGTGTGTGGTAAAACAGGAACAACTGATAATAGTCATGGTAAACCACACTCAATATTCTTTGGTTATGCTCCACGCGAGAATCCTCAAATTGCAATTGCTGTAGTTATTGAAAATGCAGGCTTTGGTTCTCAATTTGCATGTCCTATTGCAATGCTTTGTATAGAGCAGTATCTTTATAGAGAAATAACACAAAAAGCATTGTTTAATAGAATGAAAACATTGGTGTTAAATTCGGGAGTAAAACATTATTAGAAAGATAGCGTTTGACTTGTCTGACTTGTCTGACTTGTCTGACCTGTCCGACTAGTCCGACTCTTAACACTCAACACTCAACACTCAACTCTTAACTCTCAACTCTCAACTCTCTTGTTATGTCAAGAAATTTTAATGTTATACAAGCGATAGATAAATGGGCAGTATTTTTTTATATTGTCCTTGTGGTATTTGGGTGGATTAATATATATGGGGCGAGTGTGTCGGAAGATCAAGCCTCTATTTTCGACATAAACTATCGTTCTGGTATGCAGTTTATGTGGATGTGTATCAGTTTTGGGATGGGGCTTGTTATTCTATTTACTGATAGCCGACTCATAACCGCTGTTCCTTATTTATTGTATGGATTGATAATATTATTGCTGATAGTTACGGTGTTTGTTGCAGAAGACATTAAGGGATCACGGTCGTGGTTGCCTTTGGGGCCATTTAAAATTCAACCGGCAGAGTTTTCGAAATTTATAACCGCATTGGCTCTGGCAAAATTGATGAGTCATCCGCAGTTTAAACTTAATTCTGTGCGGAGTTATGCAATAGTGTGTTCGATGATTTTATTGCCTATGTTTATCATTGTGGCACAGAGTGAGACTGGTTCTGCGTTGGTGTTTCTATCTTTTGTTTTTATGCTTTATCGCGAAGGTTTGCCAGGTTTGATCCCTGCTTTAGGCTTTTGTGCTATAGTGTTGTTTGTTGTGGTTCTTCGTTTTAGTGTGGTAGATTTGTTGGGAGTAGAGGGGGCTTCTACGGGTTTATTTTTAGGTCTTTTGTTGGCTTATCTTTTAATGTTGATTTTTGTACGTGTGTATCAATATGATAAAAAACATTTGTTTGTACTATCAATAGTTCCTCTTGGTGTCTTTGCTTTAGCTTTACCTCTGTTTAAGTGGGTTGTGCGCTTCAATTTGGTTTATGTAATGTTGGCTATTGTTGTTTTTGCTGTTATATATTTGATTGTGTTAGCATATTTCAAATGGCGCAGGACATACCTTTTTATAGGTTTGTTTATGTTGGGTTGTTTGGGGTATTGTTTTTCTACTGAATATATTTTTAATGATGTATTGCAATCGCATCAACAAAAGCGTATTCAGTTGTTGTTAGGTATGGCGGATGACCCAACAGGCATTGGATATAATACAGCGCAGGCGCGTATTGCTATTGGTTCTGGTGGATTTTGGGGTAAAGGATTTTTGCAGGGAACGCAAACTAAGTTGAAATATGTGCCAGAGCAAGATACTGACTTTATATTTTGTACAGTAGGAGAAGAGTGGGGATTTGTTGGAAGCGCAGGAATGTTGATAGTTTATCTATTATTTTTGTACCGATTACTTCTTATTGCAGAACGACAAGATACACGTTTCGCTCGTGTTTATGGTTATGGTGTGGTTGGCATATTTGCTTTTCACTTGTTTATAAATGTAGGAATGGTGTTAGGTCTTGTGCCTGTTATTGGTATTCCACTTCCATTTTTTAGTTATGGAGGCTCTTCTTTTTTGAGTTTTACAATATTATTATTCCTCTTTTTGAAACTCGATACAATGCGCATTGAACGAGTAAGAAATTAAAATTCAATTTTGCCCATTTTAGGCATTAAATCTAATATCTGTTTTTGGCGTTTTTGCATGTATGGTCCTGGGCGGGTTATGCTGTAGTGTAGTGGATTTGGGAGAGCGGCTGCCATTAGAGCAGATTGTGATTTTGATAATTTATTAGCAGGTATTCCCCAATAGTGGCGTGATGCAGCTTCGACACCGTAGATCCCATCGCCTAATTCTACAACATTTAAATAAACTTCCATTATTCGTTCTTTCCCCCAAATTAGTTCGATTAAAATAGTGTAGTAGGTTTCGATACCTTTGCGGAACCATGTACGCGAACAAAAAGTGAAAACGTTTTTCGCTGTTTGTTGTGAGATGGTGCTACCTCCTCGTATGCGTTTGCCTTCGAGGCGTTCGATTAGTGCTTGTCGTATGGCTCGTTCTGAGAAGCCGTTGTGTTTTAGAAAAAGATTGTCTTCGCTTGCGATGCAAGCAACAACAAGATTGTGGGATATTTGTTCAATAGGCATCCACGTTTTATCGTTGCGTGGGGCTTTACCATCGAAAATGGATTGGCATGAGCGTAAAACCATCAGTGGCGTAAAATATACGGGTATATATTTTAATGCAACAACATGCACAATTGATAATAACCATAAAATCAAAATGGTGCGATATGTGTATTGCCAAATGCGCCGTCCTAATGATTTTTGAGTTTTTTTCTTCTTTTTATTTTTCCCTGTCATTTATTTTATTTAATGCTGACAAAATTTGTTTTGTTATAAGTGTTTTGTTGTCGTTTTTTATTACAAAATCGGAATGAGTACGAGCAAATGCGTCGTTTTCTGCTTGATTTTTGATGCGAGCCATCACGGCTTCGGCATTTGAGTTGTCGCGTGTTATAGCCCGTTGTAGTCGTATTTCTTGTGGGGCATCAACGAATATCACTTTGTCAACAATCTTGTTAAAACCGCTACTGAATAGTATTGCACTTTCGATGAAAACTAATTTAGAGTATTGTTGTTCTGCCCATTGTAGGAAATGTTTGCCTACGGCAGGGTGTACGACTGAATTTACAAAAGTGAGATTTTCTTTGTTGTTGAAGATTTGTTGTGCCAAAAATTGGCGATTCAAACCAGTGGTTGTATATGTTGCTTCTCCGAATCGTTGGATTAGCGAATTGCGGATTTCCTCGTTTTCGTTCATCAATTTTTTAGCCCATGAATCCGAATCATAGATAGGGTAGCCCATAGTTTTGAGTATGTGAGATATGACGCTTTTGCCAGATCCTATGCCCCCAGTTATGCCTATTTTTATGGTTTTGTTAGTTTGCATTTTCGATAACATATTCAACTTCAGATGGATTTAATCGAATATTGAAGATATAGCCTGAGGTGTAATCTAATTGCAGTGTGTTTGTGTTTGGATTGTTTTGAAGTTTGAGGTCATCGTAATTAAAGATGACTTTAAATGTCTCTTCCGTAACTGAATTATAGTGACTTAAACTGACACTAAAGCGTATTTTTACTTCCGATGGAAAAGTTTTGATATTGATGTTTTCAGGTACATTTTCAAAACTTATTGGCACTACAACTTCTTTCTCAGTACACATTTCGGCTGGTATTGTAACATTTACAGATGTACGATTGAGTTCTATACCATCTGGTTTTATGATGTTTGCAACAATAGTTTTTGTTTTATCAAATTCGCCTAAAATAGGTTCGATATATAGATAGGCAATGGAGTCGATTGCTTCTGAGGTGCCTAATATGGTAACACGTTTTGGTTGAATAGAAATCGTATCGTACATTACGTGTTGAGGAGCCAATTTTACTGCATTGCTTAGTACGACAGGTACTGATTTTGAGTAGAGACGGATGTATTTGGTTGTAAAATAATTAGGTGTTAATTCTACAACTTTTGTTGTCGGCGAAAGTTGCGATAATATTTTGTTGAATTGTTCTTCAAATTTTAGTTCTACAACTTTATTTTGACTGAATGTTTCAGATAAATCTACGGTTAGTGTGTCGAATAAACTTTTTTTATAACTCCAAATTGTCTTACCTTCGTCTTTGATAACAAAACCTAATTTTTGTGGTAGAGGATTGTCTAATTGAACGTCATCGGGGATGCCAACATATTTGATTGGTATTTTACGACTTATTTCGCGTTGTGTTCCAATGCTATACATATACCACATAAAAAAAGCGAGGAGGAAAAAGAACAAAAAAGTTACTACATCTCGCGATTTCAAGAATGTAGCAACTTTATTTCCTTGTCGCTTAATGTATGCCAAAAAGCGTTTGAAATTCATAGTTAGAATTATTTTGTAGTTTGTTGTGATGCGTCTTCTGGTGAATCGAATACCATGTTTTTATTAACGCGGATTTTTACACCATCAGCTATTTCTACGAGTACATAATTGTCTTTTACTTCACGTACGCGGCCATAAATGCCACCTTGTGTGATTATAGTTTTGCCATTTTCAAGAGAATCTTGGAATTTTTTGATTTCTTTTTGGCGTTTAGTTTGTGGACGAATCATAAAGAAATAGAAGATAACGAAGATGAGAAGCAACATTACCATATTCATCCAACCTGCGCCTTGTGCGCCTTCAGCAGCAGTAGCTGCTTGTAATAAAATTGTTGTCAACATTTTTTATAGTTATTAATGATTAGTTATTAATGATTAGTTATTAATGATTAGTTATTAGTGTTTTAGCTTTTTTTCTATAGTTTCTATAGCTTTTATAGCTCCTATAGTTTCTATAGCTTCTATAGTTTTTATATGGTTACTATAGCAATTATAATCTCTATAATTTTCAACTTATTCTGTTTCAGTTTCAATTGCTTTTTTGTCTTTTTTCTTTTTGTCAACAAGTTTGAATTTGCTGAGTTCGCTTGTTTCGCGAAGGTCTTTCACAACTTTGTCGAGTACGCCATTGATGAATTTACTGCTTTTCTTGGTGCCATAGAATTTAGCAAGTTCGATATATTCGTCAAGAGTTACGTTTACAGGAATAGTTGAGAAATAGAGTAGTTCGGCAATCGCAGCTTTGAGAATGACAAGATCCATCATTGCAACGCGATCAATGTCCCAGTCAATGAGATATTTAGTTATTATATTCTCTAATTCTGAATTATGGAGGATAACAGAGTCAAGTAGTTTGATTGCAAACGTCTTGTCAGCTTCGTCTTTGAACATAGGGAGAAGAGGTTGGTCTGCTCCGTTTTCTTCTTTGAATTGTTTGATTGTTTTTTCTACAAAACTTAAAACAATATCTACATCATCGCTCCAATAGATAGATTTTTGTTCGATTAGTTGATCGAATTGTTCGTTTTCTTGAAATTCGTTAGCGAGAATATCGCGCCAAAATTTTTTGTCTTCGCCGTATGATGGTTTCTTTTTAGCAGTGTAAAGAACGTAATATTCGCGACGATTGATTTGCGATATTAAATATTTTATGAAGTCTGTATCTTCTGCCCATGATAATCCGCGTTCATTGGCATAAGAATATAATTCGGTGTTTTCGCCTAATTGACGTGCAAACTTGTTGTTCATGAATTGTTCGTTGAACATTTCGTTTACACGTACTCCACCGATACGATCGCGGAGTGAATCTGCTTTGACTTCTGTATATCTGCGAGATTCTGCAATGAGTAGCAATATGTAGTGATATAAATCATACGATTTTTGCATGCTTAATTGCAATTCGTTTTCAGCGGCTGTAAGGTCGGTGTTTTCTTTTGCAAAGCAAGCATACAAAACTTGTGCTACTTTAATTCTTAAAAGAGCTCTATTAATCATTACGCTTAAATGATGGGTTTAGATGTTAGATTTTAGACACGAGATACGAGACACAGAATGTGTGATATTTTTGACTTTTTTAAGTCTATTATCTCGTGTCTTTTATCTTTTATCTGATGATTTGCAAAGTTACAAAAAAACCTTGAGAGGAGCAATTGAAATTTAAACTTTGAAAATTGAAAATTGAAAAAATATATGTAATGTATTGTTTATTAGCGATGTATATATTTATTCAAGGATTAAAATGATTTTTTTTGAAAAAATATTAAAAAATATTTTGTCATGTCAAAAAAAAATTACAACTTTGGAGATTGAAAATAAACTTTATTTATTTATCTTAACAAAACAAATTTAATTTGCTTGACTTATTGATAGTCAGGTGTTTAAAACAGAGTTGTATTGATATGGAAGAATTCAAAAATGAGAGAAAAGAGCAAGAAATTGTGTTCTCTAAGTCGGTAAAAGCAGGTAAACGTATTTATTACCTTGATGTGAAACGTAGTCGTAACAATGATTTATTTCTTGCAATCACTGAGAGTAAGAAGAAATTCGCAGAAGATGAAAATGCTCCTGTAATGTATGAAAAACACAAAATTTTCCTTTATAAAGAAGATTTTGAGAAGTTCACAGATGCGTTGACTGAAATTATTGGTTTTATCAATGAAAACAATGCTGCTAATGGTGCACGTGATATTCGTGAGTTCCGTAGTTATCGTAACGAACAACCTGCTTCTGCTGTTATAGAAGAGGCTCCTGTAGTAGAGGCTGCTCCTGCAACAGAAGAGAAAAAATATGATTTTGATGTAGATTTCGAAATCTAATTTGAGAATTAAATAAAAAAGGCAACTAATTGTTTAGTTGCCTTTTTTATTATACCCTTCTTCGTCCAAACAAGTTTGGCCTTGAAGGGTAGTGTTGCCGGATTGCATATCCGTATTCCCTGCTCGGGGGAGTTAAGCACAAACAAATAAAGAGTGAAATACTGAGTATTTCTTTTTTTTTATTATACCCTTCTTTGTCCAAACAAGTTTGGCCTTTAAGGGTATAATAAAAAAAAGAGAGAACTTTTGTTCTCTCACTCTTTATTTGTTTGTGGGCGTTGACGGATTCGAACCGCCGACCCTCTGCTTGTAAGGCAGATGCTCTGAACCAGCTGAGCTAAACGCCCTTTTCAATGCATAATTCATAATTCACAATTCATAATTATTGCCTTCTAGGCTATGAATGTTGTATTGAATTAGATTGAGGGATATGTATTTTGTAGTGGGCGTTGACGGATTCGAACCGCCGACCCTCTGCTTGTAAGGCAGATGCTCTGAACCAGCTGAGCTAAACGCCCTTTTCTTTCTCAGAAAAGCGATGCAAAGTTACGACTTTTTTTTGAAACTACAAAATTTATTTGATATTTTTTTCTATAAAATTTCAGCTACTGTAAAATTACTACCTCCTACGAAGATTAAATCGCCTTCGGAATAGTCTTGTTTGGCTTGCTCAAGTGCTTGTTTTATAGTAGGATAGGTGTTGCCTTGTAGTCCGTACTCCATTGCTTGATTTTGAAGATCGATTTCATTAAGCGCACGTGGAATTTGTGCTTTTGTGAAGTAATAAATTGCATTTTTAGGTAGTAATGCGAGTACTTTATCTATTTTTTTGTCGCTTACCATGCCTATAATTATTCGTAAATTGTTGTATTTTTCGTGCAAAAGTTGTTCGGCAACGAATTTTATGCCTGCTTCGTTGTGTCCGGTATCGCAGATGATTCGTGGATTTTCGGAGATTAGTTGCCAGCGACCCATGATGCCTGTGAGGTGACATACTTGTGCGAAGCCGTCGATGATGGCTTGGTCGGGTATGATGAAGTGCCCTTGACGGCGGAGTTCGCGAATGGCTGTGAGTACGGTGCGGCGGTTACGGTCTTGGTAGTAGCCTTTCATTTCGCACTTGGGGAGTTCGGCGTCAGCCATTTCATCAGAAGCGAAGTATAATTCGGTTTTTACTTCGGCAGCTTTGTCGATGAATACTTGCGCTACTTCGGGCTGGCGTTCGCCTATGATGGCTGGGATGCTATGTTTTATGATGCCAGCTTTTTCACGGGCTATTTCAGGTAGAGTGGCGCCAAGTAGGTCGGTGTGGTCGATGCTGATGTTAGTGATTATGCTGATTTCGGGGGTGATGATGTTGGTGCAGTCAAGGCGACCTCCGAGTCCGACTTCGATGACTGCGACATCGACGTTTTGCATTGCGAAATAGCGAAAAGCCATTGCTGTGGTGATTTCGAAGAACGAGGGTTGAAGTTCAGCAATGATGGGTTGGGCTAATTCGACAAATTCGCATACTGCTTCTTCGCTAATCATTTCGCCATTGATGCGGATGCGTTCGCGGAAGTCTTTGAGGTGAGGCGATGTGTAGAGACCTACTTTGTAGCCTGCAGATTGGAGAACGGCGGCGGTGAGATGAGAGCAACTGCCTTTTCCGTTAGTGCCTGCGACGTGGATGGTACGAAATTTGTGGTGTGGATGTTGAAAAATTTCGTCTAATTCGTATGTGGTTTCAAGTCCGGTTTTATATGCGCGTTTGCCTATGTTTTGAAACATAGGTGCTTGATTATAAAGAATTTCGATAGCGTTAGAATAATTCATAATTCATAATTCGTAATTCATAATTAGGGGATATAAGTTTTTATTCAAACTTTTGTGCAAATGTAATATTTTTTTTGTAACTTTACAAGCAGAAAAAGTTTAAAGTTTAGAGTTTAGAGTTTAGAGTGCAAAGAATCATTTTGTAGATAGTAGGTAGGAGTGTGTGTAATTGATTGAACTGTAGCGAATTATTAACCATTAAATTATATTACTATGGGAGCAAAGAAGAATTTTATTTTGGACACTAATGTAGTGCTTCATGATTTCAAAGCGATTTATAACTTTGAGGAGAATGACATTTATTTGCCGATGGTTGTGCTTGAGGAGTTGGATAAGTTTAAGAAGGGAAATGATCAGATTAATTTTAATGCTCGTCAGTTTGCTCGTGAGTTGGATGAAGTGGTTGAGAATAAAGATTTTGTTACAAAGGGAGCTTCCTTAGGAGAGGGAAAGGGTAGGCTTTATATTTTGCCTACTAATGAGTGGCCAGAGGAGTTGAATGAGACGTTTACGGAGCGTACGGCAGATCATTATATATTAGGTGCAGCGATTGCGGTTGGCAAGAAGCATCCGCGCCAGAAGTCAATACTTGTTACGAAGGATGTGAATTTGCGGATGAAGGCTCGCGCAGTGGGTTGTTTGGCAGAGGATTACATTACGGATAAGGTGGCGAGTGTTGATATGTTTGAGAAGGATTATGAGACATTTGAGAATATTGAGCCAGAGTTGATTGATAAGTTGTATGCTGAGAAGGGTGGATTGGATGCGGAGAATTTTAATTTTCAGCATGATATTGTAGCTAATGAGTGTTTTGTATTGAAAAGTAACCGGGCGAGTGTGTTGGCTCGACACGTGGCGAGTGAGGGTGTGATACGTAGGGTAAATAAGTCGCGTAATTTTGGTATTGAGCCACGTAATGCAGAGCAGGCATTTGCGATGGATGTTTTGCTTGACCCTGAGATACAGTTGATTGCATTGACAGGTCGTGCGGGTACTGGTAAGACGTTGTTGGCGTTGGCTGCGGCACTGACTCAGCATGAGAATTATGAGCAGGTGATGTTGGCTCGTCCGATTGTGGCGATGTCGAATAAGGATTTAGGGGCTTTGCCTGGTGATGCACAAGAGAAGGTGGCTCCGTATATGCAACCGTTGTTTGATAATTTGAATGTGATAAAGCATGCGTTGTCGTATTCGGGTAAGGAGGTGCATGAGATTGATGTTATGCAACAGAATGGGCAGTTGGTGATTGAGGCGTTGGCTTATATTCGTGGTAGGAGTTTGAGTAATACTTATTTTATTATTGATGAGGCGCAGAATTTGACGCCACATGAGATTAAGACTATTATTACGCGTGCGGGTGAGGGAACGAAGATTGTGTTTACGGGAGATATTCACCAGATTGATCAGCCTTATTTGGATATGCAATCGAATGGTTTGGTGTATATGATTGATAAGATGAAGGGGCAAGATATTTTTGCTCATGTTAATTTGGTGAAGGGAGAAAGGAGTGAGTTATCGGAATTGGCTAGTAAACTTTTGTAGAGTGAGGAGTTAGGAATGTGGAGTTAGGAATTTTTGCGGTAAGCGAGAGCAAAAGGAGTTTGCTCATTATGCCGAGTGGAGCAAAAATCACGACCTAAGGGAGTAATTGAGAGTCGGGAGGTGTTTCGGCTCTCTTTTTTTGTGGGGTATTTTGTCTTTGAAATATTTTTTGTAAATTTGCAGAAAATTTATTAATAATTAATCACTACTAATTAATAACTAAGAAAATGTTGAACATTCAGAAAAAGATGAGCAATAGTTTTTATGCGTTGCTCAGTTTGCCGGCTACAGCTATGGGTTTTGCGTTGTCGGTGCAGATTTCGGCATTGAGCTGGATTCTTTCGACCAAATATGGTCTTGACATTCACGAGATTGGTATTGTATGGGCAGCAGGTCCGATTGCAGGTATTATTGCGCAGCCGATTGTTGGATTGGTGAGCGATAAGTTGTGGTTTATGGGCGGTCGTCGTCGTCCATGGATTTTGTTGGGTGGCTTGTTGACTGGCTTGATGTTGTTGGCGTTGCCAAATCTTGGTATTATTCAGAAGATGATTATGGGCGGTGAAGGTGCCGAAGGGTTGTTGGCAATTGCAGTGACAGTGGCTTTGACGCTTGATTTGAGTATTAACGTAAGTTTTAATCCAACTCGTTCGTTGGTATCGGATTGTTCGCCAATGGCAGAGCGTTCAAAAGCTTATACTTGGATGCAAACAGTGTCAGGTACATTTGGTGTGTTGGCTTATTTGATTTCTGTTTTGTTTGGTAATGAGGTTTTGATTTATGTGGGTGTGGTGGTAGCTTTGATTTTCACTATTATACCTTCGTTTATGATTGAGGAGCCTCGTGAATTGCAAGTGTCGGAAGAGGCAAAAACGGAAAGCTCAAAAACTTCATTTAAAGATATGAACAATGCTGTGCTTCCGCTTTATGGTTTCTTGGTGTATGGCATTTATGTAATTGTGGCTAAATTGTTTGGTTTTGAGGATACATCACGAGTAGATGTGTTTGGTTTATGCACATTGAGTTGGGTAGAAATATGTTGTGTTGTGATAGAGTTGGTGGCTATTGTGCTTGTGCTTTTCAATGTATTTAAAGTAAAAACAAATACTCATGAGTTTCAAAAGATATTGCTTGCACACTCATTCACCTGGTGGGGAGTACAAACAATGAATATTTATATGTTCTTCTATGTTTCGACTCAAATTGTGGGTTTAGCAGCAGGTAAACCTATGGAGCAAACTAACTCTATGGCGTTTTTGACTCGTGACTTGATTGGTGCGATTTTGCCTGTTTTGGTATTAAATGTAGTTGCAAATAAGATTGGAGCTACTCGTACACATACTTGGTCGATATTGTTGATGGCTTTGGGTTATGCAATTATTGCAATGTTTGGTTCGAATATTGTTGTGTTCTTTGCGGCTCTTGCTATTGTAGGTATTGGTTGGGCGTCGTTGGTGTCATTGCCATTTGCTATTATGAGTGAAAAAGTTGACCAAACCAAGATGGGATTGTATATGGGTATATTCAATCTTTCTGTAGTGTTGCCACAATTGGTTGCTAGCTTCAAGATGGGCGAAGTGGTTAATAATGCGGCAGATAAATCGATTATTTTCGTGATTTGTGCTGTATGTTTGGCTATTTCAGGTGTGCTTTGGTTTGCAGTAAAGAATGAAAAATAGTTAAATAATTAATATTTATAAAAATAATCCATGTAACATAGTTGTTATATGGATTATTTTTTATATCTTTGCCGATGAATTTTTATCGAAAAACAATAACAAAATTATATCTAACCTTAAAAAATTTTTTTATGAGAAAAATTACTCTTATTGTTGCTCTTATTATGGGCATGATTGCATCGGTTGATGCAGAAAAACGTTTGACATTTGAGAATTACGACTTTTGTGTTGGTGGTGTGTTTAATAAAGTGTCAAATAATGGTAAATATGTTGCAGGCTATACTGATGCTGGGATGGGTGGCAATAATACCGGATTTGTGTATTTGGTAGAAGAAGATTCAATTATTTGTTTGAATCCAGAATGGGAGGATAATCTTGAGTTTACTCATCTTTATGCAGCATCGGCAATGGATGTTTCTGATGCAGGTATTGTTGTAGGTCGTCGTTGCTTTGAGGATAAACATTCATATCCTGCATTCTATAACGTTGAAACAGGTATTTGGACCAAACTTGAATGTCCTGATAACATTGAAAGATTGACAGAAACAGGTTCATTGCATGGTGAAGCAACAAGTATTTCGGCTGATGGTAAATACATTGGTGGTTATCTTATTGCACGCATGGAAAATAGTACTCGTTATAACGAAGTTCGTAGAAATGTTGCATGTGTATGGGTTCGTACAAATGATGATGATGAGTTGAATCCTGTATATGAATTGCAAAAACCGATTGATGAAGATCATACTAAAATTATGACTCAAGGCGATTGGGCTTGGCACATGTCAGACGATGGTCGTTGGTTAGGTGGTAATAGCTCGGCTAATTCAGGATGTTTTAACGTGGGTATCTGGGAAAATCATTTTAATGATTCGTTGTTGGATCGTACAATTCTTATTGGTAAAGAGGATTGGGATCGTAGTGAAGATACAAACGAGGATGGTATTATCGATGATAATGATGGTGCTGATGTAGGTCAATATTGGTGGGGCGCAACAGTAAGTTGCATTTCTCCAAGTGGTGAATGGATTGTTGGTTATCACACATTTAATGGTACAGGTTATGCTGATTCTGAGTTGCCAAACGTAGGTTTTCGTTATAATACAAAAACAGGAGTTCTCGAAGATACATTATTTGCGGGTTGTCCAACAGTAGTGTTCGATGATGGTGAAATGATGTTTACAAATTCAGGTATTATGAGTTCGTCAAATGACAAAAATGTACAATGTGGTACATATGTTATGGCATGGGAGATGGGGCAAACATCTATGCCAATGATTATTTTCCCAAATGAAACAGCTGTTGAAAATGTAAAAGATCTTGATGTTAATTTGTTTGTAAATAATTCAACACTTTATGTAGAGGGCGAATTTACATCGGTTGAAGTTTATTCAGTGCTTGGTGCTTTGGTTGGTACTTACGATGTAAACGAAATTAGCCTTGCAAATATGAATAAAGGCGTATATGTTGTTCGTATAATCAATGGCAACAAAGCTGTAACTAAAAAAATCAATCTTTAATTAATAGATACGAGACACGAGATACGAGACACGAGATACGAGACACGAGATACGAGACACGAGATATTAGATTTTAAGTCTTTCTCGTGTCTTTTTTATATTTTTAATCAATATTGTTATGAGAAAAATTATATTTATTTTTGCGTTATGTGCTACTTTTATAACCCTTAATGCACAGAAACAATTGACGTTTGAAAATTATGAATATTGTGTAGGTGCAGTATTTCAAAATGTGTCAAACAATGGTAAATATGTAGCTGGTTATGGTAGTTCGTCGTATGGAGGATCTAATACAGCTTTTGTTTATTTAGTGGAAGAGGATTCTATTTATTGTCTTAATCCTGAGTATGCTGACGATTTAGAGTTTGCACATTTACATTCAGCATCAGCTATGGATGTGTCAGACAATGGCATTGTTGTAGGTAGTTATACTTTTGAAGATGCAAAATCGTATGAATCAGTTCCTGCTTATTACAATATAGCGTCTGGAATATGGACTAAACTTGAATTACCTACAGAGATAGAAGGTAAGATTGTGTATGAAAATGCTCATTATGGAGAGGCAACCAGCATTTCGGCAGATGGTAAATATATTGGCGGTTATATTCAAATGAAAATGGATAATAGCACTCGTAGTAAATTAGTTGGTAGAGAGGTGGCTTGTATTTGGGTGCGTACTAACAATGATGTATTAAATCCTGTTTATGAACTACAGATGCCAGTAGATACTGACCATACCAAAATTATGACACAAGGTGACAGAGCTTATCGTATGTCGGATGATGGCCGATGGTTAGGAGGTCATGGTACAAATGGTTTCGGATGCTTTAATGTGATGCTTTGGGAAAATCATTTTAATGATTCATTGTTAGCTCGCACTATTTTGAAAGGTAAGGAGGATATTGATCGCGAGGGTGACACTAATGGAGATGGTGTGGTTGATGATGAGGATGGAGGTGTTGAGGGACAATATTGGTGGGGAGGAACAGTATATTGTATTTCACCAAGTGGCGAATGGGTATGCGGAGAACATTCGTATAATGGTACTGGCTATGCTGATTCAGAACAACCAGCTGTAGGTTTCTGTTATAATACTATTACTAAAGTGCTTGAAGATACGTTGTTTGCTGGTATTCCTTTTGTGATTTTTGATGATGGAGAGATGATTTATAAAGAGAAAGGTATCATGAGTTCATCGGTTGACAAATCAGTGCAATGTGGTACGTATGCTATAAATGCAGGTTTTGGTACGATGAGTATGCCAATGATTATTTTTCCAAATGAAACAGCAGTAGAGAATGTGGAAGATTTTGATATAAATTTGTTTGTAAATAATTTAATTCTTTATGTAGATGGCGAATTTACAGCGGTTGAGGTTTATTCTATGCTTGGAGCTTTAGTCGGTACTTACGATGTGAATGAAATTAGCCTTGCTAATTTGAATAAAGGAGTATATTTAGTTCGTATTTATAACGGGAATAAAGCTACAACTAAAAAGATCAGCCTCTAAAATTCTGTGGTATTTATTATAGAGGCTATAGAAACTATAGAGACTATAAAACCTATAACGAATATAGTTACTTTAATAAAAAAACTCGGCATACAATTCGTATGCCGAGTTTTTTTTGTTTATTTTTTTGAATTAACGTCAGTTCGATATAAGAATCCGCATGGCATCTGTGTCATCTGTGGGAAAATTGGAATAAGCGAGAGCAGAGTCAAGCTTGCTTGGGCTATGCCGAGCGCAGACAATTTCTTGAGCGGAGCGAAAAAATAATTTTTCCGTGTTATCCGTGCGTTCCGTGTGAGGTAAAAGTTATATCGAACTCACGTTGAATTAGAAGCTATAACCGATACCAAGGCCGAGGATAGTTTTGAATTGTACGCGAGGACCTTGAGCTACAGTTCCGTCTGTATTTAGGATAGGAGCTTTAGTTTCAGGATCGACTTTGTCAAATAATACGCGGTCGTAGTATTTGAGTTGTGTGCCGAGTGATACGTTGAGCACTTTGAGGAATTGGTAAGAGATAGAGAAGTCCCAATCAAGGTCAACGTGAGGTTTAGCTGAATAAGGAGTAAATACAGTTACAGTAGAGATAATTTTGAGGTTCTCAATTTTGTCGTAGTTTACACCAGCTTTAAGTGAAGCACCGAATTCAGCTTGGTAGTTGCGGTCGCACAAACCAGTTAGAGGGTCAAGGTGTTTTTCAACATAATCTGCACCAAAATATTTTGCACGCAAATCGGCATTTGTTGCCGTAGTGATACGACCTGCGATAGGAGAAACGTAAACTGTGAAAATGCTATTAGGTTTCCAGTCGATACCGACAGAGAGGTCGGTATAAGAAGGAGTCATAATTTGAGAGATAGGCGAAAGTTCTTCTTGTGAGTAGTCGTAACCAAAAGCATATTGAGTTTTGAAAGACCCAAGAGCTGTGAGGTACCATGATTTAGCCATTTCCCAACCGAATTTAGTAGAGATGTTGAGTTTGTCGTTAGTTTTTTGCCAAGCATGGTTGCTATTTTCTACATAACTTTCACCGAAGTCGGTGTCGATGTTAGAGTCCCATGCGAAAGGACCATTCTTGTAAAGGAAAGATACGTTGGCTGCAGCTACCATATTGATGTTGTTGTTACCACCGGCAGCCCAATTTACGAGGCCTGTAGCCGAAGCATTGAAAGTGATGATACCTGAAATTTTCCAATTAGATTCTTTTTTCTCTGGCTCTTCAGCTTTGGTTGTTTCAATAATTTTAGCAGCTTCGGTTTGAGCTGATTGAGCAACTGCTTTTGCTGCATCTTGAGCGTTAATAGACGCAACTAATGCGCTAAGCGCAAAAATCGAAAGTAATAATTTTTTCATATTTTAGAAAATTAGTAGCGAGTAGCGAGTAGTGAGACTACAGCTTCGCTTGTTAATAATAAACTATTTTTTGTCAAAAAGGGTAATTAGTTAATTTATTTAATAGTGATTGAATATATTTTTTGTCCAGCCTTGTATTCTTGTATTGCAGGAATGGTGTCGCCGTCGAGGTCGGTGAATTTGAAAACACCTTTGAATTGATGAGTATGTCCGCCCAATACGAGGTCGATATCTGTGGAATTATTGATAAGAATACTATCTGATACGTTATTAAATATTGTGTCATCGTGGAGTCCGAGGTGTGATAACACTATTATATAGTCGCAATTTAATTCGTTGCGTAGCAAGTTAGCATAATGGTTTACACTCTTTATTGGATCTTCATATTTGATACCTTCGATATTTGATTGAAGAATTAGTCCTTCGGGATTTACGCTTACGCCAATTATACCTATAGTCCAACCAGCTTGTTCAATAATGGTATATGGTTTTACTTTGTTGGCAAGCGGTGTATTTACAAAATCATAGTTGCAACATAGAATTGGAAAATTCATTTCGTTGATGCGTGCAACGAGTGTGTCAATTCCATTGTCGAATTCGTGATTTCCGAGAGTCGCTGCATCGTAGCCCATAAGATTATATGCTTCTACTTCGAGACGACCTTTGAACATATTGAAGTATGGAGTACCTTGCCACATATCGCCAGCATCGAGAAGTATAGTATTAGGATTGATAGCGCGGAGCGAATCTATTATTGCAGCTCGAGCTTCGAAACCACCTTTACCTTTGGTTGGTTCTACTTGGCTATGACTATCGTTAGTGAATATAATTTGTAGAGGTTGTTTTGTAGCTTTAGGAGTACAAGCAACCAATACAGATAGCAGACATATCAATATATATAATTTGTTTTTCATTGTTTTATAGTTATTCTATTATCGGTTTTAGCTGAAATTTTTTTGTTGTTGATTGTTGCGCAAGTTACATAGTCGAACATAGCATCGCGCATCATCATGTTGAGTGGAGTAGAGTTGATATAGTTAGCCAAAGGTTCTAATTGGTCGTTACCCCACGAAAGATAATCGGTTGTTACTACTTTATAGGTTTTAGTTGAATCGATAGGGAGTCCGTTTATATTCACGTTTTCAGCTTTGTCTTTATTGATAATTAAGGTCATACCTGATATAGATTCTCCGCCTTTTTTAGCGATAGCATCGGCAAGAGCGAGTAGGTCGGAACCTTTGTATTCAAGAACCAATAAAGAATTATCGAAAGGTAGAATTTCAAATACATCACCTATTGTAATATTACCTTTGTACAGAGGGCGGCGTATGCCACCGATATTGGTTATAGCCATGTCGGTGTCAGCAACATATTTTCGTGCTTCGGTAAGCAGAATATCTGCAACAAGATTTGTTAGTTTTGATTCTGGTTTGCCTACTTCAATAGTTTCTGCCGATTCGCCGATTACAACATTCATGCTCTCTTCTTTTTCTGTTTTGTAGGGAGCAATTAGGTTTTCCATTGCATCGTGTTGCAACGAACCATCCACCTCAATCAATTCAATATTTGCAATTTGTGGCGTTGATTTAGATTGTTTGTTGTGATACATCGTAATACTAATAACAATCGCAACAATTATAAATGTAGTTATAATTTTTTTCATAATAGATAAAAATAGTCGATAGTCTAAAGTCAAAGGTCGATAGTTGATAGTCTAAAGTCGAAGGTCGATAGTCGATAGTCAATAGTCTAAAGTCGATAGTAAATTACTCCTTTTAGTCGTGATTTTTACTTCACTCGGCATAGTTTTATCGCCAAGGCTCAAAGACCTTTGGTTCAAGCGAGCTTGACTTTACTTTCAATTCTCCATTAATCTTTGTGTTCGAGTTGATAGCCAAAGTTTCTGAGTTTGCGTTCGCGGTTGCGCCAATCCTTTTCCACTTTTACATAAAGTTGAAGGAATACTTTTTTCTCGAAAAAAGCCTCAATATCTTTGCGAGCTTCGGTGCCAACTTTGCGTAGTGCCGCACCTTGTTTGCCTATAATGATGCCTTTTTGTGAATCGCGTTCGCAGAAGACTACGGCACTAATGCGTATCAAATTGTCGTCTTCTTTGAATTCTTCAACCATTACCTCAACCGCATACGGAATCTCTTTGTCGTAGTTGAGGAGTATTTTTTCGCGAATAATCTCGTTTACGAAGAAACGTTCAGGGCGGTCGGTCAACGCATCTTTGTCGAAGAAAGGAGGTGAGTCGGGTAGAAGAGATTTAATTTTTTCAAACAATTGCTCAATACCGAATTTTTCGGCAGCCGATATAGGGAATATTTCGGCGTTAGGGAGTTCTTTGTGCCAAAATTCCACTAACTCTTCTAATCGTTTTTGGTCGATAAGGTCAATTTTGTTGATGATTAAAATGGTGTTTACGTGGTCCATTTTTTTGACTTTATCGAGGAAAAAGGCATTTTTTTCAGCAGAATCCAATACATCAGTTACATACAACAACACATCGGCATCAGTTAGAGCCGATTGAGAAAATCCGAGCATTGATTCCTGCAATTTATAGTTAGGTTTCAATACACCAGGAGTGTCGGAATATACGATTTGGAAATCCTCGCCGTTGACTATACCCATGATGCGGTGGCGAGTAGTTTGGGCTTTAGAGGTAATTATGGAAATTCGTTCGCCGACTAAGGCGTTCATGAGTGTAGATTTTCCCACATTAGGGTTGCCTACAATATTTACAAAACCAGCTTTGTGTGACATTTTATTATAGATAATCCGTCGTTTTTTTACTAAAATAACGTTATTTTAGTGGCTACGACTTCTAATTTGCAAAGATACGAAAAAAAAACGATAGTTAAGGGTTGTATGTTAATAATTTTTTGTAATTTTGTAAAAACTTTTAATTCTAATTATTATGCGTAAATTATTAGTATTATTTTTTGTGTTTTTTATGGCGCATTCGGTTGTTGCTCAACGTCATGATGCCATTATAACTAATCCCGAAAGTGGTCGTTGGGAGATAGTTCAATCAAAACTTGTTCGTTCATTAACATTTAAATTGGATAAATTTACAGGAGATGTTTATTTATTTGAAGAGGCTGCAAATGACACAAATACAGTTTGGATTCGTATTCCGCGCGAATTGACTGAAAAGGATGTTGTAGTTGATGAAAAAACTATCAATTATCAGTTATATTTAGGTGGTCAAGCTGTTAGAGATTGTTTTTTGATTAACCTAAATAATGGTCTTGTTTGGTTTTTTAATACCAATAAAGATCATGAGTATGTTTTTGATTTATTAAAGTAATTAATATTTTTTAGGTAGTTTTCCGCTCTATAGGGTAGAGTGACGGAGTATCTGTGAAGATATATGCTACCATAATGTTTTTTTATTATGAGTAATTTAGTTGCAATTGTAGGTCGCCCAAATGTGGGTAAATCTACACTTTTCAATCGTTTGACCAAATCTCGTCGTGCTATTGTCAATGATGAGGCTGGTACAACTCGTGACCGCCAATACGGACTTTGCGAATGGTGTGGTCGCGATTTTTCTGTTGTCGATACAGGTGGTTGGGTTGTCAATTCCGAAGACATTTTCGAAGAAGAGATCAACCGACAAGTCTCTATCGCTATTGAAGAGGCTGATGTTATTATGTTTGTTGTCGATGTAATGAGTGGTATCACCGACCTCGACCAACATGTAGCACAAATACTTCGTTCGGCTAAAAAACCAGTTATTCTTGTGGCCAACAAAGTTGATACATTCGATTTGCAGTATCAAGCAGCAGAGTTCTACGGACTTGGACTTGGCGACCCATATATCATGTCTGCAATCAATGGACTTGGTTCTGGTGAGTTGCTCGACCGCTTGTTGGAGTATCTTAAACCTGATACTAATGAACAGCTCGAAGACCTTCCACGTTTCGCTGTCGTAGGTCGTCCTAATGCAGGTAAATCATCAATTATCAATGCTTTTATTGGCGAAGACCGACATATTGTTACAGATATTGCAGGCACAACACGCGATTCAATTTATGCTCGTTACAACAAATTTGGTCACGATTTTTATCTTGTTGATACAGCGGGTATTCGTAAAAAAGCAAAAGTGAACGAAGATATTGAGTATTATTCAGTTATTCGCGCCATTCGTGCTATTGAAAATTCCGATGTTTGTATTCTTATGATTGATGCTACTCGTGGCATTGAGAGTCAAGACTTGAATATCTTCTCGTTGATTCAAAAGAATCGTAAAGGTTTGGTTGTATGTGTAAATAAATGGGATTTAATTGAGAGTAAAACTCCGAAAGACATCAAACGTTACGAAGATGCAATTCGTGAACGTTTAGCGCCATTTACCGATTTCCCAATCATCTTTACTTCGGCGTTGACAAAACAACGTATATACAAGGTGGTAGAGACTGCTATTGAGGTGTATGAAAACAAGAAACGTAAGATTTCGACTGCAAAACTCAACGAATTCTTCTTGCCACTTATCGAGAATTATCCACCGCCAGCATATAAAGGTAAATATATTAAGATTAAATACGTGTCGCAGTTGCCAGATACACAAGTGCCAACATTTGTATTCTTTGCCAACTTGCCACAATACATCAAACAACCATATATGCGCTTTTTGGAAAATAAATTGCGTGAAACATGGGAGTTCCATGGCACGCCAATTTTGTTGTTCCCACGGCAGAAATAATTTTATAGTAACTATAGCAGCTATAGTCTCTATAGCATCTATAGCAACTATAGTCTCTATAGCAACTATAGCTTCTATAGTCTCTATAGCAACTATTAGCTCTTATAGCCTTTATAGTTTCTATAAAAATCATCTAATAAAAAAGGTTGACTTCGATTCGAAGTCAACCTTTTTTATTGTAGATAACAAATCTTGTGATTCATTATTTTTAAATTAGAATCTGTAGCGAACGCCAAGAGTGATGCCACTATAAAGACCACTACCATTGAAGCCTACGCCATTTTCGTGGAACCAAACACCAATGTTTGGACGATAGTCAACAGAAAGTTGAAGAGGGAACCAGAAATCGTAAGCGATACCAACGTGACCTGCAACACCAACGTATGCACTATTGTAAGCATTAGTGAAAAGACCATAGCAACCACCAGCAGCACCAACACCAAGATACCAGTTCCAAGAACCTTTTTCGTTCCAAGGTACAGGAGCGTTGAATGGGTCAACCCAATCATAAGTTACAGTAGCACCAATACCTGAGAAGAAAGGAAGGTCAACGTTTACATCAAGGAAATTAGCTGCTCCAAGGTCGTGTTGATAAGAAACACTTAAACCATAACCGATATTAGCACCGACAGCGCGTGGTTGAGCGTCAACGTAGATAAATGCACATACTACGAGTGCAAGAGTTAAGAGTAATTTTTTCATAGATTATAAATTTTAAATAGTGAATATTTTTCGATTACAAAGGTAATAAAAATTTTAATATATTACATCAAAATTATCAATTTTTCTATCATTTTCTATTATAATTATGTGATATAGACCTTTAGAGGGTAGGGTATAATGGTTAGATGTTGTTATATCTATCATTTTACCCGTACAATCGTATATATACATAGTTGCATTTTGGAGTAAATTTGTAATATAGACTGTGCCGTTTTCTACAAAGTATTCGGTTTTTGTATTGTTGAAAGGTAGTTGTGTTGATGTTGCTTTTTGGAAGCAAATTTCAAATCTTTCGTTGTTTGTCCCTTGCGATAAGTTTGTAGTATAATTCGATTGTGCAAGATTGGTCGTTTTATTTGTCTCTTTGTCGGTGAGGTAAATATCTGGGCAATTTTCATTTGCAATAAATGTGTATTCTCCTTCTGCTGGGGAATAGATGCCGAGCGACAATGAGGTTGATTCGTTGATTTTCTGAGAATTGAATGCAAGTGGTGTTTCGTTTTCGATTGTGTAGATTTGTGGACACTCGGCATAACCAATCCATTTTGTCAAGTCGTGTCCTATTTCGTATTCGGCACTACATTCGTTATGATTTATTATAGTAGTATGGTCGTTTTTGTTTGTGTTGCTTGTAATTGTTAAGGTAATTATATTTGATGTATAATCATTTAGTTGTGTGTAATCGAGTGTTCGTGTTGTTATTGTAGGTGCACTATTTTCATTTAATTGCACGAAAAAGTTACAGAACGGAGTTATCAGCCCTTGTTTTAGAGCTTCGGAATATAGACATTGGGTGTAGGTTTTGCCATCGGTATTTGGTATTGTAACAAATTGGGTCAATTCACCGCTTGTCATTGTTTCGTAGTATGGCGAACCAATTAGGTTCCACCCATTTGCCGATAGCTTTTCGCCTCTGGTGTACCATTGGTAGTCGAAGCCTAAATCAAAAGTCTTATCTTGTGGAGCTGATATGTTTAGTTGTTCTTTTGATGAGAATCTTATAGTTACTTTTTCGTCATTGCAGAAATGACCTACTATGTAGCCTTGATTGGCTTTTAGCGTATAGTTTTGGTCTAATATTTCTACCCATGCGTTGGTCGTTGTATCTCCTGCATTGTTGGCTGCGAGAGTTTGGTCGTAGCGACATATAACCCAATCGCCGTCAGTAGCATTAGGAGCGTAAGTGAGTTTTTCCTTGTTCTCATTTATTGCCTCGATGTCGGTTATATTGCAATCGAAAGGGAGCGAGAAGAAATGATAACGCAAGTGGTCAATCTCTTTTTCGAAAATTATTTCGTCTGTTATAGTGAGCAGTGCATTATTGGCAACTTTTATTTCGCCTGTATTACCATTAACATCCGATTTTATCGTTAATTTGTTTATGGTAGTAGTTTCTTCTATGTTTAAAGTTTCTTGACTCTCTACTGTTTTAATTTGTCCCCATTGGGCATATAGGGTTATGTCGTTTGAAATGTTGACGATGGTTGTTTCGTCGGCATATTTTGTTCCAGAACCATCGGGTAAAGTATTCCAACCAACGAAATCTAAGTCGTTTGAGAATGTGTTTTGGGGCAATTTCACACTTTTGCCACGACTTTGCGATATAGAATAGTGTTTTATTTGGTCGTTGTTGGATTGAGAGACAAACGTGATAGTATGGCGAATATCTTCTTCTATTACAGAAGCATATATAGGTTGATGATGTATTGTTATGTTTCTTATAACAATTCCTTCAGTCGTGTTGCTTGATGAAGATGTGAATTTGATAAAAGACGTAATAGGTTGTTGAAAATCAATGCTATGCGTTTTATATATTTTTGTTACAACTTCTGTCAGTTCTTTAGTATCTGTTGTTATATATAATTTATAATCTGCTATGCCATCATTTTTTTGCATTTCAATCTCTATTTTCGTGATATTTTCGATTGTAGGTGTTTTGATGTAGTTGTTGCTTAAAAATAGAGAGATAACGGTGTTGTAGTTGCGAGTTTCATTTACTTGCCAACCAGCAGGAATGGTTTTGTCCGACATCATCAAACTGTCGGCAGTGGTATTTGCATATACTGCATATAGGTCGATATTGTCGGTTGGGGTGTATGGGAAAGTAATTGTTTCGGGGGTAGTCGTAGTGCCGTTTGCAGGCGCAGTTGCCCAACCATAAAATTCCCAATGTTTGGCGGTTTGTGTCGCTGTAGGTTGAGCAATAGAGGCATCGCTCATACATTTTATTTCAGAAGTATTGTTGCCATCGTGTAGAGTGATGGTATATTCTACTGCATCGGGCGTAGTGCAAGCAATATAATTTATTGTCGTTCCTGTTGTTTGTTTATAAATAGAGAGGTTGGCAATCGAAGTTTTTCTGCAAGCAAAATATTTACTGTTTTCGCTGTAATATAGATAGGGGGGATAAGTAGTATGGTTGTTTGTAATTTGTACGGCGTAGGATGTTGAATTAAACAAAAATCCCCACGATGTCCAATTTTTTATCGCGGCATAATATGTTACTGTGTTTTCGGTTGTTGTGTTGCCAAGATAGCCGTTTTCAGTTTGTAAACCCCATAACAAATCGTTTATTTTTGTCAACGTAAATATCTGCACATTGTCGTTTGGTGTGAGAGTTGATTTATCGTTGCTTTTGGTTATTTCTACTGCCGTTAATCTGTCGCTTTTGATAGTCTTACCTATAGCATAATTATACCCATTTGCAGCAATGATTATTTGGTCGTTGTCTTTTAATTCGCTGTTTGATTTTACTTGTTGCCAAGTTGTTTCGTTGGTTGGCTCTTTATCGGCAAATAGGGCATAGAGATTTATGTCGGCTGTTGGTACGTAGTCGGCGGTTATGAACGATGGGGTAGCAGTGCTGATGGTTTGATATTTGTTAGCATCACTTTCGGTAATCCAGCCAGCGAATAGAGGAATTTCGTCGTTGCACGACACAAGATTTAGGTCTGGTAATGAGCCTATTGCTGAACCTTGTACAACTCGCTGAGTGTGAACAATCACACCTTTGTGGTAGTAATTAACCAAAAAATCTTCTCCCCACACTGCCGTAGAGAGAAGATTTAATATGATAGTGAAAAGTAATGTATGCTTTTGCATAATTTTTTTTAGTTATAATAGTTGCTATAGGAGGCTGTAGTTGCTATAAAATAGGTTTTATTTTTTTAATTTAATAGCCACATACGCTGCAGCAATCAAAAGTAGAGGAAGTGCAGCATCACCTATCGGTCCAGTAGCAGGGTCGGTTGGTTTTGTATTACGGTCAACGTGCATCATATTGCCTGTAGCTACTACGTCATCAAAAGGAGTTGCTTCTGCAGCATCAATGGTTGCAATAGGCTCTACTTGTGTAGGAGCGTTGTAGGTTACGTTTTGCGCATCATTATGGTTTATGCCATACGAGCGATAGTAGCCGTTGTTGCTATTGTTTTGTAGAGTTACAGAGGTAGGAGTATTGACTTTTGTTTCTGTGTTTATTACGTTGTATTGACGACCTTTGCCAAATTCAGCAGGGGTGTATTGGCGTTGAGTTTGACGAGGATTTACCTGTTTGCGAACGTGTGAGTTTGACAAATCAGGTTTCCAAGTTTCAGGCAGTTGGTTGTCGAATAATGTTGATTGTTGTGCCGACAAAGTTGTTACTGCAAACAAAAGAACTGCTACAAGTTTGATATATGATTTCATATTTTTTAGTGTTTTAGGTATCTATTAGTAAATTGTTTTGAATGAAACACTGTTTTCTGCTGTGCGAACTACGATGTTGTAAACGCCACGAGCAGCGAATGTGTAGTTGAATGTAGTTGAGTTGTTGTTAGCTACATATACCATACGGCCAACTGCGTCGTAGATATAAACTACAGCGTCGGCAGGAAGATTGTTGATGTTGAGAGTGCCGTTAGCAGTCCATGTAGTCATGTCGCCCATAGCGTTGTCGCAATCAGTAGAGATACGTTGTTGTAGGCGGATTTCGAAACGACCTTCGTGTGTGCCTTGAGCAAGGTTTACGGTGAGGTCTTCGTTAGCGAGGCGAGTAGTTTTGCCAGTTTCGTTATCGTAGAGTTCCCAACCTTCGAGGTCGCCAACCGATTTTTCGCTGAGGCTGAATGTATAGTCGCCATCGGCATGAGCATATACACCGAGAGGGATTACAGTAGAATTGTCGATAGCAAGCGAGTTGAACGCAAGCATTTCGTCGCCTTGCAAACTATAGATTTGAGGAATTTCGGCATAACCAATCCATTTCACAAGGTCATGACCAATTTCGTAGTCAGTTGTTTTAGTTGGATTGTTGATAATAGTAGTTTTGTCAGCACCACCATTAGCGTCAGCGAGAGTGATAGTAGCCTTAGCCACTACATCTTTAGCGCGAAGCATAGGTGCTGCAGATTGAGTTTTTGTGATAGTAAATGTAGGAGCTGCTGTTACTTGTACAAAGAAGCTTGTGAAAGGAGCGATGTCGGCATTTGTGTAATCAGTTTGATCGTAGGTTTCGCCGTCTGCGTTAGGTATTGTAACCAAACTAGGAGTCAAGTTTCCACTTACTTTTTGATAATAAGGCATACCGATTAGGTTGAAGCCTTTCGAACTATTTTCTCCATCAACAAACCATGTGTCGGTATAATTCAATGTTTTGTCTGCAGGAGCAGTAATAGTTTGAGCATCAGTAGATGGGAATTTTACTATAATATTATCGCTTTCCCCATACCAATGTCCAATTATATAGCCTTGATTAGCATTTAGTTTGTCAGTTCTGTGTAAATCTTTCCACGCATTATTTTGTCCTTCTTCGCGAGTTGGGTTGTATTTAGAAATCACATAATGTTCATCATATGTAAGAGGATTACCATTCTCGGCGATAGCAACGATGTCTTTAATCTGACAATCGAAAGGCAACGAGAAGAAGAACCAACGAGATGCGTCGATAGTTTTTTCAATAACAATATTATTTGCATTCAAAGCACCTGCAGTAACATTCACTTCACCCGCCTCATCAAGATTTGATTTGATTGTTAGGGTGTTACACTTAGTAGTCTTGTTGATATCTAAAGAATTCCCTGATTCAATAATGATATTGTTAGTAGGAATATAGCAAATAATCCATGCCGTTGCTTCTCCTGCTTGTTCTTCGATTAGTTTATATAGAGCAATTGCTTTTTGAGAAGCACTTCCATAACATGCAAAAAGAGAACTTGATTGATTATATTGCATCGTGTTTCTTGTATTTGTGCCTTGTGCTACTATTGAAGCAGTTCCATTTGTGATTGTTATTTCCCAGCTACCATTATCATTGTTATTTTCTTGTGTTCTTAAGTAGTTTGAAGAACTTGATGCGGCATAAAGATAGCCACTACCAGTATTAAATGCAAATGTGCCATCTTTTGTACCAGCTTCGAGGGTTAATATTTGAACATTAGCACCTAATGTTATTATATCATTATTTTTAGTAACTGCAGCTTGACCTCTATTGTTACTTTTTTGTTCGGTACTCAAAGCATAATTATAATCTTTTGCAACAATAACAACTTGGTCTCCTACAGCAAGAGTTGATTCATCGGTTACGAGTGTCCAAGTCGATTCAGTTTCACCAGTTCCTTCTGTTTTAGCAAATACAGGGTATAGATTCAAGTTACTTGTTATTGTAGATTCTAAATTAAAGAGTTCTGGTTGAACTGTTCCGTCTGTAGTTGTAGAAGTTGTCCAACCAATAAATTTAGAGTACGTATTATCGCAAGAGGTGGGTTCACTTGGCATATTATTCAATGTGGTGTTTTCTACTACATTGTAAGATTCAAATTCGTTTTCGCTTGTGTGGAAATTTACTGTGTACATTTTAGGTAAAACAATGTTATCAATTGAAATAATGTACAATTGGATTGTGCTGTAGAATTTGCCTACAATAGCGGTAACATCAAATTTGCTTTGTTCTATTACGGAAGTAAAATCAAACTCAAAATAATTTTCGTATGTTTCTATTTCATCAGTACCATCAGATAATATTAATTCATTATCTTGTGTGATAGTTGTACATTTTAGATTTGATAAAGTAACTTTCTTGTGTACATAATTGGTTGCATCTGTAATAGAAATAGGTTCTGCGCTAACCGCATCGCCAATAGTAGCTTCAGGCAATTCGGTTGGTGTAAGTTGTGCTACGTCATATTTATATTCATATTTACCTTTTAGGTTTGTTATTTTGTTTCCTTCTAAATATTCTTTTTTTACATCATAAGACGTCATCATAATAGCCCCTGTTTCATCTTGAATCCAAGTGTGAGTTTGGTCTGAACTTTGTGCTATTACGGTTACTGCGCCTGTAATAGTTAATTCGTTTTTATCTTCTCGTTGGATGAATTCGCTAATATTTGCAACTGTATTAGTTGTTGTCGTTGCAGTGAAAATTTGTTTTTCAGACGTTATAAAATCAGTTTTTGATGCTTCTATCTTGAATGTGTAACTTGTGTTTGGAACAAGTTCTGTGATTTCATACGAATTTTCTGTTGTTGAGCCTAATTTTGTGTCATTATTGTAGTATAATGTATATGTTACACTTGATACAGCAGTACCTTCGTTTGTTTCTGTGACGGCATCCCAAGTTACCTCTATACTTTGTGATTTTGGTTTGGTTGTGATGTTTGATGGTGTATTGAGGGTTTCAGTTGGAATGGATGGTTCTTCGCCATTTTCGTATGTTACAGTAAGCGCATCCATACGGACTTGACCGCCTGAAAGAGATGGAATTGTGTATGTATTGCTTGTGCCATCAAGAGTAAGAGTAACTTTATCAGAACTTATTGTAGTTGTGTCGTCAATAGAGTTGCTCATTGCGCTTGCGTAAGATTCATTATTACAATCAAAAACGATTTGTTTTATTTTGCCAAGATCTCCAATTGAAATAATTATTTCACTACTTTTGTAAAAACGAGCAGGGTCTGCATAGTCCGCAACATTAGTTGTACTTTTTGCTTTATTATTTGTAAGAGTAATACCATTTTCCGTCCATACTTGTTGTGTTGTTGTAAAAGTTGTACGTTTAGATTTATCGTTGAAAGTTAAGGTTGCTGTTTCCTCTGTACCCCAAACAGAGAGCGAAAAAGCAGATATTAGGACAACTATGAGGGATAGTTGGCGGAAAAGTGTAGAAATAGATTTCATAATTATTTGAGTTTTAGGTTATTATTATTTTGAGATGTATAGTATTATACAATTTGCAAAGTTAGTAAAAATTATTTATATATAAGGTATATATTTTTAAGTTTTTTTTATATTTTTTTGTAGGGACGCACGGCTCGTGCGTCCTGTGTCTCGTTAGAGACAAAAGAATATGTTTTTTTTATTTGTTGGTTGAGCGGATATTTTCAACCTGACGGTTGATAGGACGCAGCACGCTGCGTCCCTACATTGTCGAGTGCACTATTGAGAATGTGTGTTGTTTGTGTTGTAGGGACGCGCGGTTCGTGCGTCCTGTGTCTCGTTAGAGACAAAAGAATATGTTTTTTTTTAAGTTGTTGGTTGAGTGGATGTTTTCAACCTGACGGTTGATAGGACGCAGCACGCTGCGTCCCTACATTGTTGAGTACGTCATTGAGAATTGGTGTTGTTTGTGTTGTAGGGACGCACGGCTCGTGCGTCCTGTGGCTTGCTAGAGACAAAAGAATATGTTTTTTTAAGTTGTTGGTTGAGTGGATGTTTTCAACCTGACGGTTGATAGGACGCAGCACGCTGCGTCCCTACATTGG
>JAFTSS010000040.1 GCA_017467185.1 Paludibacteraceae bacterium | reverse complement strand
TAGACATAATGACATAAGAACATATTTTAGATTACAGATACCTTGCTACATCTGCGATGTATCGCGGTATAAGAATGACATATTAAAAAATGTAATTTAAAATATGTCTTTTTATTTTAGACATAATGACATAAGAACATAATTTTATTTGAAATTTGAAATTTTTAAGTTACTCTTATAAAATCTAAATTCTTAACTTTTATGTTATTTTGTCATTCTGTCGAAAAATTTTAAAATTTCCAATATAGTGTTCCGCGCCAACTGCGTCCGGGCATAGGGAAATAGCGTACGACGCAGTAGTTTACGTTTGTGAGGTTTAGACATTCGATGTTAATGCCTATCTTATGTTCGTTGCGGATGTTGAATTCGTGATTGAGTGATAGACTGTGGTCGAAGTAGCCTTCGACGCGATTTTCGGCATAGTTTTGATTTACAGCATAGCGGTGTCCGCTCCAGACTAAAGAATAATTTAGTGAGAACCAAGGAGTTTTGATGCCAGCCTTGCCCGACCCAGATATGCGAGGGGTGTAGGGTATTTGGTGGCGGTAGTCGCGGTCGGCTGGGTCGGTTACGTTAAGCGCACGATTGTAAGTGTATGTGGCACCGAGAGTTATCTGCAACTCTTTGAGAGGTGAGATTTCGATGTCGCCTGTAAAGTCCAATCCAGTAATTGACACACGACCATAATTGAGCATAGTCCAAGTGTAGATGTTTTTGGTAGGGTAGGCTACAATCTTGTTTTTCACGTCGTTGTGGTATATGTCGCAACTCAAAGCGAGTAGTGGCACGTATTTAGTGATTGAGTGTTGGAACGTGAGTCCGATGTTGTATTGATTAGTAGTTTCGGGCAAGAGATTGCGGTTGCCCACTTTGCCATAATAGAGGTCGTTGAACGTAGGTAGGCGGAATATGTTTTTATAGAAAGCACGCATCCTAAAGTCCACTTGTTCAAAAGGTTTGAATGCCACGCTGACGTATGGCGAGGCTTTAAAACGTTGTTGACCTTGTGTGTTGTCAGCCATTACGTCTTTCATTGCTGTCATCAGCATGCTCGCTGTTGCCATAACCCAATTGTTTACATATTTTCCTGCTATAGCAGTCAGAGATGTATAGCGTGTTGGCGATGTAAAATTGTCTAAATCAGCCTCTAATGTATTTATAATTCCGTCTTGCGATAGGTTGAACGACAAGCTACTTATTGGTCGATAGACTACGGCGCCACTTAGATAATATTCGTTTTGAGTATATCGGTTTTCGTCTTTGCCCTCTGAGCCGAGATACATGGGGTCGAGATAGTGAGTGAACGTATAGTTGTACTTAGCATTTAGTTGTAGAGAAACTATGTTGTTGAAATTGCGCTCGTAGTGTCCTTGTAGGAATGCCGAGCGGTCCCAGATGCGTTGACTGCTGAAATTCTGGGTGTTATAGAATATTGTAGCACCAGGCAATCCTCGTTCCGATTGATAGTAGTAGCTCTTGATGTATCCATTTTGCACAGAGTCAGCGCCATATAATGCCGCCTCGGCGCGTAGGTTTTTCACGTCGGTATTTTCACGCATTTCGATAGATGTGCTGTCGTTAGATTGCTCGCCATAATGCATTACGTATGGATAGCGACCGTGCGCCGACATCCATTCGCCACTTGCCGTAAGAGATAGTTTATCGGTGAGTTTACCTGCAATGTATAGCGATGGGTTTATGAGTCCGAATGAGCCACCCTTCATCATCACCTTTCCGTTTATCGGGCGTTTGTCGAAGCGAGGAGCCATAGTGGTGATATTCAGCACTGCAGCTGAGGCATATTGTCGCGCTGGTTGGAATATTTGGTCGCTTTGTCCGTTTGAGAGCGACACCATATCTATATTATCGAGTGAGAATCGGCTAATATCAATTTGTCCGTTTTGTGCGTCGCTCACAGTAATACCATCGTAGCTCACAGCAGTATGGCTTGCGCCTAAACTACGGACTGACACAGTTTTAAGTCCGCCTATACCGCCATAGTCTTTCACCATTACACCGCTGAAATGCTTTACGGCATCAGCCACTTGGATAGCATTTAAGCCTTCGAGCGCTTCGCCTGTAAGTATTTGTAGTGGGGCTGTAGCACGACTCTGTTTGGTTTTGGTATTTGTTGTAACTACTACTTCGTCGAGGTTGTGAATTTTTGTGGTGTCGGAGTTTTCAGACTTGTCGGACTTGTCGGACCTGTCGGACTTGTCGGACTTGTCGGACTTGTCAGATATATTTTGCCCATAACAAATGCCACCTATGCTTAGAAGCATAAGCGTCAATACAATACTGACAAAGTGGGGATAAAGTTTCATTAATGAGTTTTATGTTAGTGCCTTTCCTCGAAGCACGGATTGAACATAATAGCCAATGGTAGGTCTTCTGACTTGTCTTTGTTGTATGAACAAACCTTCCCAAATCTGAGTGGAGAACCCTTTTCTCGCGCCACGATTCAGTGGTTATTGTAGTTCATATTAGTCATGTTGTGGCTCTTGCGAGCCAACGGACACGGCACGCCGTGTCCCTACTAAAAAAGACTTACAGCAGCGGGACTGTTCAGGACTTTCACCTGATTCCCTCTTAGTCGCTCTTAGCGAGCGAACCATTTGCCTTAATTGCGGTGCAAAGTTATATAAAAGTTTTTATATAGCAAATAAATTTTAGAAAAAATATTTATTGTTTTTTTTATGTCAATTTGGCTGTGTAGTGTTTTGATTTTCAGTCAAAATGACATATTTTGCATTTTTTGCATGGTATTTGATGCTTGGAAAGTAGAAATTATAGAACTATAGGAGTTATAGCGACTATAGCAACTATAGCAGCTATAGCGACTATAGAAACTATAGCGATTATAGCAACTATATTAACTATAATAATTACATAAATTTGATTTTTAACTTTCAATTTATAAACTATGAATACAAACAGAAATAATCAATCGGAGAGTGCATATCAAGCATTGGGTAGATATGCAATCAATTTGAATGAGCGTGCCCGTAGTGGTAAGCTCGACCCAGTGATTGGTCGTGATGATGAGATACGTCGTGTGTTGCAAATATTGTCGCGTCGTACGAAAAACAATCCTATTCTTGTAGGTGAACCAGGAACGGGTAAAACTGCTATTGCTGAAGGTTTAGCGCATCGTATAGTGCGAGGCGATGTGCCTGAAAATCTACGTTCTAAACAGATTTTCTCGCTTGATATGGGTGCATTGATTGCAGGTGCGAAGTATCAAGGAGAATTTGAAGAGAGATTGAAAGCCGTTGTAAACGAGGTGATAAAGGCAGATGGAGAGATAATACTCTTTATTGACGAAATTCATACACTTGTGGGAGCGGGTAAGTCGTCGGGAGCGATGGATGCGGCTAATATATTGAAGCCAGCATTGGCGCGTGGTGAATTGCGTGCTGTGGGTGCAACTACGCTTGATGAATTTCAGAAGTATTTCGAAACAGATAAGGCACTTGAGCGTCGTTTTCAGATGGTTATGGTAAATGAACCAGACGAGGCGGCTTCGATTTCGATACTTCGTGGATTGAAAGAGCGATATGAAAATCACCACAAAGTGCGTATTAAAGACGATGCTATAATTGCAGCCGTGGAGTTATCGACTCGTTATATTACAGATCGTTTCTTGCCCGATAAGGCTATTGACTTGATAGATGAGGCAGCAGCGAAATTGCGTCTTGAAGTAGATTCGGTGCCAGAGGAATTGGATACTATTGAGCGTAATATCAAACAGTTGGAAATTGAGCGTGCAGCGATTAAGCGTGAGAATGACAAACAAAAGTTGGCTCAACTCAATGAGGAAATTGAGGCGTTGAAGGCTGAGAGTGATGTTATGCGCAAGAAGTGGAGTAGCGAGAAAGAGCAAATCAATGCTATTCAGCAAAATAAGATAGAGATTGAACAATTGAAATACGAGGCAGAACGTGCTGAGCGTGAGGGTGATTATGGCCGTGTGGCAGAGATTCGTTATGGTAAAATCAAAGCAGCAGAGCAGGCTATTGAAGCGGCAAAGGCAAAACTTGCGGAGTTGCAACAAGGGCATGCGATGATTAAGGAAGAGATTGATGCTGACGACATTGCCGACATTGTATCGCGTTGGACAGGTATTCCTGTGCGCAAGATGATGCAGAGCGAAAAAGATAAATTGTTGCACCTTGAAGATGAATTGCACAAACGTGTAATCGGTCAGGACGAGGCAATTGTAGCTGTGTCGGATGCAATTCGCTGTAGTCGTGCGGGATTGCAAGACCCAAAACGTCCTATAGGTTCGTTTATTTTCCTTGGAACTACGGGTGTGGGTAAAACAGAATTGGCAAAGGCATTGGCTGACTATTTGTTTGATGATGAGAACATGATGACACGTATTGATATGTCGGAATATCAAGAGAAATTTGCAGCTACGAGATTGATTGGAGCCCCTCCGGGATATGTGGGGTATGACGAAGGTGGACAATTGACAGAGGCAATACGTCGTAAACCATATTCAGTTGTGTTGTTTGACGAGATAGAAAAAGCGCATCCAGACGTATTTAATATATTGTTGCAAGTGCTTGATGATGGACGACTTACGGATAACAAGGGTCGTGTGGTTAATTTCAAAAACACTATCATCATTATGACCTCAAATCTTGGTTCACAATTGATTCGTGAAAACTGCGAGAATCTTAGTGATAATAACAGAGAAGAGGTGTTGGAAAAGACTAAGAATGAAGTGTTTGAATTGTTGAAACAGACAATTCGTCCAGAATTCTTGAATCGTATTGATGAATTGATAATGTTTACGCCATTGCAGCAATCAGAAATTCGAGATATTGTAGAATTGCAAATACGTCAGGTACAAAAATTGCTTGAACGTAATGGAGTGCAACTTGAAGTTACGACGGCAACAGTTGATTTGTTTGCACGTGAAGGTTATGACCCACAATTTGGTGCTCGGCCAGTGAAGAGAGTATTGCAGCGAATGTTGTTGAACGAGCTATCAAAACAAATTATTGCAGGTACGGTTAATACCGAAAAACCAATTAGGGTTGATGCAAAAGATGATGATGTTGTTTTTGTAAATGATTAAAAAAAAGAGCTTAACTTTATTGTTAAGCTCTTTTTTATATTTTTGGTTCTATTATTCTTCATTATCTTCATCTTCGGTTATGTCAAATGCCGATAGTTGGCGGCGGAATACCTCGTCGAGCGACATTAAGAAAGTTTCGGCACTAACAATGCCAGGGATAGAACTGATTTTGTTGAGTGTGATATCAAGCAGATGGCGATTGTCGCGGGCATATACTTTTACAAAAATAGCATATTTACCAGTTGTATAGTGGCATTCGACGATTTCAGGTATGTTGCGTAATGCATCAACAATACACTCTAATTTATTTAGATCTTTCACACAGACGCCGATGTAAGCACAAGTTTGGAAGCCCACTTTGTATGTATTGATGACGAATTCTGAGCCTTTTATAACTCCTTCATTAGCTAATTTTTGTACGCGTTGGTGAATAGCTGCACCAGAAACATTACATTCACGTGCAACTTCCAAAAATGGAATACGCGCATTTTGTGAAATAAGTTTGAGAATTTTTTTGTCTAAATTGTCAATTTCGTGTTTCATAAAAATTAAGGTTAAGATATAGGTTAAGGTTAAGTAATAAGAAAATTAAGTTGGTTTTGGTTGCAAAGATACGATAAATTTTTTTTCTGTGCAATATAGTTTTGAAAAATTATAAAAATATTTTTTTTCTTGTCTATATGATATTTTTTTTGTACATTTGCAAACTATTTTAAAGTATAAAAGTTTTTTTATTATCGTTATTATGGGTGTAAAGAAAACAATTAAGAAGATATTTGGACATTCATCAAGTTCAAAAGATAAGATTCTCGTAACTGGAGGTTTAGGGTATATTGGTTCGCATACAGTAGTAGAACTTATTGAAGCAGGTTATGAAATTTGTATTGTAGATAATCTTTCAAATTCGAGTATTGAAGTGTTGAAAGGTATCGAAAAAATTACAGGAGTAAAACCTATTTATGAGAATATAGATTGTACAGATTATGTGGCAATGAATAAATTTCTTGCTAAAAATGAGGGAATACGTGCAGTAATTCATTTTGCTGCATCGAAGGCAGTAGGTGAATCGGTAGAAAAACCATTGATGTATTATCGTAATAATGTGGTTTCGCTTATCAATATTCTTGAACTCATGCCAATTCATAAGATAGAAGGTATTGTGTTTTCTTCTTCTTGTACTGTATATGGTCAGCCAGAAGTGTTGCCTGTAACAGAATCGGCTCCACTTCAAAAGGCCCTTTCTCCATACGGTAATACAAAGCAAATATGCGAGGATATTATTCGTGATACAGTGGCCGCAAATCCAGCAGTAAAGAGTATTCTTTTGCGCTATTTTAATCCTATTGGGGCGCATCCATCGGCTTTGATTGGAGAGTTGCCTAACGGAGTGCCAAATAATCTTTTACCGTTTGTGGCTCAAACTGCTGCGGGTATTCGTAAAAAATTGAAAGTGTTTGGTAACGATTACAATACTCCTGACGGATCATGTATTCGTGATTATATAAATGTAGTGGATTTGGCGAAGGCTCATATTGCAGCTATGCGTCGTATTTTGGGTGGCGAAGTAGAGACAGTTGAAACTTATAACGTTGGAACTGGTCGTGGTCTTTCAGTTCTTGAAATTCTCAATGCGTTTGAAACAGTTAATGATGTGAAAGTGCCACATGAAATTGTAGGTCGTAGAGCAGGTGATATTGAGCAAGTGTGGGCTGATCCATCGTATGCTAACAAGATGCTTAAGTGGAAAGCAGAAGCATCGCTTGAAGATACTGTCCGCTCAATTTGGAAATGGCAATTGCACTTGGCTGAGCAAGATGAAGATAAAGATGCATCGAAAGGTGGCAAAATGCTTGGTGGAAGTTAATTGATATTTAGAAGTTATAATAAACTAATAGAGGCTGAGCCAAAATATTTTTTGACACAGTCTCTTTTTGTTTAGTTTTAATATGGTTTTGTGTAAATTGTTGGATGATTTATGGAAAAAAAAGAAAAAATAGTGTTGCCTGCGGGGTTTGAGGAGATGGTGCGTGATGTGATAGGTGTGGGTGAGTGGGATGCGTTTGTTGAGGCATTGTCGGAAGAGCCGTCGGTGAGTGTGCGGGTCAATTCTAAGATTACAGATAACAGATTACAGATAACAGATAATAGTTGTTCGGCTGTAAAATGGTGTGAGTGGGGGCGATATTTGTCGGAGAGACCGAAGTTTACGTATGACCCGATGTTTCATGCTGGTGCGTATTATGTGCAGGAGGCGTCGTCGATGTTTGTGTGGCAAGCATTGGAGCAATTGGTTGAAAAAGATGCTGTTGTGTTGGATATGTGTGCTGCGCCAGGGGGAAAATCTACTGCAATAGCGCAATATTTGTCGGAAAATGGATTTTTGGTGTCGAATGAATATGTGCCACAGAGGGCGCATGTGTTGGTGGAAAATATTACGAAATGGGGAGCACCGAATTGTGTGGTTACGAATAATGCTCCGCGACATTTTGAGAAATTGAAGAGCAGATTTGATGCAATATTGGTGGATGCTCCATGTTCGGGCGAGGGGATGTTTCGTAAAGATGAGCGAGCAAGAGAGGAGTGGAGTGAGGCAAACGTGGAGATGTGTGTTGAACGCCAGCGCGAGATATTGCAGTCGGCATGGGAGGTGTTGAAACCTGGAGGAGTGTTGATTTATAGTACATGTACGTTCAATAGACATGAAAATGAGGAGCAAGTGCAGTGGTTGATTGATGAGATGGAGGCTGAGTATCTGCCGATTAAGATAGGAGAGGATTGGGGAATAACTATATTATCAGAGAATTTAGAAAATAACCCCCTCCCTCTACGAGGCACTCCCCCTAAAACAGGGGGAGAATATGAGGGGCGAGGATATAGATTTTTGCCACACAAAACGAGAGGCGAGGGGTTGTTTATGGCGGCGGTGAGGAAACAGTGTGGAATGAGGAGTGAGGAATGTGGAATGAGGAATGAGAAAATGGGGAAAAATAAGAAAGACAAGAAGGCGAAGCAATCGACTCAAAATACTCAATTTACGACTAATAACTTGTTGAGAGGGGAGTATGATATAGTAGAGAGTGAGGGTAGGTATTATGCTGTGCAGAAGGAGCGGGTGGATTTTGTGGAAGAGTGTCGTAAGACGTTGAATGTGTTGATGTTTGGAGTGCAAATGTATGAGCAAAAGGGTAAGGATTTGATACCACAGGCGGCGTTGGCATTGTCGCAAGCATATATTAGAGGAGCTTACCCAGAGGTGGAGTTGTCATACGAAGAGGCTATCTCATTCTTAAGGAAAGAGGCAATAGTGCTGGCAGATGCGCCACGTGGTTTTGTGCTTGTTACATACGGAGGTTTGCCACTTGGGTGGGTGAAAAATATTGGGAATAGGTGTAATAATTTGTATCCAGAATTTTGGCGGATAAGGAATTAATTTATAATTCATAATTCACAATTTTTTCACCTAACGGTTCAAAGACCTTCGGTTCATAATTATTCGCCTATCGGCTTATGACCTTTGGTTCATAATTATTCGTTTGAAGGTTTATGATTATTTTTTGAAGAATTGGCATGGATTTTGATAGAAAGAGAGGTAAAAGATATTATTGTGTTAAACTATTAATTTGTTTTTATTATGAAAATTGCATTGTTTGTGTTGTGTGACACTGATAGACTTGAGAATTTGGGTCGTATGTCGAATGCCTTTATGATGGCTAAAGAGGCGTTGGAAAATGATGATGATTTGAAGTTCATCTTTTCGGGCGCAGGCACTAAATGGATTGCCGAATTGGAAAAAGAGGTGCATCCATTGCATAAAATCTATATGGAGGTGAAACCTTATATCACAGGAGCTTGTGAGTATTGTACTGCGGGATTTAAGCAGGGGTTGCACGTGAAAGAGGCAGGTATTCCGTTGATTTCGGAGTATAAGAAGCATCCGAGTGTGCGTAGGTTGATTATGGAGGGATATTCTGTTATTACGATTTGATGTTTTTTTAGACAGAATGTTATTTTTTTAGACAGAATGACATAAGGACATAATTTTTTTCTTTACATACGCCTTGCTACGTCTGCGACGTATCTTGGCGGAAGAAAGACAGACCATTTTTCGCTTTTGGCTCAAGACCGTTGGTTCGGTGTTAGTTTTTCTGATAGAAAGATATAAGAACATAAATATCTCTAAACGTAAATTCCCATAAATTAGACGTAAATTGTGTTTTCGATTTATGACTAATTTATGGGAATTTATTTTTTTTGAGTTTTTTTATTGTTTTTTGCGCGCGAGATAGAGTTGGGTGGAGTTGAAAAAGTTTTGCCAAATGACATAAAGGCCAGGAGCGAGGGCTGTCACGGGATTGAGGTAGGCTGAGCAAATCCAGATGGCGAGGATAGTGTTTTTTTGTCCGAGCGATTGTCCGCAAGCAATGGTGTCGTTTGTGGCTTTGCCGATGGCTTTGCCTGTGAAGAATTGGAATAGACAGGCGATGAGTGAGCCGAGGGAGAGTAGAATGAGGGTGTGAGTGTCGGTAGGTTCTTCGATGAGAGAACGCACGGTCATGCCCATGGCTATGGTGAGGGCTATTGCCCACATATAGAATGCCAAACCGCTGATAGAGGTGAGTTTGGCGTTTATTTTTGGTAGTGTGAGACGGATGAGTTGTGCGAGTAGGAATGGACAGATGAGGAGGGGGAAGATTCTGCCCATGATGTGTGTGAATGCAGCCCAAAATGATGTGTGATTGGCTGATGGTGCAATGATAGGGAATAGGGCGGGGATGACGAATGCTACGGCGATGTTGCAGAGGAGGGTGTAAGTGGTGATGCTGGCTACGTTGCCACCGAGTTTGCCTGTTACGACTGCGGCTGCGGTGGCTGTAGGGCAGATGATGCAAATCATCATGCCTTGTGCTACAATTGGATCGAATGGGGCAATGATGTAATATATGGCTATAGCTCCGACGATTTCGATGATGAGTAGGTAGAGATGTGAGAGGCGAGGACGGAGGTCGCGGAGTGATATTTTGCTGAAAGTGAGCAATAACATTGTGAAAATGAGGTAGGGTGTGATGAAAGAGAGATAGTCCATCACTTTATAGCCTAAGGCTCCGACGAGCATGGCAATGGGGAGTGTCCAGTTTTTGAGGAATTTCATATTTTTTATTTTTAACAGAAGTACATACTCTATGTTGTTAGGTTTATAGGTTACAATTTTTATTTTATAGTTTTGTGGGGAGGAATACTTTTTTTAAGTACAAAAATTATGTATTTGAAAAAATGTGATAGCCGATGCATCAAATAATTTGTTAGGATATATTGTCAGCCTGTAAATGAAAAATATGTACTTATGTTGAAATCTAAATGATTTATCTGAGTTTGTGGCGGTTGAAGTGTGGTCCTACGTAGAGGGTGAAGTAGATGGCAGAGATGACGCATAGAGATGCTCCGATGAGGTAGGCGTAGGCGAAGGATGTGTGTTGCGAAACGATGCCACCAAGGATGAGTCCGATGCCGATGCCGACATCCCATGAGGTGAGGTAGGTGGAGGTGGCAGTGCCACGTTGATTGTGCTCGGCGAGGTTGACAAATAGAGTGTTGTAGGCAGGGAAAATAATGCCAAAACCAACGCCTACGAATAGAGCTATTGTGCAGAATATTAGGTTGAGAGCGTTAGGAAAGTGTTGGCTGATAGGTAGGCAAGCGGCTAATCCGAAATAGCAGATGAGAACGATTACGATACCGACAGAGATAACTTGAGAGACATAGCCACGATCGACAAGTTTTCCCGAAAATATGCGCGATGCCATCATGCCGGCAGCCATGAATGTGAAGAATAATCCGCTTGAGATAGAGAGATTAAGTTCTTGAGCATAGACGGCAATATAGGTGGATGTGATGCCGTATGGTACAGAGAGCATGAGTAGAGCTAATCCTGCAGGGAGGCCTTTGATGAGGAGGAAACGGTCGAGCGAGATAGGGGGACGTTTGACAGGCGGTTTTTGTTTAGTGCGTACGCATGAAGCGAGGATTAGTCCGATAGTGCCAGTGACGATGGCGATAGAAAATATAGTGTTGAACGAGAAATAGTCGTGGAGGAAGAGTCCGACCATAGGACCGAAAGCCATAGCGATGTTGTTGGCAAGTCCGTAGTAGCCAAGACCTTCGCCTCGGCGTTCGGATGGCATAATGTCGATAACAACTGTGTTACCCCCGACAGTTACGATACCGAACATCAATCCTTGCAAAGCACGGACTATGATGACCATGAAAAGCGAGACAGAGACGATGTAGCCACCAAAGAACAGAACGAAAAAGAAATAGGTGGCAACATAGAGAGGTTTGCGGGCCATAGCATCGAGGAGATAACCAGCAAAAGGTCGGATGGTGAGAGCCGCAACCGTGTAGCATGCCAAAATTACACCAATTAAAGAGTTAGGAGTGTTGAAAATCTCTTTAAGATAAAATGGTAGAATAGGCATGATGAGATAAAATGCAAAAAAAAGCATAAAATTAGCACCCAATATTGCCCAATAACTACCAGTAAAAAGTCGGGGTTTTATTGTATTATTCATTGAGTGAAATAATAATATTTTGAGATTTTATATTGCTAATTTTTATTTTGTTATATAGTTTTGTTCGCTGTTCGCAAACAGCGAATAAAACAGATGCAAAGGTAATGTATTTTTTTTAAATAACTAAATAAAGGTAATATTTTTTTGATTGTTTGTATGAGAATTTATTTGTTTATTAATTTGGATGTATAATTTTATTTTTTCAATTATTTTCAGTTTTTTTGCTTTTTTATGTTGCTTTTTTTGTCTAATAATTTATTTGTAATTATTTTGTAAAAAGTGATGAAGTAACAAAATGTAATTTTTAAGATTAATAAAAATAGTTATTGTCACTAGTGTCCACTAAAAAAATAAAAATTGCTCTTTGACTTATTGAAAATTAGTTATTTACAATGATTTTTTGAGTCAACGGATTTGATTTTGTAAATTTGCAGCAAAAATATTAACTGCTTATGAATCAAGATAGATAC
>JAFTSS010000039.1 GCA_017467185.1 Paludibacteraceae bacterium | reverse complement strand
TTAATGCGATACACAATGCGATACACAATGCGATACATTTCACAAATACCTGATTATCAGGCTCAGACAAACTTAACAAAATCAGCATTTCATAAAACATTTATAGATATTTGGGCAATAACACCACATAAATGTCAGGCATGAACGACAGCGATAAGCATAAAGCCACAACAGGAGGGAGATAGAAATTAACAAAAAAGAAACGCCGACAACTTAATGTTATCAGCGTTTCTTTGCAGTGGTGCCACCAGGAAATGAGTTTCATTTCTAAATGGCTCTATATCTTTGCGTTAAAGAATCGCAACTAACGTAATCTCCCGCTATTGCTCCACCTAAATTCTGCACCATTTTGCAGCGTCTCGCAGAGTCAAGTTCCTACTTTGATGCAAAGGTAGTGAAATTTCCATTAGCAAAAAAATAGATTACTGCAAGAATTCTTCAATATTATGCAATGTTTTTATATCTGCAATAATTTTGCTATAACATTCTATCCAATTTGCAATTGGTATTGTATAAGTAATTGAAATATCACTAAAAATGTCTGCTGCAATTGGCAAATATGGGAATATATCTATTCCTATATGTGGAATATACATTCCATCTAACATGGGTAATATTGGGTCAGGCTCAATGACTATATTGCCTTTCTTGTGTATGCAATTTTTGTAATGCTGTAAATTTCGCAATTCAAATGTAGATATCATAAGTCTTGAACGAGTATTAACTATGTGATATTTTGAACTTATGCATTGATATATCATATTGTCTAAATCATCTACAGGAAATTCTTCCTCTGGAATACTATTTAACAACTTGTAAAAACGTTCTTTATCAGCCTTATATGATGTTTGTTTCATTTTATATAGATCAGAAAAATCACGGAAGTATACAATTTCAGCTTTAAATGTCTGTTGATTGTAATCTATTGCAATCTCCAATGATTTCATTATTTTCATTCCATATATAGATAATATCCTAATAGTGTTATCCATTGATTTTATATGATCATTTATTAAGTTCCAACTTTTTTCATTGGAAGTCATAAATTTAACTTTATCAAAAATAATTGGTTTATTATATAACCATCCTACTTGAAATCCCCACATGGCTGTTTCTGTGGACTCGTTTACACACATTAATATGATAGGGATAAAACCATCACAATTGTTATTAAACGTTTCTTTGAGTTCTTCCAGATATGTCTTGTAACTAACATTTTTTGTAAAAGAGGATCTCGCTACTTTAATCGCAAAAGATAAATTACAGTCTTGAATGACAACTTTAAAATTATACAAAACATTATTGACAGTTTCTATTTTGATATTGTCACTCAATCTATATAGTATGGTAGCAGCTATTTGTATACTACGCCATTCTTTCATTTCCATTTTATTCATAGGATACTATTGTAATTAGTTTTATGGTTTTGGATATTTATACTTTGCCAATAATTGACAATATCTTCTTTAAGTACTCTTAATGTTATCAGGCTCACAGGATTGCCTTTCTCAAGGATGTGATTAGTCGGTATAGATGAGATTGCGCTGTTTGCATTAAAGGCAGGACAAATATATACTTTCTCGTCTATCTCATCAACACCAGCAACATATGTTGGAAGAGGCCGATTTATCAACTTTGTTAATTTCCCTTTTGATACTTTTGCTTTTAGATTTCCTGATGCATTATATCCAGTTCTTGTTGATTTGACTTGTATCATACACTCGTATGGAGTAGATTCATCGTTTATTTCTAATATAAAATCACCAATAGGAGCTTTTTCTCCAAGAAAATAAACTCTAAATAAAAAACCTTCTGTTATGCGGGACGTAAATATGCTTTCTCCACGATCACCTATTGCATTTTTATCCATGTTATAAAATAACTATATATCACACTCTCTTAAACTTCATTGTGTATTTCTCAGATTGAACATCTATATACATTTGATATTCTTTTAATCCTTTATCTTTGGCTATATTGCTAAGAATTCTCTTGTTTATAGATGAAATATCCTTACCATAATATATCGCAACAGGACGTATCTCTGTGCATAAATAAGGTAGGCCGTATGAGTTCTGTTTGTCTAAGAATAAACGCCACTCTTTTTCATATGCCCATTGTGGCGATTTATACAATGCGGCCTTATTAGTAAACATTACATCGCTTAATTTTGAGAAAAGCCCCATATGTCTACCTAAAAAACAATCTACAAAAAACGTCCCATCATATCTTTTATGGTCATAAATAATTGGATATAGATTGTGTACTATCCTGTCTTTACATGTGAATTTGTTTTCACAATTATCACATTTGATTTGTCTGTTTTTCAAGTCGTATTCTAAAACGAAACCTTTGTGAGAGTTTGCATAATGTGACCACATTGTAACAGATTTGACAGTTTCGCTAAAACAGGCAATAAAAGTGCTATGTCTTAAAAAAGATTCTGCTTCACGGAACACATTTTCAATTTGATTAAAAAACTCGTCCTTACTCATTCCAAAGATTAGATTATTCTTTTCTATATCTTCGTCGGTTGCGTTTAAGATTGTTTCTTTCAGTATTTTTGTGCGTTCCTCACCATATAATGATGCAACAAACTCAGGAAAAGGTTCTCCTTCTCTTAAGCTGTCTCTTAATTTTCTTATATATTCTTTTGAAGCACCTTGTTTTATAGAGTCATATAGATATTGTTTATCATACCTGATAAGACAATCATATGGGTCATTAAATTTCTGAGCATTACCAGCATATATTTGATTCTTGTAAAAAGCATCAAATTGGGTCTCAGAACAATCACGATATCTAAATAATTTTTGAGGGATTATGCTATGCACATATTCTAATAACGGTTTTAGCAGAGGTTCTCTTTCTTCATAAGACATTGCCTCGGGTATAACCGTTTCTTCTAATAGCTTCTTGAATACACGTCTTTTGTTTTCCATATAGAAGTTCATTTAAAATCTACAATTCTATTATCAAATACCCCCTCAAACAAAGTCATTTCTCGTTTGGCAATGCCTAATCTATTTGCTAATACTCGCCAATCCTTGACTGCCGTTACAACCTCGCTGATTATACCTTTAGCCACCTCAGGCGTGAGCATATACTCCTCACACGAGTCAAGCAGGATAGATAAATCCGCTTTATTCGTCTTGCTATTGATAAGCAAACTCTGATGGTCGTTCAGCGTTGGATTCATATCGTATGCTGGCGAAAACGTCCACCCCTTTGCTGTGAGCAAAAATCCGTGGTTGCGGAAATGGTCATCGCTGTTGCCTACACAGATATTGAATGCCACCCTGCGGAACAACTCTTGTAGGTTGGCATCCACATCAGTACAACCAGTCAAAATGAAATCAACAATATCCAAATAGCCATTGCCTGTTGTAGCATTGTCGCCGTCATTCAATCCAAGCAGCGTCATTGCGGATGCAAAGTGAATTCTTCTATCATCATCCGTTCTGTCAAAGCGACGAGAAAGCAGTGTATGATGCTTATCGTTAGTGGCAATAACCTTTGTTTCGGCTGCATTGATTCCTACGTTCTTGGCAAGCAGATGACAGAAATGTTCCCATAATCCTGCATCGTAGTCATCTTTCAATGATGGGAATTTCGCAACATATATACTGCGATCTGCATCCACTACATTTGCCTTTGGTCTTGCACCACCAAGCGAGGAACCAGGCTGCACAAGTTGTGCTATCCAGCGTTTCTCAGGGAGAATATTTGTATCCTCGCTTCGTTCTATCTCTTTACTTGCAGCAATCAATTCTCGCAAGTCGGTCAAAGGAGGAATACGCAAAGTGTTATTGGTATTTATGAACTCTCCATCCGGCGTCTCCTTAAATCGAAACCCTCCCATACGAGAGTAGTCGTCAATACCTATCAAGAAGTCGAATGACGACAGACGACGAACAGGGCGGTTCTCTTCCTGTGCATGGATTTGCTCTCTACGAAGCAGAAGCGTGCGACCCCATCGATCTGGCAAAGCATCGGCAAAACAACCGAAAATATCCTTTTCGGGCCGGGTATATTGAATCCCCGGATAGTTGTTAAGATCTTCGCTAAGGGTAATGGCATTGTACTTCCTTATCCAACCATCAGCAAATTTGAAGCTATAACTATCCGAGCCACGAAGTGATTCGTAGCCAAGTTCTCCAACAAACTCAACCTCCTTGAGCCAATCAAAATCGGCATATACATACAACTTTTTCATAGCTTATCGTTAACTTTTACACATCCTTCGTGTGCAATGGAAGAATAAATCTTTCCCAGCAGTAATAAGCCTGGATAGGTGCCTTTATAAGAGACTTCAAAGTATTTGTTTTCATCTGGCAAAACCCAACTTGCCAAGAAATTTGGGGTCGTAGTTTTGGGCTTATGACGGCTAACATCTCTTGCTAACCTTTTTAAGATGTCTTTTTGACTACTCTCAAAAAAGGTAACATCATTCATATCGTTATCTCGACTAGAATATGGAGTTATAAAATGAAGACCTATTCTTATTACCCCTTTTGTATTTTCACTAAAGTATTTCACATTTTTTCGGACATCTTGAAGTTGACTTATAGTCATCGTTTCCCATCTTTTAATAAGCCTTTCATCATTGGTTTTATCCGTTCTAAATGCGTCATAACTATGTTTCATTTCAATAACCAAACTATAGTCCTTGTATACGCACCAATAGTCAATTCGTCCTTTTGAATTATCTTTTTCAAAACCTTTTATGCAGCTATCTCTAACAATAGGATATTCAGCTATTACCAAACCATTGCATAGAGATGATATAACAGGTAATACAACAGAGTCTAACTGACGCTCTCTAAACAAAAAAGGGTATTCAATAATATCATATTTGCTACTGCTAAACAACAAAGACTGCTTACAAACTCTAAAAAACATCTCTTTAATAAAGTTATAAGCAATATTTACATCTTCTCCCAATTCTGAAGGGCAGGAAGATATGACAAAATTTAAATTCTGTTTTTTAGTTTTGCGTAATGAGAGTTCCATATTCTATATAGACTTAAAGTTTTTTAGACGCCCTTTCACGCGGTGGCAAATTCATATCCTGCAATGCTCTGCCGAGTTCGTCATCTTTCGCCAATGAGAGAATGTCATCATCAAGCTGCAGGGCATACAACACACGCAAATAGATGCCAATCGCCACTGTCGGCGCACCCTTCTCTATGCGTGATACCGTAAGTGGCGAACAAGTAGCACGCTCTGCCACCTGCGCAACACTCATATTACGACGCAAACGAGCAAGCTTTATTTGCTCGCCAACAACCTGCATTTTCTGCTCCAACTTTCGGGGTAATTTTGTCCCCATTGTACTCTTTGCCATAAGCGTAACATATCATATAATATGCAAAGATAATACTTTTTATTTATTTTATGATAGGTTGAGAATAAATTTACGCATTTGATTATCTTTTAGTTGCATGTCTTATTCAGAAAAGTGAGACGTGTCCCACATTTTTGAGAAATTTAATGTATCAGTAATTGAGCAGTAAAGAAATTCTTAATAGTTCAAAACAAATGAACCCACAAGTTCCGCTTGTGAGTTCATTTGTTTTACAGTTGTTCGGTAGTCAAATCTATTTCATATTCTATG
>JAFTSS010000038.1 GCA_017467185.1 Paludibacteraceae bacterium | reverse complement strand
CATTCAATGCGGTTAAGACTCAAATTTATGTTGCAATAATTACGTTTTGTCTTGTTTCTATTATCAAATATAATATGAAACTAGACTTAACAACCTACGAAATTTTACATATATTGAGTATCTCTCTAACAAGCAAAACTCGCTTACGAGATTTGTTAGATAAAACTAATTTTCAAAATGACAAAGAACACTTCGATTCTAGTGAACCTTTATTGTTTAACTTAAATTTTTAACCGTCCATTTTTAGTGGACAGTAGTGAAATAATTTATTAAAAAATATTAAAAATATTATATTGCCAATTGCAAAAAAAGTAGTAACTTTGCACCCTTATTTTTACATAAGAAATTAATTTTCAACTTTCAAATTTCAACTCTCAACTTTTATGAATTGGCTACACGATTTAGTCTTTGGTACAGGTGTCGGACATAGTGTTATGTTGCTGTCTATCTGTATTGTATGTGGTATTTTACTTGGAAAAATCAAGATTTTTGGTATCTCCTTAGGCATCACATTTGTTCTCTTTGTGGGTATTCTTATGGGCCATTTTGGTATCACTATGGACCACGAAGTTCTCCACTTTATGAAAGAATTTGGTCTTATTCTCTTCGTTTTCTCTGTCGGAATGCAAGTCGGACCAGGTTTCTTCTCTTCATTCAAGCAGGGTGGTGTCACTCTCAACCTTCTCGCTACTGGGGTCGTTTTGCTTGGCGTGGTAACTACTATTGTCATCCATTTCATCACCGGATTGCCTATGCAAACTATGGTCGGCATCCTCTCTGGTGCTGTAACTAACACCCCAGGTCTTGGTGCTGCACAAACTGCTTTCACTGACATGAATGGCTATACCGACAATTCAATCGCACTCGGTTATGCCGTATGTTATCCTCTTGGTGTAATTGGTATCATCTTGGCAATCATCTTGATACGCTATATTTTCCGCGTTAATTTTAAGAAAGAGCAAGACGAACTCGATGCTCTCGACAACAATGCAGCTAATCAAGCGAAACTCTATACTCTCGAGGTGCATAACCCAGCTGTTTTTGGTCATACAGTTGCCGAAGTTGCCAAACTTCTTGTTCACCGCGAACTCGTCATCAGCCGTGTACTTCACACCGATGGTCGCATGGAAATGGCTTCTTCTAATACTATCCTTAACGAAGGCGATAAAGTCTTTGTAATCACCATTGAATCAGACATCGACGTCATTTCTACTATCATTGGTAACGTAATCGAAATGAAACCAGAAGAGTGGTACAAACTCGACAAAAGCTTCGTTTCTCGTCGTATTATCGTTACTAAAAACGAACTCAATGGTAAACGTCTCGGCGAACTCAACCTCCGTCGTTCTTACAACATCAACATCTCTCGTATCAATCGTGCCGGTGTTGACCTCGTTGCTCGTCCTAACCTCATTCTCCAACTTGGCGACCGCCTCACTGTCGTAGGTGGCGAAGAAGATGTTCGTAAGGTAGAAGAAATCGTGGGTAACAGTATGAAACGCCTCAACGAGCCTAATCTCGTAACTCTCTTCCTCGGTATCTTCCTTGGCGTATTCGTGGGTAGCATTCCTATGATGTTACCTGGCATCCCTCAACCAGTGAAACTTGGTCTTGCGGGTGGTCCACTTATCATCGCTATTCTTGTTTCTCGTTTCGGTTATAAATATAAACTTATCACTTATAACACCATCAGTGCCAACCTTATGCTTCGCGAAATTGGTATCACCATATTCCTTGCGTGTGTCGGTGTCGGTGCTGGCGATGGTTTTGTCGATACTATTGTAAATCAAGGCGGTCTTCAATGGATTGGCTATGGTTTCATCATCACATTCTTGCCTCTATTTATAATAGGTATAATCGGACGCCTTGTTTGTAAAATCAACTATTTCACGCTTATGGGACTCATGGCAGGTTCTACAACCGACCCACCTGCACTTGCTTATAGCAATGCCACAGCCGGTAACGACGCTCCTGCCGTAGGATATGCCACAGTATATCCACTCACAATGTTCCTCCGCGTACTCACAGCTCAACTTTTAATATTGATTTTCTGCTAATATCTATTTTTTTTTAACAGAAGTACATATTTTTTGTTTGTTGGTTTATTTTGTTTAGAGAGTATTTAATTTTCTGAGAGAGGATAATTTGTTTTTTCAAGTACAAGTCATAAATATTAATATGAGATTAGTGGTAAGGCATGTACTTAAAAATTAAATGAGCTTAGATTGATTTTTTTATTACTATAAAATTATTTTTCTCTACGAATAAATAATTTTGTACTTATGTTAAAACAAAAAAAATTATCGTGTTTTTCGACGAATTAGATATAAATGATGACCTATTGGATGCACTCGACATAATGAATTTTGTCGAGTGCACTCCTGTTCAAGAGCGAGCTATTCCGCTTGTTCTTGAGGGGCGCGACCTCTTAGCCTCTGCCCAAACAGGTACAGGCAAAACGGCTGCATACTTGCTTCCTGTGCTTGAATTGCTCAGTCGTGGTGGGTCGCCCGAAAATAAGGTTAATGCCCTCATTCTTGTCCCTACACGCGAATTGGCTCAACAAGTCGATCAACTCCTCGCTGGTTTTGCTTATTATCAAAACACCACTTGGATTGCCATCTATGGTGGCAACGATGGTGTAGCCTTTGCCCAACAGCAACGTGCTCTTGAGCAGGGTGGCGACATTGCTATTGCCACTCCAGGCCGTCTTCTCTCGCTCCTTCGTCATTGTAAAGTCGATCTCTCACAAGTCGATTTTCTTATTCTCGACGAAGCAGACCGTATGCTCGACATTGGTTTCTACGACGACATAATGGAGATTATCTCCTATCTCCCTAAAGAGCGACAAACACTTATGTTCTCAGCCACTTTCCCTAAAGAGGTCGAAAAACTCACTCGTCAAGTGCTCCGCAATCCTGCAGAAGTCAAAATCGCAGTCTCAAAACCCGCCGAAGGCATCACCCAAAAAGTATATATCCTCCACGAAGAACAAAAACTCCCACTCCTATTGCAACTCGTGCAATCAGTAGGAACACAGCATACCATGTCAAATGACCCGCAAGGGCAAAAAAACTGTCCCCCTGAGTTAGGGGGACGAGAGCTTTGCTCGGAGGGGGAGTGTCATTCCTCATTCCTAACTCCTCATTCCTCATTCAATAAGGGTATAATCTTCGCTTCATCCAAAGATAAAGTTCGCGACTTATACCATTCACTTCGTCGTTTAGGTGTCAAAGTTGCACAAATACATTCCGACCTCGAGAATGCCGAGCGCACACAGACGTTACTTGACTTCAAAAACAACAAAATCCAACTCCTCGTAGCCACCGACGTAGTCTCTCGAGGTATAGATATAGATGATATAGAGTTTGTTGTAAACTACGATGTACCTGCTCAGCCCGAAGACTATGTCCACCGCATAGGGCGTACAGCCCGCGCAGGAGCTCGTGGCGAAGGCATCACTTTTGTAACCCCTAAGGACAAACCTCGCCTCGATAAAATCGAAAAACTCTTAGAGAAGACCATTCAACGCTGTCAATTGCCTGACGAAATAGCCCAACTCGCTCCAGCAATTGATGAATCAACCCACAAAGGCGACGAAAAGAAAAAACGTAAGTTCTACAAACACAGAGGAGTGCGTGGTAAGAATTCTCCATCTAAGCAACAAAAATATAAACCATACAAAAAAAATCAATAAAACACTTGCATAGTTCAAATAAATGTTGTAACTTTGCAGTCGCAAACCCAATGATGCGGCGTTGGCGTAATTGGTAGCCGCGCTAGACTTAGGATCTAGTGTCGAGAGACGTGGGGGTTCGAGTCCCTTACGCCGCACAAAAGAAGGCATTGAATTGATTACCAGTTCGATGCCTTCTTTTTTATCATATCTCTAACCCTAAAAATCCAATCGAAACAAAATCGAAACAAAAAGTATTTGATTTATTCTGTTTAAAATTTTGTTTATATATATAAATATTGTACCTTTGTGATGTTAAATTTATTATCTAATCAATAATTTTTATGCTATGAAAAAGCATAGATAAATCGGATTTTGTATGAATAAAATACGGATTACAGCGATACGGCAGACGGTATACCCAGATTTGATGGCCGAATACGAGAATCCCATTGAGCATACTTGCGAGGTACAGGTTGGTCAGCAGTGGATTTCCGTCGATGGTCAATGTCCTGATGGGATGTGTCCTTCTGCATGGTTTTCCATGCGGGAGTTTGTAGAGTCATTAGCTAAAGGAGAGGGTAATTTTTACGATGGGTGGATGAAAAATCCGATGAGTGCCATGATTAGTTGCAATGACGGTTTTCGTCCCTTTAGTTTCTATATTGAAGTCATATAAGTACGAAACTTCAATATACGATGGTATAAACTATATTGTGGTAAATCCGAAAGAAGCAGTGTTTCTCAAGGAGATTGATAATAGACATATTCCACAATATTTACTATATGATAGATTCGGTAAGTTATTAGATACCAATGCACTAAAACCCGGGACACAAGAAATAAGAGAAATTATTAATAATTTTATGGAATAAAATATATTCAATACAATAAGCCTCAGGACTGAATAAATAATAATACCAATGGCGACTACTCACCCAAGCAGCCGCGATTATTATAAATCGTAAAAACGTACTTTTATGGTCGTGCAAAAGCGTATTTGGGATATTTTGCTTAACTTTGCATTTAGTATGGAGGATTTATATGAAAAATATAGTTTCATTTTTATTGATTCTGCTTGCGTTTAATATATCATCAAATGCACAGAATGTAGATTTGTCTTCAGTTGATGAATTTCTTAATATAACTGCTCTTCTCAAAAATGGAGAGGAAGTCAATATGGAACATTGGAATCAGCTTGATAATTCTGCAGCATATTCTCTATTTTCAAATTCCCAAGACAATACTATTCCCAATATAGTGAAGGCTGTTATGCTGGATATTTTTGGATGTTTTGATAGCAAGGGACAAACCCAAAATGGTAGCTTGCTTGAGACATCCGTTAGAGAAAACTATGAAGACATCAAGAAAAATTACTCCGAAATAAGGAAATTCCGTGATAATTATGATTTCGAAACCTTGATTTCAAATGCAAAATTCAGATTACAAACTTTTTTAGGATGTGAACAGTTGGATGCATCTGTAAAATGGAGGCCTGTGTATTTTTTCTTTTTGAGCCAAGACGGAAAAGAATTGGATAATGCTATCGTCCTTGATTTAAATTTGATTTATAAAATGACTGAAGAGGAAAGAATCAATCTTCTTGCTCATGAGTTCTTCCATGTATACAGGGCACATTTTGAGCATCACGATTTCAATTATGCAAATGACATCAACTTTGCGATTGATATGATAGCGAATGAGGGGATAGCTGACCAAATCGACAAATATATGGGCTATGACCAATATTTTTCGAATTTCAGTAAATCTAAAGAACTTGCCAGCGAATTCAAGCGGTTATACAATAACGCTCCAAAAGATATTGAATATTTACAGACAACAATCGCTCAATATGCAGCAAATCAGATAGACAAGGATACATGCATTGACAGACTCATTAGCATTTACAAATACAACGGTCATGCCCTTGGCTTTTATATCTCCAATCAAATCATCAAAGCCGGATTAAGAGATGAAATGATAAAAGAATTTCATAATCCCTATGAATTCTTCAGATTATATAGCTTG
>JAFTSS010000037.1 GCA_017467185.1 Paludibacteraceae bacterium | reverse complement strand
GTCCCCATTCCTAAAAAGGTTGACTAATTTCCTAAAAATGTTTCCTTTCTTTGTTTGTTAGCCCCGAATCACATTCGGGTAATCCCTACCTTTCAACTATAAACTTTCAACTTTCTCATAAAACTCTTGCTCAATTCAAAAAAATGTATTACCTTTGCTCCCGAAAGTCCAACGTCGGGGTTTAGAGGGTGGGAGATGTCCCCTCTCGGAAAGCCAACTCGTTTGACCAAACACCCCAGTCGCGGCTTTCAAGACATATTTAAAAGGCGTTTATTGACGCTCTGTTCTGACGTTCAGAAATGTCGCAGTTTCAACCATGTTCAGGACTTAGCAACGGTAGATGTCCTACGGGATATAGATTATCCTTCTTGTGCCTATTGGTGTTGGTACGTCTTTTGCGTATATACGTATACGCACACGCGTACCTTAACTATGTGGCACGGAGAATGTTTATATTCGGCGTGGGCTTCGCGTTGTCGGTCTAACATGGTGGGCAATGCGACAGCCTCTGAACGTGGAACGACAACAGTCGGACTCCACGCTTTTTTTGTATGCCTATGAGAAATAATATAATAAATCAACAAATAGCGGAGAATGCCGAAAATCCGATGAAGAGTAGGCAATCATAAAAACACATACAATTATGCAAGGAGAATTTAAACAATGCCCTAATGGTCATTATTATCAAGGTGATCACTGTCCTTATTGCAAGTCAAGTAATCAATCAGGAAATGCAACTTCACTTAAAACAGAAGTGTTTGTTGGAGGAGGTAGTGGAGATACATCAGCTCCAACACAAGTAGATGGTGGTGGATACACTGGTGGCACCAAAACAACGATAGGAGAAGGAGGAACCACAACAACTACTACAGGAACAGGAGCACCATCTAAACCAACTGGTAATCCTAATCGAACTGTATTTGGTGATGATGAGCCTACAGACCCTTCTGCTCCTCAAGATCCTAACAAAAAATCACCTCGATTTGGTCGTAAATTAGTAGGATGGTTAGTTACCTATTCTCAAGATGAATTGGGAGTTGACTACAAGTTATATGAAGGTCGTAACATCATTGGCCGCGATATAGATTGTAGCATCACTATTAATGATGGCCGCGTATCTGGTAAACACGCAGTATTGTTGTTCAGAGCTAATAAATATTCAATAACTGACAGCCAATCATCTCACGGAACATTTGTGAATGGTGAAGATATTGAGTTAGACCCACGCTATTTGCAAGATGGCGATGAAATTCGCGTTGGAAGTACTATCTTGAAGTTTAGATCATCATTATAATCTCTATACCGTTATGAAAAAGTACTGGAATGTAGGGATTATACTATTATTCCTATGTAATTCCTTCAATCTGCTTGGGCAGCAAACAGGAAAAATTGAAAATGGGTTCAATACAGATAATTTTCCTGATGTTTCTTTTGTTTACCACAGTTACAATCCATCTGTATTGGAAAAATCAGATATTTGGTATTTGAAAGAATCTGGCAGTAATAGGGATTTCTCTTTTGAGAAATTACCCAATCGTATTGTCAATCAACCACAGAATATTCTTATTTTATGGGAAGATATGGCACATAATGGTTTTGGACAATATGATTTTACAAAAAAAACTTTGTTGGGATTTTTTAACACTGCAGATATAAGTACTCAAGATCGCTTTGCAATCTCTACTTTTAATAGACGCACGAATACCAATCCTGCCTCAAAATCCATCACGAATGGTTTCTCCAATGATAGATACCAGCTAATTCAATCTATTGAAGATTACCAACGCAGCAGCCAATACTATCAAGACTTCCCTAATCGTTCTGATATGTACACTGCAATCCGAGAAGGATTAGAGCAATTAGCGCCATTAAAAAATACGAAGGCGATTATAGTGTTCACATCTGGCTATTCGATGAAAAACTCGGGAGCAGATTCTGAAGTACAAGTATTGTTGAAAGCTCAACAACTGCACATTCCTATTTATATCTTCCAATATTACTATCGCTCTGGCGTCGCACCTGAAGCTGAGGGATTCGCCAAAAGTACTTTTGGTGGATTCTACTCCCATAAAGATGCACACACCGCTGAAACCGCTTTGATTAATTTGTATTCAAAAATCAATACACGATATCAGGGACATAATTATAGAATCACATTTACTTCCAATGCGAAACGAAACGATGATGTGCGCATGGTAAGCCTTTCTGTAAAAGGCGTTGAAATACAAGAACAATTATTTCCACCTACTCACACATTTAAAACTTTTGCCAAAGAGTATCCTTGGGTGTTCGTGTTAGCGATTATTGTTTTAGCAGGTATAGTGACAGGAGTAGTGCTTTTCGTGCGTAAGACTAAGCAAGACACGCAAGCAAATCGTGAAACCATTAAGCAATTAGAGGAGCAACACATCAAAGATGTAGAAGAAGCAAGACAACAACAAATTGCAAGAGATCAGAAAGCAAAGGAGGAGATAATACGAAAGCAAAAAGAAGAAGAGGAAAATAGATTGCGTAATTTAATGGCTGTAAAAAATGTATATCCTCGTCTTAAGTGCAATATCGATTCTAATATATTCACATATGAAATCTCAAAACCAATTACCACTTTAGGTCGTGAAAATAGTGATGTTATCTTACCCAATCATAAAGTATCACGTCAACATGCTAAGATTGTTTTCAATGGAAGTTGTTTTGAGATAATAGATGATGACAGTACTAACGGCGTTTGGGTTAATGGACAAAAAGTTGCACAAACTACCTTACGCAGTGGAGATACCATCATCCTTGGAGATGTCGTTGTTACATTTATTTAATTGGAGCGACTTTCTATGAATGCAATGCGTATATCATCTAATCGAATAACTGATTTACTTCCAAATGAGATATTTGTTTTTGGTAGTAATATAGCAGGATATCATTGTCGTGGTGCAGCTGGTCTCGCCTTAGAGAAATTCGGTGCCATATGGGGGCAAGGTGTTGGTTTACAAGGTCAATGTTATGCGATACCAACGATGTATAAAGATGTTCATGCAATACAACCATTTATTGATGAGTTTTTGACATTCGCATACTATCATCCCGAACTTACATTCTTAGTTACTGAAATAGGATGTGGAATAGCAGGATTCAAACCTTGTGATATCGCTCCTTTATTTCATTCTGCGATTGAGAGAAACCTATCCAACATCTTTCTTCCCATCAGTTTTTATAGTTGCTATTAAATCAATATTATGAATTTATGAATCCACACGAAACAATGAAAGTCTGCCCTAATGGGCATTATTATCAGGGAGATCATTGCCCGTATTGTCCAACTATATACGATATAGAAAGCAGATTAAACAAACGAATTGATATAACTACACCATTATGTTCACATTGTGGAAAGCCAATAAGAAATATGATAAGTATTCCAGGAAATCGTTCTATAGTTATAGGCTCTGTGGGCAAGTGTTATGACCAAAAAGTCCCATGGAATTACGAATGGAATGGTGTATGTGAAAATTGTGGTTATAATTATAACATTACTATGATGCAAAATTTGCAAAATGAAGGTGTAGGGAATAAACATACATTTATCCAGGTTATTCAAAAAACTTACAATTATAATATGGATCAATGGCTTGTTTTATCTGGAGTAGAAATTTCGAGTTTCTTTGATGGAGATATTAATGGTCCACAAAAAATATTTTTAAGTACAAATGAATTAAAGCAGTTATTTAAAGTGCTTAAGGAATCTCCGATTTTGCAACAAGAAGATTGCGATTGTGAAAAAGGTTTTATGTGTACATAAATAATTATGAAATAGTTGTATTATGAGCTTAACAATAGTTAATTCGGATAATGTCTTTCAGAAGGATGTTATTGGTAATGTGCGAACAGCGCAAGAAGATAGTCATGATATTGCCATATTGACTCCTAACGGAGATGTATTTGTGGTCTGTGACGGTATGGGAGGACATGTCGGAGGAAAACAAGCCTCCTCTATTGCAGTCAAAAGCATCATCGAACATTTAAAAAATGAGAAGTATGACCAACCAATGCAAGCTCTTAATGATGCTTTGCAATTTGCCAACATGCAGATTTTAGGATATGCCAAAGATCATCCTGAATTGCGTGGCATGGGAACAACCGCTTGTATCGTACTTTTGCAAGATACTGAAGCATATATAGCCCATGTGGGTGATAGTCGTATATATCTGTATATGGGAAAAGAACAGCAACTACATCGTGTAACAAAAGATCATTCTTATGTACAAACACTCGTAGATGCTGGACAGATTACAGATGAAGAAGCAGAACATCATCCAAATAAAAACCGCATTTTGAAAGCATTAGGAATTAAACCAGAATTAGTTCCGACATGTAATGTCCTTCATCCTAAAAATGGAGATTGTTTCCTTATATGTAGCGATGGATTAAATGGTATGATTACGGACTCTACTATTGAAGGAGTCTTAAAACAAAACATTCCATTGGCAGATAAAGGTGAGCGACTAATTCAACTTGCGTTAGAAGCAGGCGGACATGATAATATTACTGTGGAATTAATTCAAATCACTTCAAGTCCACATACCCAAAGCCAATTTATCAGTTTCAATCCTGCATCTACGAAACGAACTATACCACCAACAGATAAGAACAAAAGAACGCATACAAATCATTCTTCACGAATTAAAAAAGTGGCATTATGGTTCTCTGCTATCGTTGTATTTATTGTTGTATGTCTATTACTAATTAGCATCGTGTCATATCGCTCAATAAAAAATCAAGAAGAAAATTTACGGAAGCAGATATATAAGACAGAACAGACTATAAAAGAAAAAAGACAACAAAAAGAAGATATTGTTCAGGCTTTTGATGAAGCCCAAAAGCAGTTGAAACAGATGAATATGAATACAGAAACGTCTTCTGCTTCTAAAACAAAAGAACAAGAAATAAACTTGCTTGAGGACAATATAAAGAATATAGAAGAAGAGTTGGATAGCTTGAGTAAGAAACAAAAAAACTATCAACAGGAATTAGATAAAATCACTAAAAAATCAAACTAATATGAAAGTTATTACAATAGGTAGAAGTTCGGAAAACGATATTGTTGTTGATGATTTTAAAGTATCAAGAGTACATTTACAACTGGTTTTTAATGATGGTATTTGTTCTGTTGTTGATTTAAATTCCTCCAATGGAACATTTGTTAATGGACAAAAGATCAACGGTGAGGTTCAGTTACAACCCAATGATGTAATCCGAATAGGCAATACTACATTACCATGGCAAGAGTATGTTAATACCCATACTACTCCAACTCCACCTAATATACCTACATCACCGGAACCAAACAAGAAAACTTGGTTATATGTAATCATAGGTGTTATTGCATTGTTATTAGTATGCGGTGGAGGATTTGCAATATATTATAACTATCAACAACGAGTAGAAAAAGAACAGCAAGAATTGCGCGAACAGCAAGAAAAAGAACAAAAACAACTTCAAGAAAAAGAGAAACGAGAACAAGAAATTAGAGATTTACAAAAGAAAGCAGATCAACAATTCCAAAATGATTTAATATCACAAAAGAATCAACTTAACGAAAAAGTTCGAAACACTGAGAAAGAACGCGATAACGCTAAAAAGCAGAATGAAGATTTGAACAAGCAGTTAGATGCTGAAAAGAAATCTAAGGACCAACTGCAAAAAGAAGCTGATGCAGAAAGAAAAGCAAATCAAGAGAGATTGGATAGCATACAAAAAGAGAATCAAGCAAGTGCAACAAAAACCCGCGAACAGTTAAATGAAGCACAAACAGAGCGAGATGAGGCAAAAAAATCCAATGAATTGATGGCGGAATTTATAAAGGAGTCATCAAACTTGAGTGTGATTGTTGCTAAACAAGTATGTAAAGAACTAAAATGCGATTTATCTAATAATGCTGATCCTAAATTAGTTCTAAACGACAAGTTTATTAGTAGTAACAATCGTGATAAGCAGAAGATTATTAGCAAAATAAAAACTTTGAAATCTAAAGAAAAGGTCGTAAATTCAAGCAAAGAAAAAACGGATTCTGTTTCAGCCAACCTCAAATCAAGCCCACAACAAGATTTGAAAAATGATACTACGAATGCTTATCAACCTATGGATAGTCTAAGTCATGAGTAATCAACCTTTGATGCCGTTATATTATATTGACCACTTGATTGCAGAAGGTGGTACTGCAAAAGTCTATTGGGGAATAGATCGACGCAGTGGCTTTCCTGTTGCCATCAAGGAATTGAAGATACGACATTTTAAGAATACTGTTATCCGCGAAAAATTCAAAAATGTTGAGACACAACTATATCTATACATGCAACATCCGAATATCCCAAGATTAGTGGATTTTATTGACATGCACGAACAAGAGAAGTTGTTTATCATTATGGAGTTTATTCAAGGAAAAAGTTTAGAGCAATATATTTATGGCGAAATCGGACTTATTCCAGAGGAAAAAGCTTTGCCGATGTTTATTGATATTCTTGATACGGTTGCATATCTTCACAATAATGGAGTCTTACACCTTGATATCAAGTCGAATAATATAATGCTACAGCCAAATGGTAAAATTAAATTGCTTGATATGGGAATTGCATCTAGGATGAGCGATGCGAGTGATAGTACTGGTTTCGGAACTCCTGCGTACATGCCACCTGAACAGTCTGAAAAACGACAATGTGGACGATATACTGATATATTCGCTTTAGGAATAATGTTGTTTGAGATGCTGACAGGAACAATTCCATTCGCAGGACAAACAACGAGTGAGATACGACAAAAAATTAAGTTTGATCCTACTCCACAGATGAATAGTATTTATCCTATCATCAAACCACAATTACAATCAATCGTTGAAAAGGCGTTAGCAAAAGAACCTATGATGAGGTATCAATCATGTGAAAGTTTTGCAGATGCAATTAAGAATTATATGCATCAATATCTAAGGAAATGACACAAGAAGAAGTTAATATAATGGAACTACAACCAAGCACCACTTTATGCGATGGTAAATATACTATTGAGGCTAAAATTGGTGAGGGTGGTTTTGGTATTACCTATAAAGCTATCCAAAATGGACTTAATCGAGTAGTTTGTATCAAAGAGTATTTCCCCGCAGGGAAATGTACTCGTGCAACTAAGAAAAACACTGTATTTGTACAGGGAACAAGCGAACAGGTATTTGAAAAATACCGACAAGCATTTGTGCGTGAGGCAAAAATGTTGGCAACATTGCATCACCCCAATATTGTTGAGGTATTAGATGTATTTGATGAAAACAATACATCTTATATGGTAATGACATTTGTCAAAGGCAAAAGTTTACAACAAATTGTAGAGGTTCGTGGCAAATTACCTTACCCAGAAACGGTTAATTATATCGCTCAGATAACCAACGCAGTAGGATATATTCATGATCATCATATCCTACACCGTGATATTAAACCTGATAATATCATGATTACGGCTGATTTCAAAGCAATCTTAATTGACTTTGGTTCTGCCAGGGAATTTGAGCAAGATAAAACGCAAGTGCACACATCCATGCTCACACATGGATATGCTCCTACTGAGCAATATACTGCCAATAGTCGCAAAGGTTCTTATACAGATATTTATGCTATCGGTGCAACTTTCTATTTTGTACTGACAGGACAAGTACCTATGGAATCTGCTGCTCGACTAACCGAACAAATGCCGTCCCCAAAAGACTTAGTTCCTGAGATTCCAGAAGAAGCAAATCGCACCATTCTAAAGGCGATGCAGTTAAAAGCAGAAAATCGCCATCAAACAGTCCATGAATTCATGGATGATATTCGCAATGTGAAGCCTTCTGTTTTAGTGGATGAAACGATTGGTGGCTCTCCGCAACAACCAACATCAAAACGCACATGGTACATTATTTCAGCTCTTGGATGTTTTGTAGCTCTCTTGATAGGCTATTTTCTATGGGGGCGTAATGGAAGTGAACTTGTAGAAGAAAATAAACCTCAAGAAATTAAAACATACAGCTTTATCAGTATATATGATTATCCTATGGTTAAAGTTGATGGAGGTACTTTCATCATGGGTAGCAATCAGACAGATGAGGATGATTGCCTACCACATACCGTAACGCTAAGTGATTTTTATATCGGACAGTTTGAGGTTTCACAAGGATTTTGGACTAAAATAATGAATGACAATCCATCCGAGTATCAAGATGTTGATGATATCAATAACTTCCCTGTAGAGAATGTTAGTTTTGAAGAGGTGCAAGTTTTTATTAATAGACTTAATAACAAAACTGGAAAATCATTTTCCTTACCTACGGAGGCGCAATGGGAATTTGCAGCAAGAGGTGGCAACCAAAGCAAGGGGACCAATTTTGCAGGTTCACAATATCCTAACAATATTTGGTTTGATAAAAACAATCCTGTTATGCTAAAATTCCCTCCTTCTGTCAATGAGTTAGGCATTTATCAGATGAGTGGAAATGTGGCAGAATGGTGCTTAGATTATTATAACCGAATGTTTTATTCTCAGTCAAATAAATCCAAAAATCCATTAAATACTAAGGCCAATAACAGTCGAGTTGTGCGCGGAGGAAGTTTTGATGATACTGATCCAGAATATGTAACGGTATATTACAGAAACTCAGGCAATGATGCTACGGGATATATAGGATTTCGATTAGTAGTTAACTTATAATTAACAATTTAAACAAACAAAAACATGAAAAAATTTATCTTTATGATCACTCTCACATTGAGTGTTAGTGCTATTGGATTTGCGCAAACATATCCAAGCCAAGAAGAAGCAGAGAAAGCTGCACAAGAGAATGTGCGTGAAAAACTCACAGAGTTATTAACCTCTATGCAAAACGGTTTGCAAGATGCCGATGCACCAAAAGCCAAATTTAACAATGGAACAGATAAGGTTAAACAATTTCTGTATGATGGTAAAAAAGTAAATAAATTTTTAGCAAAGAAAGAGACTACAGATAAAGACAAAACATTGAAGAATATTTACACGAAATTAACCCAACAAATAACCCTTAAGGAGAATCCTTACAAGACTGATTTTCAATATTTCGATGTTCAGTTCGGTGAAGTTAAGGTAATCAAACAGGAAGGCAAACAGAACGGATACAAATTAAATATTCCTGTGTCATTCCAAACTTATACAGTTACTGGAGATTCTGCTAGTCTTGCTAAATATGAAGTAAAATCAACATGGGAAGTTGCAGTAGGTACTAAAAAGCAAAAAGTAGCAAAATTAGATAGTATTCAAAGACAAAACGATTCTAAAGATGCACAACCTGTCTTATCTCACACTGTAAGTAATAAAATGCAATGTGTTGGTCTAACTGCTAAATCAATTGACTTTTTAAACTCAGAACAAAAGACCATGAATCAACTTGCAGAGCAAGCTATTGTTGATTGGTATGCTAATGTACAACAAAACCTTGAGCAAAAATATATTGATCAAGCTATTGCACCTATTGCGCCGATTGCAATAGAGTCTGTAAAATTTGATTCTCAAAATGGTAAGACATTCAAGGTTGATCAAGTTAAGGAGATTCTTATTTCTATTGATCCAAAACCATATATGACAGAACCTGAGGTGTATTATGAGAATCCAACTGCTATCCTAACCGTTAAACCTGCGTTTACCGTAACAATCAGTGATGATCTGACTGGCATAGCCTCATTGGAAGTCGCATATGAAGAATTACCTGTAGAAGCTCCTAAAACAGCATTTGAGAAAATGGAAATGCGTACTCAAGCAGATAAATTAGTTAGTGTATTTACTAACAAATTATCTGAATATGTTGCTACTAACAATGCACAACAAAAAGAAGAATTATTGAGTATGTTTGAATGTGGTAAGACACAAGTTCAAGTATCTCATGTATCTCAAAATGCTAAAGAACGCATTGCCAATCGACAAGCTGAAAAGTATTTGAATTGCCTCAAAGGTTTGAAATGGGATGTTAAGACTCCTACCTTGATTGATGAAGCATGCGCTAATCAATTGAACACAGAGTATCCAACTTTGAGTTTGCAATTTGATCCAAGCTTGAATACAATGATGTATTTGATTAATCAAAGATACGAAGGACAAAACTACAAAGATGACACTCAAAAAATTATCTTTGTTAAGTACAACGAGGGCAAATACCAAATTCAAAAAGTTGTAGTTGTTCCTAATAGCACTAAATTAGTGAAATAATTACACTGATTGTAATAACAATAAAACGATGATAATATGGATGTTGTAACAATAGGACGCTCAAGTGCGAATGATTATGTCATTCCTGACTCACATGCTTCAAGACATCACTGTCAATTAATTCGTCATGACAATGGCTCGTTTGAGTTAGTTGACATCAGCAGCTATGGTACATATGTAAATGGGCGCAAAGTAAATAAAAGAATATATTTACACAAGGGTGACATCGTAAAAGTGGGAAATACATGTATTCCTTGGATGAGTTATTTTGGACAAAGTACTATGGTTCCAACATATGAAACTGAAGATACTCCAGTTGTGTCATATCCTTATCAAAATCCACCAGCAACTCCAATAGTTACTCCACCTGTCGTAAATATTCCAAGTGAAATAAATATTAATAAACATGAGGAGTATTCCAATGTTGCAAAGAGAGGAGATGATTTCTCTGTATCGTTTAATCGTAATTTAGGAGATAAAATGGGAGATACAATAGGAACGACATTGGGCTGTATCGTTTCTATCATCATCGTAATTATTGTGATTGCAATCATTGGTTTTATAGCATTTTAATAGTTAACAAACAAAATAAATTTTTAGAGTATTATGAAAATTGTAAGAATTGGTCGTGAAAGAGATAATGATATTATTTTGCCTGCGGGGGACAAGAGTGCGTCTAGACATCATTGTCAAATTATACAAGAAAATGATGGTACTTATACTTTAGTTGATGTGGGTTCTACTAATGGAACATATGTTAATGGAGTACAAAGGCATGGTCAGGTAAAATTAAATCGTAATGACATCGTTCGTGCTGGTAACTCAACTTTGCCATGGCAAACTTACTTCACTAACGATGGAGGTTGCGGAGGTACGCAGATTGGTCCTGATGGGGGCGACAATCAACCACCAATGCCACCAATGGCTAAGCCAGATAATTATTTAGTTTGGGCAATACTAGAGATTATCTTCTGTAGTATTTTATGTGGTATATTTGCTACTGTAAATGCTTCTAAAGTAGATAGCTTGTGGAGCGCAGGCGACTATGCGGGAGCAACAGAAGCAGCGCGCAAAGCCAAAACTTGGTTCTGGTGGGGTTTTGGACTAGGACTTGTTCGCATTATTGTTACCATATGCCTTGAACTTCTAGTAGGTGTTTTGTAAAAAAAGTTTAATTATTATTTCTATCATCGCTTTCGCAGCCATATTGTATTTTTTCAATCCAGAAAATACAATATGGTTGCCGAAATGCTCCTTTTACACCATTACTGGTTATCAATGTCCCTCTTGTGGTGGACAAAGAGCAATTTATCAATTATTACATGGAAATCTTAAAGAAGCATTTTTATTCAATCCTTTTTTAATTATATCATTACCTTATGCCTTCTTATTGATTTTAGTTACATGGTTTATTCCTAAGCATAAGGGGATCAAACTACGAAATTTCTCTTATCATAGAATAACAATAACCATATATCTTATCCTCTTAATTATCTGGTGGATAGTGAGGAATATTATAGGTAAATAATCAAATAAAGTACTATAGCCATGAAAAGAATAACAATAGGTCGAAGTTCCGATAACAATGTGGTAATAAATAACAACATGGTATCAAGATACCATTGTGAGATTATCCAAGAATCTAACCGAATCAAAATCGTAGATTTAAATAGTTCAAATGGTACATTTGTAAATGGAAAGAGAGTATATGGTGCTACTTTCCTAAATTATTCCGACAATGTCTGTGTACATAATATACCGATTAGATGGCAAAATTATTTTGTAAATAGTCAAACTTTTAATCCATCTAAGAAGACATCAAATGTATTACCTATTATTCTCGGAGTATTGGGTGGTGTTCTGGTTTTAATAGCTACTGTTTATCTATTGGTTTCTTATTCTGAAACTAATAACAATCAATCTGTTTTTGCTGAAGAGATAAGAATAGGTATGACATTGAATGATATAAATAACATTAATAATACTAATGTTGTTCTTCAATATAGTCCAAAATTTGAAAGTGAGTTGTATGATATAAATAGTTTTAACTACTATTTAGTCAATAATACTACCGCTGTCATCATAAAAAACAATCAAGTTAGTGAATTCTGCACATGGGATAGTCATTATTACACATCCAACGGTTTATCTATTCACTCTACTCTAGGGGATGTGTTAGAGCAATATTCAACAAATATGGAATGTTGGTATGATGTAACCAGTTATAACTATATAAGTATGCGATATGAATCGCTTTTCTATTTGTATGATAAAAATTCATGTACCAGTTTTGTGTTTTTAGCATCACAGTTTACAAGCCAACAACAGGCAGCAATGATCAAAACAGGCTCTCTTAGAAATGATGTAGGAGGACGAGTTTATTTGTCGAAGTTAAGTTATTCGATGTTGCAATCTATATCGTCTATGGTATCGGTATCATGGATAGCAAAATATAATTGTTCACAACCTAAACAACCAACCTATCAAACATCAGGAACATATCAATCAACTCCCCAAAAGGTTTCTAACACTCCTACTCTCCGTCAAGAAAGTTTTTATATCAAATTACGAGATAGTGAAACATTCACATTGTCTGACGGAACTAAAATCAATGCTAGTTTATCGAATATGGGATTAGGTGATGTTACCTTAAAAATCTCATGGTATGGAAAAACACCGACTAAACTATCATGGCGGCTTGATGGTTCTGGACTGTCCCCAACATCGAATGTAATATATGCTAAAAAGAATGGAGACACATATTCGTTAAGTGAGTGGGTTTATTTCGATTGGACTTCAGATAATCCTACAGTAAGGGGTGTGAGTTTTACAATATATCCTATTTCAGAAGCAGATCGGAAATACGAAAGATAAATTAACTTAATGGCAATACCTGCAAAGCCGTAAAAGCAGTTTTTTTGGAATAAATTGTTAAATATATAATAATCATATCATAATGCGATGCTACAATTGCGGTTGGGATAATCCCGATACAGTTCAAAGATGTGAAAAATGTCATGTTCCAATTATTTCTAATAATCTTGGGAAAACTAAATGGAAAACATGTCCCGCAGGACATTATTATGACGCGTCGTTAGATGCTTGCCCACATTGTTTAAAATCTCAACTTGAGGATATTTCCCAAGAATCGCCATTATTCCCTCCTTCTAATAATGCCATGTGCTATAGCACACTTCCAAAAGATTGGGATAATCATAAAGGCGAAAAAGATGAGTTAGAAGGTGCGTGGAAGAAGGTTCTTTTTATTGGGACGATTATTCTAATTTTATCAGTTGAATTTTTTCTTTTTTATATTGTTTTTATCTTATAGTTTTCTATGACATGTTTACCTAAATGCGCTGTATTGGAACTTACTTACCAATGTAATCACAAGTGTAAGTTTTGCTCATGTCCATGGTATGCTCCCAATAGCAGTTACTCCATAGGGCAAGAGTTGAATTTGAACCAATGGAAACAGGTCATTTTAAAGTTATATGATTTAGGCATACAAGCATTTTCTATATCTGGAGGCGAGTGTCTATTGAAAGATTGCCTTCCTGATATTCTTCGATTTATTAACGAGGAAGGTCAAACGCGAGGACTGCGGAAAGAGATTGTCGTTATCTCAAACGGATTGCTGATGAACGATGACTATTTGCAATTATTCAAGCAAAACCATGTTCATTTAAGTATGAGTCTCCCAGGAATAGAAACATTTGCTCAACATACAGGTGTGGACAATGCAAATGGAGTTCTACACTGGTTTCAAGAAGCCAAGAGAATAGGTCTAAATACTACTGTAAATATAACGGTTACAAAAAAGAACTATTATGAATTATTCCGGACCATATCGCTTGGTCTTATCAATGGAGCTTCATCAGTTCTATTAAATCGTTTCCTTCCAGGTGGAAGGGGGTTAATTTATCAGGATGAATTGGCACTAAATAAAGCTCAATTGAATTGCATGTTAGATACGGCAGAAGAAGTATTGATCCTTTCTAATCGCTATGGTTTTGTAGGAACTGAAATACCATTGTGTGCAATTGATTCTCCAGAAAAACACAAACATCTTAGGTATGGCACAAAATGTGCAGCAGCAAAAGATTTCTTTGTTATTGATCCTGCTGGGCAAATTAGAACATGTAATCACTCGCCAAAGGTAGTCGGGAATATATTTCATCAAGAAATCATCGAAGATAAAGAGTATTGGAATATTTTTGCAAATAGTAATTATCATCCGACAATATGTCAATCATGCAAATTACTAAACATGTGTGATTGTGGTTGCCGTGAAGTTGCAAATATATTGCATCATTCTCCATCAGCTGTAGATGATAGTACAGAATTATATGTGGCAAGACCTGCGAAGCCGTAAGAGCAGGAAGTAAATTTTAAAGTTATGGATATTTTAATGATGCGTCTATTAGGACGAATTTTAATGATTATTGGTGCTCTTGTTTTAATTGTGTATGGTATTGTACTCATCACCAAGAAACAAGATGATGAAGAAAAACAGCAACAAGCGAAAAAGAATGGAAAAAGGTATATTTGGCTTGGAATAATGTGGTTAGGAGTTGTTATTGTATATATCCTAATCTAAAATTCTTCTATTATCCCGACTTGTATTCGGTTATTCCTTATCCTCTTTGTTATTTAGCCCCCAATCTCATTGCCCCTAGCAGCACCCTCACACGGTGCTACTTTTTTTCATCTTTTGAAGACACCAAGTTCCTTTTCTCTCTTCACTTCATCTATAGCTTGCTCCTTTTTTTATTTCAAAAACGCACTTCGCTGAGATAAAAAAGGAGCAAGCCAACAGTAATGACCCTCCTTTGATAAAAAAATGCATTTTTTTGTAAAATTCTTTGACAAACTGACAAGTTTTAGCAGTTTGATATAGTACCTTTGCAGCGTAATTCAAAAAAATGCAAAATTATGGCAAACGAGATTGTATTGTACCAACCAAATGAGCAAATGTCTTTGGAAGTAAAATTGGAAAATGAAACGGTGTGGCTAACACAGCAACAAATTGCAGATTTATTCGGAGTCAAAAGACCCGCTGTGACCAAACACCTTGGTAATATCTTTCGTGAGGGAGAATTAGACATCACTTCAGTTAGTTCCATTTTGGAACATACTGCCGCTGATGGAAAAATATATAGTACACAATTTTATAACTTGGATGCTATATTGTCCGTTGGTTATAGAGTTAATAGTAAAAATGCAACCTTATTCCGCCGTTGGGCAAATCAAGTTTTAAAAGAATATATGCTCCGTGGTTATGCAGTTAATCAGCGAATTGTATATGTAGAAGAATACTTCGACAAACGTTTACGTGCACATGAACAACGCATTGAAAATGTAGAACAAAAAATCGACTTCTTTGTCCGTACAAGCCTACCTCCTCACCAAGGTATCTTCTACGATGGGCAAATCTTCGATGCCTACACTTTCATCAACGATCGCATACGCGAAGCCTCCACGCGCATCATCCTCATTGACAACTATATCGACGATAGCGTGCTAACCATACTATCCAAACGAGCAGACAAGGTGGCTGCTACCATCTATACCAAGAAACCATCCGCACAACTGCAACTGGATATTCAGAAGCACAATGCGCAATACACTCCAATAGATATTATCGCCTTTGACCGTTCTCACGACCGCTTCCTATGCATTGACGAGACGGTCTATCACCTTGGTGCCAGCATCAAAGACCTAGGCAAGAAATGGTTCGCCTTCAGCCGCATGGAAATGCCCACAACCGAACTGTTGCAAAAAATGCACTAGTTGAATATAATAAATTGATCTTTGGATCTTAATTGAAATGTTTTCGTATTATTTCTAATTCAAAATTACTACTATGGGACTATTTGATTTTCTTTTTGGCTCCGATGAGAGCAGTTTTAATGCGGAAGATTACCGCAGTATTCATGAAGACCGCCGCCATCATGCTAAATATAGGGGACCCCACGAGCTTCGTGAGCGAGTGGGGAGAGGAGAAATGGCGGCAAACTAAATGAACGGAGTAAATTCTTCTTTGCAAGCCCATTTCGACGACTTGGACTTCTCGCGAAGACTGGGACTGTGGCGACTACAACAACGATGGTATGTCGGGATTTGATTCGTATGAGGATAATGATTTTTAATGCAAGTGCATCAATAATCTTCGGCACAACTTTCGGCGCAACCTTCGGCACGCGAAAACTTTTTTCAAAAAAATACACTCACGCGGAAGTTGTTATAATACAGCAACTTCCGCATATTATTCACACCTATTCTTCTTTCAAAATCATAAATCTTCGGCACAAAACTACTAAAATGCCGAAGATACGGTATTACTATATTAATAGAGGTACACAAAAAATCAGCGGCAGAAGTAGCAGCAATAGCAAAAAAATATTTTCATCAGTAACCATCGAACTTCAGAAGCCCTAAAACACAAATCAGCGGCAACATTATCTACATTTGCCGCTACTTTTTGCATCATTATTATAGAGGCACAAATATTTGAGACACTAAAGCCACAGAAAGCCCACAGATCTCCTATAGATGTCTTTGTTTTGTTCTATGCTTGCGCTGTTTCCTCAGAGTGGGGACTCTTCGGGTAGTGCGCTCGGAGTGCGTTCCGTCGCACTCCTTCAGGTCCCGAAACTTGCAAGTAACTTATGAGTATTAAATGAAGATACAATCCAAAAATATTACCATAAATTTGGATAATAAAGAAAAAATGATTACCTTTGCACCCGCATTCAGTTAAGAGCACCCCACTCGCCCACATGGCTCGTCGGGGACCCCGCTTAAGGGAAGCAGGTGAGATTCCTGCACAGACCCGCTGCTGTGATTTGCAAAATCGTTTGCTTCGTATCTAAGTCACTGGCTAACTGTCAATTGTCAACTGACAAGCTGGGAAGGCTAAGCAAACGAGCAATAAGTCAGAAGACCTGCTGCATGCATAAGGGCATCCCCACTCGCCCACGAGGCTCGTCGGGGACCCCGAAGTTGAACGCTCTCGAGGAATAGGGCTTAGACATG
>JAFTSS010000036.1 GCA_017467185.1 Paludibacteraceae bacterium | reverse complement strand
TCTCTCTAACAAGCAAAACTCACTTACGAGATTTGTTAGATAAAACTAATTTTCAAAATGACAAAGAACACTTCGATTCTAGTGAACCTTTATTGTTTAACTTAAATTTTTAACCGTCCATTTTTAGTGGACAGTAGTGATTTAAACAACATAATGAAAATCCGTTAGAGAGTGACTTGTGGTTAATCAATGAGGAATATATGTATTTTAAGGGGGCTTCTGAGAGTCAACTCTCAAAGGTTACTATAAATGGAGAAAAAATCTTCAAAGATGACTTTAGCAATGAAGAACAAGAATATTTGACCTCTCTTGGAGAAAATAGAATGAAGATGAGAACGGATATTTTGTTATTCCCAACTGAAGGCAAATGTGTTATTATAGAATTTAAAAATCCAGAAGTCAATGTATCGGATTGCTTAAATCAGATAACAAAATATGCTTATTTTCTAAGAAATTTCGCAAAGCCACAGTATAAATTTCTTACATTCTATGGCTATTTAATAGGAGAAAGTATTCAGTATCGAGATGTTAGAAGCTGTGATGGTGATTTTATTTCAGCACCTAACTTGGATTACATTTTTAGACCTCGTAAAAATATTCCATACGACAATGGGACCAACCAAGATGGTTCGTTATATATGGAAGTCTTAAAATTTTCCACACTTAAGGAAAGAGCCGAGATACGTAATAAAATGTTTATTGAGAAACTATTAGCGAAAAGTTCTGAAGGAGAAAACGATGAATAGGATTTCTATGCATCTAAACATATGCATCTAATGACAACAATAGCCTGCGGAGTGCAGGCTATTGTTGTCATTAGATGTTTTGTTCGATGATTTTTATTTCGGCATCGGTTAGTCCATACGCTTCATATATCATTTGATCAATTTTTTTCTCATATTCTGCCATATTAAGAGACGATGATATATCCAATTTGTTTTTGGCTTCTTCTACTATAACCTTAAATGGTCTTTCATCTACATTAGCCTTAATTGGCACAGTAACCATTTTGTTATAATCAAGTTTACATCGTCCTGCTTCTTGTCCATCCCCATAAGCGACAAATTTAAGTCGCTTGAAGTATTGAAATAATTTGGAGTTTAGGAAACAAAACAAAAAAGAACTATCTGATACTATCATATAGCAAGAGTTATTAATATAATGCCCATCGGTATCCAAATAAAACTTGTGATTTTTAGCTGTATGTATATATATAATTTTGTTCTTTTCAAATTCATCATAATATGCGCACGCTCTTAAATTATAAAAGCTTACCCCCTTATCACATCTAACTTCAAGTTCTGATTTAAACTGACATAGATAATTATAAATTGTTGGATATAAACTTTTAACATCAATATCATACCCTGTTGCAATAAAGTACTTATCATCATCCTTTATTTGCCACCTCCCAATATCTGTAGATTGAGCATACTTCTTTACAATAGGATAACTCTCAGATGAAATTAATTTCTCGGCGACAATTCGATCTTTAATAACAAATGCCTTATTTAACCCTGTTGTTATTCCTCGATATATTCGATTGTTTGAGAATTCTTTTAGACTTATTGATCCTTTATACAACTTATCAATAATTTGTTCATCGCTTCCACTGACAAATTTCCATTCATCCGAATCTTTAATCGTTGCAAGAAAGTCACCTGACGTTATCTTGAATAGATCAAGGTTCTCAAGTGTTTTCATTGGGAAATAGCGTGTGCCAACATTTCGATTATTTCTAAATACTTTGGTAATAGCGGCATCAGCGGATGCATTAAAAACAGGCAATTCAAAAAAGTCTATTATCAAATCTACGCAAGCGCTATAAGCAAGAGTATTTCGTAATTCTCTTCCATATTTTGTTTTTAAATACTTATTTAAGGTTATCAATATTAATATTCCATTAGGAGATAATAACTTCAATCCTAATCCGAAAAAATATACGTAAATATCTGCTATACCATTTCCTACATTTGGGAAATGAGTACACAATAAATCTTTATATTCTTTTCCCAATTTTTCTTGCCTTATATACGGCGGATTACCTATAACAATATCAAAACCACCTTTAGCAAAAACATCAGCAAACCATGTGTGCCATAAGAAGAATTGATTATTTGCTGCTATGTTTATCGTTTTAAGTTTAGATAACGTAACACTATTAATTTTATTTGCATCTAATTGAGCACTGATTGATTTTGATATTTGATTTTGTAGTTGTACTTTTCTGTCATGATCATAACAAGTAAAATATTCAGATAATAATAACAATAATCTATTTTGATGTATGTCTATTTCTTCATCTAAAATTGATGTTTGAATGCCATCTACATTTTTATTTGGGATTTGCTTTTTTACCAAATTGCTCAAATCAATCCCCTCAAAACTCTCTATCAACGAATTACCTTGCATAATTTTATAATCAAGATTAGGAAGTGGCGATGGTGTGTCTTCATCTACCACAATAGAGAGCCAGAAACGTAATCGTGCTATATCAACAGCTCCCTTTTCAATATCTACTCCATAGATATTGTTCTGTATAATACTTTTCTTTAGTTCTGCCCTATCGTAATGCTCTGAGGATAGTGCTTCGCGACAACGCAAAAGTTCGTTTAATAATCCCATTGGAAATGCCCCCGAACCAATAGCAGGGTCGCAGATTTTCACATTCTGCAATGCCTCGATCAATTTTGGTCGTTTTTGTTGTGGTATATCTGCAACACTCTCTTCGGGCGATAATACAAAATTACGCAATTTATCTACCGCTATTGAGGTATTGGTTTCGAGATATGCTATCAACGACTCTTGACACATATAGCGAACTATCTCCTTAGGCGTATAGAACGCTCCTTTATCTTTATTATCTTCGAGCAAGTTCTCAAATATCTTACCCAACATCTCAGGGTCAACACCCACTTCTGCATCATTTGGGTCGTTCTCGTCTATAGTAAAATTATACTCACTAAAGAATTGAAATAGTTGAGAAAAATATTTTGCTGGGAATACACTATCTGGCTCATCCTCTTTGTCACGCTCAAACAACCCACCATTGAGATATGGAATATCTTTCCACTCTTCAAGCAAAGCTAAATCCCAACTCGATGAAACAAACAAATCTCGTCGCTCAGCTGGTTTTGTATTAAGTATGCCGAAGAACAATGGTTCAAGCACTGCATCTAAATAGTTGTCTTTATACTTCGAACGCTCATAGAGATTTTGCATATAATTCAAATCGCCACATAGCCATCTTTTGCGTTGAAGAAAATGAAGAAACGTTATACGTCCCATCATCTTTTTAATGTAATCACGCACCTTTTTATCGTCATTACCAAATGCCGACATCAATGCCTCGTCAGGCTCACTCACGTTACGTTCCTCCCATTTTCCACCAACTTTAACTACTCGTTTACCTGTTACATACTGAACAAAATTGGCATACTGCTCACGATATTTATCAAAGAATTCATCAGATAAAGCCTCAACAGAAAAGGCTTTTTTCATTGTTTCAAACGATATACCTTTTTGCTGTAAAAACTTGAAACGTTCGATTGGTGTTTTATAAAGCAATTCTTTACTACCGAACACGTATGTATAGCGTTTAGGTGAAGTGGATTCGCCTTTAATATCACAAATAAACGACAAACGCCAATGGTCGCCACTATTAAAAACAACTAATGCTGCATCAAATTCGCCCCAACGAGGATTGATAAACGAACGTACAAGATTACGCAATCCTACTCGACGATTTACCACTGAACCATGCTTGATTTCATAGTAAAACATTCCTATACGGAAACCATCATTATCAAGATTGCCCAAATAATAACCATCTTCAGCAGTCGCTGAATTTGTATCTATCTTTTCTGGAATAGCCTTTATCTCTTGTGCCTCAAAAAAATCATGTAAGAATTTACACCATACGTTTATATTAAATGATGATTGAAACAAAGAACGTAATTGTTCGTCAGTATATGTTGTTTTCATAAAATTAAGAATTTAAGGTTATACAAAACTTTAATTTCATTGAAGTTTCTCTTGCTCGGCATAATCAAAGTAAACTTTGTTTCTGCTCTCACTTATACGAAACTTTCAGAAATAATGATTTGAGGATTTGACATATCTTGCGCATCGTGGCGTTGGTCGTAATTCATTGTTTGATACTCCTCTACCAATTCGTTGATACGTACTTGCAATTTATACTCATCTTGCCTAATACGCTCACGATTGCCTGCATATTCACGTGACAGAGTTTTTAATACACGAGGCAATTGGGCATACATGCCCTCGTTGATATATCGTGTCAATACATCGCATTGCGATTTCAATTGACTATCAACGGTTAATTGCTTTATGTCTCTTAGGAATTTATTTGCCTCAAGCGAAGTTTTATCGAGGTCTTTGCGGATTAGATTTATAGATGTAGTATCGGCAGCTTGCACATATTCGGTAACAAATTTAGTCAAAGCTGAATTGACATGATTATAGTGCGATTCTTCATTGACAAATGGTGCTGGTTTTTCCTCTGGTTTTGCTTTGAGATATTCTACAGCCTCAAGAAAATCAATTACTTTTGCTCCGGCGGACGATACTAAATAGAATTCTGTTTTTACGTTCGACGACATAAAAACTATAGTCTTACCAGAATGTTTACCAGTATTGCGCATTACACGACTTTTCATCGGTAACGACTTGATTTTGTGATAAAGTTTGCGGTCGGTATTATAGAGATTACGCACTTCGCGCAATAATTCTATTTTCTTGTCTATATTATCTTTTACATTTGAATCAAACATTTGAAACTGTTTGACAATCTCTTCTTTTGAATAAATTTGGGCATCTTCGCCAAATGCAGAATGGAAACCTTGCAACTTTACAAGAGCATTTTTATACAATTTTATCTCTTTATCGCCTTGTTGAGAAGGATAAAACATGTAATTATAGATATTCGGAGCAACTGAACCAATACGATTTACACGACCTATACGTTGCATCAAACGTGTGGCATTCCATGGCGAATCGTAATTAACAATTACGTTTGAACGATGAAGGTTGACTCCTTCAGCCAAAACATCTGAAGTTATAATGATATTGTAATTATCCTCTAAAACATCATGATTGGCATCGAAATTCTTTTTAATTGTATCCCCTACTCGTTTACGATTAGCCGCAGTAACCAATAGCACATCTGTACGTCCAATCTCTTTAGTCAATCTATCATACAAATAATTTAGCGTATCAACACTTTCAGAAAACAATACCAATTTACCTGATGGATTTATAGTTTTATCGAAAAACCGATTACTCAATTTATCACGGAAAAGATTAAATTTAGGGTCATCCTCTACCGTCTGCCAATCTTTATTCAATTGTTCCAAAATAACTCTGTCTCGCTTCAACATATCAAGAAATTTATCATCGAAAGCATCGGCAGGATAAACAATATCTTCAACTAAATAACCTTTTTCTATTGCATATTCAATAATTTGGTCAAGCTCCATATTCTTAGCTTGCAACTCTTTAACATTCAATTCAGGAGCTATGATAACTTTATTTTCGGCAAACATCTTTATCATGTCATCGGTAATACGCAATAAGGTTGCGAGAGAACGTTTAAAGGCATAAAAACTACTCTCCAAACGTTTAACCATGTGTACGCGATAAATACCAGCCAACGTTTGACCAATATGCACTGCGTGTTTATATTTCCCTCTATATTCTGGTTTCAAAAACTCAACTGCACGATAACGAGCATAATCGAGTCCTTCGCCTGTAGGATTTTTATCTGATTTACTATCGGTCAATTGTTTCAATGTTTCATAAAACAACGAACTTGTAGCAGAATCCATCTGATAAGTCAAATCATCAGGTGGCAAAATATTTGGGAAAATTAAGCCTTGTTTATTGATATCGGCTTTGTAATCAGGGTCATTTAAGATGTTATTACGTGTACGACGAACTGTTACTTTATCAATTATATCTGTGCGTATTCGATTGTAGATTTTATCTACATCGGTAGTAACATCACGTTTGTCACGCTCATGCATAAGTTTTTTATAGGCTTGAACCAAAGGCGAGAAAAATGCTCTGAGATTAGGAATACCATCAATTGTACAACTTTGACTATTTTGGAATAACAACAATTGATTTTGTAAATCTTCGGGAGTATTATTCAATGGTGTTGCCGAAAGAAGCATAACTTTTTTCTGAACACTATTCAACAAACCACGATTGACACATGCCGATTTACATATTTTCTGCAATTCATCATATTTACCTGAACTATCGCTACGAAAACCATGTGCCTCATCAACAATTATCAAATCAAACTCTTCTTTACTCTTGTATTGGTCGCGACCTTCAAGTATCTTTGACAAACTACCATTCGTAATAAATTGTGCCTTTTTGTATATACTAAACAACTTGAACGTATTTTTCCAGTTATCCTCAAGCGCAGGCGGATAAACTACCAATACACTTGTATTTTTACCATTTGCCTCTATAAATCTTTTGGCAATCATAGTGGCAATCATTGTTTTACCCAAACCAACGACATCGGCAAGAAACAATCCGTTATGTTTCATCAATATCTGATAACCTTGTATCACTGCATCGGTCTGATACTTATATTCTTTTACTTTCTCAGGCAATTGTATAGTAAAATCATCTTCTACTTGGTCGCCAAATGTATCAATCAGCACTTTGATATACAATTCGTATGGCGTTGGTTGATAACCTAAATATGTTTTATTCTTAAACGCAGCAATATCATCAGCAGTCAGCACTACAGCTTCGTTCCATAATTTCCAAAACTCATCAGAGCAATATTTTACATCATCATAATCTTTCATCGCCACATTAAGTTCATATTGAGGGGCTTGTTTTGTTCCAAGTCCTGCATCGGATATATTAGAAGAACCCATAATAACCCAACCATCGCTATTTTCGGTATGTTCTTGTGGCAAACACAAATAAAATTTGGCATGCAGACTCTTAGTGGCATGAATACGCATTTGCAAACGACCCGACATTAAATCATCACACATTTGCAAAATACCCTCTTCGACCTCTGCCGAATATTTTGCATTGATTATATCATCTTTAAAGCCACCATGATATATCTCTTTTGCCTTTTCGGAGTCAGCAAACATCAAAATAGCTTTGTTATGCTTTCTGAAAATATCATCTATATTGATACCTACCAAAATTTTTATTTCAGAAACATCACCTAACTCCTTGCGGAGTTTAAAATAACCAGATGAACGGAAAAAACCTACGACAGCAAGAAACCTGTCGAATGTAGCCATAGAGGATGCAATACCTTTAAGTTTATCGAAAAGTGTATTACTCGGCTCGTTATTAAAGAATTTTGAACTCATTACAACACATAATTTGTTCGCAGTGGTTAAGGACTTCGAGTAACCACTAATGTGTTAGTAATGGGTTAAGGTTTAGACATAAAAAAAGCGTGAAGCCCTAAACTATTGCTCGCTTCACGGTTAGAGGCTCTGGACTGCCTTTCGTAGTAAAGACGAGCAACAAGTAGAAAGCCCCACGTTAGATATGTAATCACACTACGCTATGCCAGATACTTCACCATCGAAAAGTGCAAAAAGCACACCAATGGCTATACAAGCATAACGTAGGCGTGCAAAAAAATACACACCTACGGGGCATTCACCGCTGCTTTTGCTTTGACTACGATTTTGAAATTGTCCAGATTTCTAACCGTCAAAACTAAGCGTAAGTAAACGCCATAATATTATGTCTTTGCTTGATTGAGATACCCCTTGTAGGAGATAATCAACTGTCAATGGTCAACTGTCAACAGACGTTAACCCTCTCTGTTCGTTACGGACGCACGAACCGTGCGTCCCTACTATTTTTAACCTTTCGGTTGAACGGACACGGCATGCCGTGTCCCTACTATCAAGCAACCGCAAAGGTACAAAAAAAACTTCATTCAACCGCACATTGAATGAAGTTTTTCTTTTTTCGATAATTTTATTAGTACAAATATTGTACATTTAAATAAAAAGTAGTAACTTTGCCACCAAAATAAGTGGTAAACCTACCACCAATTAAAGTGGTACATAAAAATCTTATCATGGAAAATAAAAAATTAAAATCAATCTTAGATCAATGGAAAAAATTACAACCTTTAAGTGAGGATGACAGAAATAGATTGAGTCGGCGATTTACTATTGATTTCAACTATAATAGTAATCACATAGAAGGCAACACTCTCACTTATGGACAAACAGAACTATTACTTTTATTTGGGAAAGTGATAGGCGAAGTTGATTTTCATCACTGCGAAGAGATGAAAGCAAGTAATGTTGGGTTACAAATGATGCTTTTAGAATCAAGTGAAACTAAACAACCTTTAACTCAAAACTTTATTCGTACACTTCATCGCACACTTTTACGAGAAGATTACACTGTATATCGAACATTGCCTGGTGGTATACAAACAAGTTACACAATACATGCGGGTCAATATAAAACTCGACCTAATAGTGTAATAACTCGATATGGTGATCGCTTTGAATATGCTTCGCCAGAAGAAACTCCTGCTTTAATGACAGACCTTGTGGATTGGTATAATAAAGCAGAACAAGAAGGAATTTACACCCCTATCGAACTCGCCATACTATTTCATTATCGCTACATCCGCATCCACCCATTCGAAGATGGTAATGGTCGTATTGCCCGATTACTAATGAATTATATTCTTGCTCGACATGGGTATCCTATGATTGTTATTCGCAGTCGATTAAAAAACTATTATTTAGAGGCTTTGCATGAATCAGATTTAATTGTAGGCTCAACTCCAACCAATGGAGCAAATGCCTCACTAAAAAAGATACGTCCTTTTCATAAATATATGTGCAATATAATAGAAAAAGAAATAGAGAACGACATACTATTTATTACTGAAAAAGATGAAAATATATGGTGGTACGATGGTGAACGAATAGTATTTCGTACCGCAACATACAGCAAAATACTTCGAGCTCTTCAAATTGAAAAGTATGCTACGTTTGATTATCTACAAAAAGAAATTGGAATAAATCGTTCAGCACTACAAAAAATGCTTCGAACACTACAAGAAAAAGAATACATATCACGCGACAATAATGGTCTATGGCGAGTATTTATCACCCCATCTATTGATTAAACACAAAAAAAACTTCAACCAACAATAGTTAGTTGAAGTTTTTTTATTCTGTTTCTATTATATCTTCTTCGAAGGAGACGAAATCGAGTTTATCAAATCTGTCACGGACTCGGTCTATGTCGCTTAAACGAATACGGAAATAGAGGGTGCAATCCATCTCTTGTATTTGATTGACTATTGCAAGGTCGAAGTCTTTCATTATGCGCATTACGGCATTTAGGTCTTGATAGCCAAACTTCGACACAAAGGTTTTCTCTACGATGCGCTCCTCTATCGTAGCGGCTGCAATTGCCTCTGCGGCTGATGTTTTGTAGGCTTGAATGAGTCCGCTTGTGCCGAGCAATGTCCCTCCAAAATAACGCACTACGATAATCAATATATCGGTGAGATTCGAACTATTTATCTGTCCTAATATTGGGCGACCAGCAGTACCAGAAGGTTCACCATCGTCATTCGCACGAAAAACATTACGTTCATATCCTAACATATAAGCATAACAAACATGTCGAGCATCGTAATATTCTTTGCGCTTTTCAGCAAGAATTTCTTTTATCTGCTCCACCGTTTGCACAGGATAGGCAAAGGCATAAAACTTACTGCCTTTGTCTTTATACAAAGCCTCCGATACGGATGATATGGTTAAGTATGTATCCAATTTAGTTGAAAGTTGAGAGTTGAAAGTTGAAAGTTGAAAATTAATATAGGTAAAAATTTCACATTTCAAATTAAAAATTTCAAATTAAAAATTTATTCTCTATAGTAAACTCTGCGTACACGAGATGAGAAACTGGTTAGCACTTCGTAAGGGATTGTGCCGAGAATATTAGCAATTTCAGATAAGCCTTGTTTGTCATTAAACAACACTACTTCATCGCCTACCTTCACATCTAATCCTGTTACGTCAATCATCGTAAGGTCCATACAGATATTGCCTATTGTTGGCACTTTTTGTCCGTTCACAAAGAAAGCTCCTCGCCCATTGCCAAGACGGCGGTCAACACCATCGGCATAGCCCAAAGGCAACAAAGCCACTAATTTATCACTATCAACAACCCCACGACGACTATACCCTATTGTTTCGCCAGCCTTAACCTCTTTGAGCTGCATTATGCGAGTTGAAAACGAACAAACATTGCGCAACTGGTCTTCGTTGCAACAATTAACACCCCAAAGTCCTATGCCAAGTCGCACCATATCAAACTGATACTGAGAAAAACGCTCAATGCCAGCAGTATTCAATGTATGACGCAAAATAGCCTCGCCGTATGGCAACGAACGTTTGATATAGGTAGAATTGCGGTCGAATAATGCAATTTGTTGCAATGTAAATTCGTCCATTTCTGGCGACATTTCATCTGCCGCTGCGAGGTGTGAAAATATTGAACGTACCTCTACATATTCTTGCGAATTAAGCAACTTACACAAACGCTCTAAATCGTCAGCCTCGAAACCTGCTCGGTGCATACCTGTATCTAATTTGATATGTATAGGATAATGTTTCAATCCATGGCGACGCACTTCGTCTATCAACACATTCAAAAAATCGAACGAGCAAACCTCTGGTTCTAACTGATTTCGGAACAAATGATGTAATGCCGAAACCATTGGGTCGAGCACAAGAATTGGAAGTTTGATACCAGCTTGACGTATTTCGACACCCTCATTTACAAATGCAACAGCAAGATAATCACAACCATAATGTTGTAATGCTTGTGCCACTTCAATTGAACCACTGCCGTATGCCGAAGCCTTGACCATACACATCAATTTGGTTGTAGGCTTGATTTTATTACGGAAATGGTCTATATTATGAAACAATGCATCAAAATTGATTTCAAAAACCGTATCGTGCGCTAATTGTTGCAGGTGATTCTGTATGCGCTCAGGATTGAATTGAGGTGCTATTTTCAACAACAAAGCCTCGTCACGCAAATTACGTACAAAATCGCTACTAAGAAATTCTGAGGTATCTTTGAAAAACAATTTATCGTCAATATTAAACATTGACGAATGCACTGCCAATTCAGGACCAATAAAAACAATACGATCGACCGAACGACTACGAATTACCTGACAAATATTAAGATAAAACATCTCATTTGCCAAATCATCGCCATCAATATCCGACACAATAAGCGTACGATGAAAATTCTGATTTCCTGATTGTTGCTCAAGAAATCCTAATGCATGTTTAGTGAGCGACGTAAGGTCAGAACTATGTCCATCACGGATAATCAGACAGTTATTGATGCCTGGTTCGACTTCGTATCTTGCTTTAATTTCTGTCATTTTATAAAACAATTTTTATTCAAATACACACTGTGAGTGTGTGTTAAGATATGACGGTTTTCTACGGCACAGGTCGCTTGCATCTTGCTTGATATTAAGGTAAGAGAATACACACTGTGAGTGTGTGTTGATAAATTAAAGAAAGAGACGCAAAATGGTTTGCGTCTCTACTCGGATTATTTCAAAAGTGATTCTGGCGCAAGATTGTCTTTCTCGATGTCGAGGAAGTATTTGTAAGTGCCGACGCGCAATTCGTCGCAAGCGTCGTAATCACAAACGATGATACCTTTTGGGTGCATTTGGAGAGCCGAGATTGTCCACATCTGACAAACGCCCTCTTCTACTGCATGACGCAATGCACGAGCTTTACCATGACCATTAACGAGAATCAACACTTCGCGCGCATCGAGCACTGTGCCTACACCTACAGTCAATGCTGTTTTTGGCACTTTGTTGATATCATTGTCAAAGAAACGCGAATTAGCGATAATTGTATCGGTAGTAAGGTTCTTCTTGCGTGTGCGAGAGGTCAACGATGAACCAGGCTCGTTAAATGCAATGTGACCATCAGGACCAATACCTCCGAGGAAGAGGTCGATACCACCTACTTCTTTGATTTTATTCTCATAACGTTGGCACTCTGCATCGATATCCTCAGCGTTACCATTAAGAATATTTACATTCTCTTTTTTAATGTCAATATGAGAGAAGAAATTGTTCCACATAAAAGAATGATAACTTTCAGGATGCGATTTTGGTAATCCAATATATTCGTCCATATTGAATGTAATCACATTCTCAAACGAAATAACACCACGCTTATTAAGGTCAATAAGCTCGCGATACATACCAAGAGGCGAAGAACCTGTTGGTAAACCCAAAACAAAAGGTTTTTCAGCTGTTGGTTTAGCTGCTATAAGTTTTTTTGCCACATAATTAGCTGCCCATTTAGACATTTTGGCATAGTCAGGTTCAATAATTAGTCTCATAATTAAAAAGTTGAAATGTGAAAGTTGAAATGTGAAAGTTGATACTATGCGGCATCTTTCAAATTTCAACTTTCAAATTTAAAATTAATTGTTAATTGTTTTAAGTGCTACAGCGCGACCTAATTCATATAATGCTTCGGCTTGTTCAGCGGTCATTGCTTGTTTTACTTCTACATAGCCTGTGATTTCCCATTTCATTGCTTCGGCAAATGCTTCAAATGGTTTTGCTGTGGCATTTGCCCAAGTGAATGAACCAAAGCATCCAAACTCGTGATTTTTAACACCACGTGTTTTGATTTTAGCAAGCAATGTTGCTGCATTTGGATATAGTTCTCCGCAATATGTTGGCGCACCACAAATAAATCCTTTATAACGGAAAATATCGGCAAGGATATACGAGTGGTCGGAACGTGAAACATCGTGTAACACAACGTTTTTAGTAACAGACGCTGCACCACGTGCAACCATTTCTGCCATCTCTTCGGTGTGACCATACATACTTCCGTATGCAATAACTACGCCAGGCTCGGTTTCGTATTTACTCAAGCGGTCGTAAATGCCGATTACTTCGCCAATATGTTCTGTCCACACAGGACCATGAGTTGAACAAATCATCTTGATATCTAAACCACCTAATTTTTTCAAGGCAGTTTGCACAGGCGCTCCATATTTGCCTACAATGCAAGCATAGTAGCGCACCATTTCGGTGTAGTATTTGTCAAGATTGAGCTCTGTGTCAAGCACTGCCCCATCCAATGTACCGAAACATCCAAACGCATCGGCAGAGAACAAAAGTTTATCTTCAACCGAGTATGTTACCATTACTTCAGGCCAGTGTACCATCGGAGCAAAATAGAATTGCAATGTACGGCTACCGATATTCAAAGAATCGCCATCTTTCACAACGTGAAATCCATCCTTAATGCCATAATAACCGCCAAGCATATCTATTGTTTTTGCATTAGCGATAATTTGCATATTTGGATAAATTGCTTGCAATGTTTTGATACCAGACGAGTGGTCAGGCTCCATGTGGTTGACAATAAGATAGTCTAACTGACGACCAGCCAACAACTTTTGCACTTGAGCCAATAATTGTTCGGCAAAAGGTTGCTCTACGGTATCCACCAACACTGTTTTCTCATCATCAATGAAGTATGCGTTGTAGCTCACACCATAAGGAAGTGGGAGCATATTTTCAAACAACGTTTTTTGGCGGTCATTCACACCAACGTAATAGATTTTGTTTAATAATTCACGTTTCATATATTAGATATTTAGTAGCGAGTAGCGAGATATAAGACTTACTCGCTTCGCGAATTTATATTTTTTAGATTAGATTATTAGTAGCGAGATATGAGACTTGTTCGCTTAGCTTGGCAATTTAATATAATTGTTTTTTGTTTATTGCAAAAATTTTCATTACTCATTACTTATTTCACATTCTATTATATAGATTTTTTCAGTCTGGCGACTGATAGGACACGGCACGCCGTGTCCCTACATTGTGAAACCTCATTCCTCATTCCTCACTCCTCATTCCTCATTCTATTATCTAGATTTTTTCAGTCTGGCGACTGATAGGACACGGCACGCCGTGTCCCTACATTGTGAAACCTCATTCCTCATTCCTCACTCCTAACTCCACATTTCTCATTCAATTACTGCCTCAGGAGCAATTTTTTTGATTAAACCTTGAAGCACTGTACCAGGACCTAATTCGCGGAACGAAGTTGCTCCATCGGCAACCATATTTTGCACTGTTTGTGTCCAACGTACAGGACCTGTCAACTGTGCAATAGAGTTACGTTTCAATTCTTCAGGATCTGTATATGGTTTAGCATCAATATTTTGATATACAGGACACACTGGTTTGTGATATGTAGTAGCACGAATTGCAGCTTCAAGTTCGACACGTGCTGGCTCCATCAATGGAGAGTGGAACGCACCACCTACAGGCAATTTCAATGCACGTTTAGCACCAGCCTCTTTCATTTTTTCGCAAGCAGCATCAATAGCTTCGTTTGCACCAGAAATAACTAACTGACCAGGGCAGTTATAGTTAGCAGGAACCACCACGCCATCAATTTGCGCACACACCTCTTCTACTTTTTCGTCAGGCAAACCGAGCACAGCAGCCATAACTGAAGGATTCATTTCGCAAGCCTTTTGCATAGCCATAGCACGAGCAGCCACAAGACGCAAACCATCTTCGAACGAAAGAGCTTTTGCCACTACCAATGCCGAAAATTCACCAAGAGAGTGACCTGCTACCATTTCTGGCTCAACACCAAGTACGATAGCCGAAATCACAGAGTGAAGAAATACAGCAGGTTGAGTAACTTTAGTTTGTTTCAAATCTTCAGCAGTGCCTTCAAACATTATATCAGTGATACGGAAACCCAATATCTCATTTGCTTTTTCAAACAATTCACGAGCTTGTTCATTTGATTCATATAGGTCTTTACCCATGCCCACAAATTGAGCACCTTGACCTGGAAAAACGTATGCTTTCATATTTTATAGAATTTTAGTAGCGAATAGTAGAGACGCTGATATATTGCATCTGTACAGCGAGATTTCTATACTCGACTTCGCCTCATTGTTAGTTACAAATTTTTAATAACATTCATGTAGGAACATGCGGCTCATACGTCCGCTATTTAGAAATAAGAACGCGAGAAGATGATTTATCTTGTGTCTCACATCTCGTGTCTCATATCTTGCCTCTCTACTTTGCAAAGTTACAAAAAAAGTATGAAACCACAAAACAAAAAAGCGGTAAAACCAATTGATTTTACCGCTTTAAGATTATTTAGTTTATCGAATTACATTTTTTTCGCTTCGCTCAAGAAATTGCTCACACTCAGTATAATCAAAATAAATTTTACTTCTACTTCGCTTAATCGCAATTTTCGCTTCGCTCAAGAAATTGCTCACACTCAAAATATTTTTTTCGCTTCGCTCAAGAAAATTGTTACGCTCGGGAATTATAAATATCACGAACTGAAGATTTTTGTAAACAAAATACAAATAAAATAACCGAACAATGACATTCAAGCACGCTTGATGTCCCCATCCGGTTATTTTATTTATTTGCTATCGCAAATTATTAAGTTCGCGGTATTATATTCCGCTCACTTATCACAATTTTTCAATAATTTCGCCACCTTTCAACATAGCTGCTTCGTTAGCAGGGAGGAGTTTGTGGTGACGTTCTGGCAATGATTTTTTCAAACCAAGCATAACTTTGTCGAGTTCTACAACTGGATCTACTTTCAAAAGGCCACCGAGCACGAACATGTTGAATGTTTTAACTTGACCAAGAGCAGCAGCAGTGTCAGTTGCAGGGATACGATATACGTTGATATCTTTACGTTCTGGAACACGTGTCATACCATTTGGGTCGAAAATCAAGATACCACCTGGTTTTACGCGTGGTTCGAATTTATCCATTGAAGGTTGGTTAAGAACGACAACGATGTCGTATTTTTGCAACAATGGAGATGCGATTGGATCATCAGAAAGGATGACTGTAACGTTGGCTGTACCACCACGTTGTTCTGGACCATAAGCAGGCATCCAAGTTACCTCTTTACCTTGCATAAGACCTGCGTAAGCAAGAATCTTACCCATAGAAAGAACACCTTGTCCACCAAATCCAGCTATGATAATTTCTTTTTTCATATTTTAGATTATTAGTAGCGAGACACGAGATATAAGACTTTCTCGCTTCGCTCGTTTTTATTTTTTAGACATTAGATATTAAACACACCGTCTTAAACTTTAATTAAGTCTTAAATCTCGTGTCTAACATCTCGTTTCTAATTACAAGTGATTAATTTCGTCGAAACGTTTTTTAGGAGTATCTTTCAAGTCACCGAGAGGATATTTAGCAAACATGTGCTCTTCCATCCAAGCATTTGATTGAACTGGAGTCATTTTCCAGTTTGTGTTACAGTGAGATACGAATTCTACGATAGAAGTACCTTTACCGTCGATTGAGTTTTGGAATGCTTTGCGGATTGCTTTTTTAGCACGTACGATGTTAGCAGTTTTGTGAACTGATTGACGTGTTACATAGCAAGTACCATCGATTTCTTTCAAGAGGTCAGAAATACGCAATGGGAAACCATACATATCTGTGTTACGGCCGTAAGGACAAGTAGCTGTTTTCATACCTTCGAGGGTTGTTGGAGCCATTTGACCACCAGTCATACCGTAGATACCGTTGTTAACGAAGAAGATAACGATATTTTCGCCACGGTTACAAGCGTGGATAGTTTCAGCAGTACCGATAGCAGCCAAGTCACCATCACCTTGATAAGTGAAAACAACTTTGTCTGGCATCAAACGTTTGATAGCTGTAGCCAATGCAGGAGCACGACCGTGAGCAGCTTCTTGCATATCGATATCAAGATAGTTGTAAGCGAATACAGAGCAACCTACAGGAGCGATACCAATTGTTTTCTCTTGAATGCCCATTTCTTCGATTACTTCGGCAATAAGTTTGTGGATCACACCGTGTGAACAACCTGGACAATAGTGCATGATATTGTCAGTCAAGACTTTGGTTTTGCCGTATACCAAATTTTCGGGTTTAATAATATCTTGTTTTGTCATCTTAATTAGATTTTTAGATACTAGACACGAGATGTGAGACGTAAAAATTAGACACAAATAAGAGATTTATCTCGCATTTATTATTTCGTATCTTGTGTCTCGTGTCTAATGTCTTGAGTCTTACTTAATAATTTGTGTTTTAAGTGCTTCAAGAGCTTCTTCTGCTGAAGGGATGATACCACCTTGACGACCGTAGAAACCTACTGGTTTAGTACCGTTAACAGCCAAGCGAACATCTTCTACCATTTGACCTGCACTCATTTCGATAGACATGAAGCCTTTTACGCGAGTTGCAAGTTCTTGGATTTTCTTAGTTGGGAATGGGAACAATGTGATTGGACGCAATACACCAACTTTGATACCTTCTGCGCGAGCATATTCAACAGCTTGTTTACAGATACGAGCTGAAGAACCAAATGCTACGAATACATATTCAGCATCGTCGAGCATATATTCTTCGAAACGAACTTCGTTTTCTTCGATTTCGCGATATTTAGCTTGAAGACGATTGTTAGTTGCTTCCATTACTTCTGACTCGAGAGCCAAAGAAGTGATGATATTGTGAGGACGACCTACTTTACCAGTTGTAGCCCATGGACATTGAGCGATAACTTCTTCCATAGTACGACGTGGTTTGTAAGGAGGCAATACAACTTTTTCCATCATTTGACCGATAACACCGTCTGACAACATCAAAACAGGGTTACGATATTTGAATGCCAATTCATAGCCAAGGTCAACGAAGTCAGCCATTTCTTGAACTGTTGAAGGAGCAAGAACAATCATGTGATAGTCACCGTGACCACCACCTTTAACTGATTGGAAATAGTCGGCTTGTGAAGGTTGGATTGTACCAAGACCAGGACCGCCACGCATTACGTTAAGAATCAAACAAGGGAGTTCAGCAGCTGCGATATAAGAGATACCCTCTTGTTTCAATGATACACCTGGTGAAGATGACGATGTCATAACTTTTTTACCACATGCAGCACCTGCATAAACCATGTTGATTGCTGACACTTCGCTCTCTGCTTGAAGAACCACCATACCAGTTTCTTCCCAAGGTTTGAGCTCTTGTAGGGTTTCCATAACCTCAGATTGAGGGGTAATAGGATAACCAAAATAGCCATCGCAACCGCTACGCACTGCAGCGTGAGCGAAAGCCTCATTACCTTTCATTAATTTAATTTCTTCCATAGCCTTTGGACAACTTTTTAGAGGGTTACTTTATAAACAGAGATACAAGCATCAGGACATACATATCCACAAGAACAACAGCCTACACATGCGTCTTCATTGACCATTTCAGCATAGTTGTAACCTTTGGCATTGACCTGAGGAGCTAATCCCAAAACTTTAGATGGGCATGCTGCTACGCACAATCCACATCCTTTGCAGCGTTCTGTATCCACAACTACTGCACCTTTGAATTTTGCCATAGTATTATAAATTTTAGTGTAAAGTGTTTATTTTCAAGTTGAAAGTCGAAAGTTGAAAGTTGAAAGTTGACTTCAGCAGTAAACTCTAAACCCTAAACTCAAAACTTTATACTTTTAGTTGTGCAAATTTACACCTTTTTTTTGAATAAACAAAAGTATTTGCAACTTTTTTTCAACTATTTTATTTTTGATTAATTTCCACCTAAAAAATAACAAAAAGCGAAGTTTTTACCCCGCTTTCTGCATTTTATATATAAAATATTTGTTTATTGTTAATTTTTTTAACAGCACTCAAAATTTTAGTTATACGAGACATAAAACACTACGCTAAAATTACTCCCTTCGGTCGTGATTCTAGCTACAACAATCAAATTTATCGCTAAAATTACTCCACTCGGTCGTGATTTTAGCTACAACAATCAAATTTATCGCTAAAATTACTCCCTTCGGTCGTGATTTTAGCTACAACAATCAAATTTATTGCTAAAATTACTCCCTTCGGTCGTGATTTTAACTACAACAATCAAATTTATCGCTAAAATTACTCCACTCGGTCGTGATTTTAACTACAACAATCAAATTTATCGCTAAAATTACTCCCTTCGGTCGTGATTTTAGCTACGCTCGACAATCTGGATTCGCTACGCTTCGTCCAGATAATAAATTTGTTAATCACAAATTTTATATAAAGCAAAAGCAGGAGACCAATTCAAACAAGTTTGATTGCTCTCCTGCTTTTGCTTTATACATTTTTGCTATCGCAAAAATTATTATCTGGACTTCGCGTGGTGAGATTGCTCTCGCTTATCGCTAAAATTCACTCATCATTTCTTTGATTTTGTCGTTTACAAGTGTTGCAAACTCGTCTGGTGTCATCACACCTTGATCGCCTTCACCTTGTTTACGAACTGAAATCTTACCTTCGTTCATCTCGTTTTCGCCGACAATCAAGAGGTAAGGAATACGTTTCAATTCGTTGTCGCGAATCTTACGTCCGATTTTTTCGTTACGGTCGTCAACAATTGCGCGTACGTCGAATTGTGCTAATTTATCAGCCACCTCTTTTGCATAGTCATTGAATTTCTCTGAAATTGGAAGAACTACGGCTTGGTCTGGTGTCAACCACAATGGGAATTTACCGCCTGTGTGTTCGATAAGCACTGCCACGAAACGCTCCATTGAACCGAATGGTGCACGGTGAATCATAACTGGGCGGTGTTTTTGGTTGTCGGCACCTGTATATACAAGGTCGAAACGCTCAGGCAAGTTATAGTCAACTTGGATTGTACCCAACTGCCAACGACGTCCGATTGCGTCTTTCACCATGAAGTCGAGTTTAGGACCATAGAACGCTGCCTCGCCAAGCTCTACTTTAGCTTTCAAGCCTTTGTATTCGCAAGCCTCGATGATAGCCGACTCTGCTTTGTCCCATACTTCGTCAGAACCGATATATTTTTCTTTATTATTAGGGTCGCGAAGTGAGATTTGAGCCTCGAAGTTTTCGAAATTCAATGCTTTGAAGATTATGAAGATGATATCCATCACTTTCATAAACTCTTCTTTCAATTGGTCAGGACGGCAGAAGATGTGAGCATCGTCTTGTGTAAACGAACGCACACGTGTCAAACCGTGCAACTCGCCGCTTTGCTCATAACGATACACTGTACCAAATTCTGCATAACGCAATGGGAGGTCTTTGTATGAGTGAGGCATCACCTTATATATTTCGCAGTGGTGAGGGCAGTTCATTGGTTTCAAAAGGTATTCTTCGCCCTCTTCTGGTGTGTGGATTGGTTGGAACGAGTCTTTACCATATTTAGCATAGTGACCTGATGTTACCCACAACTCTTTTTGACCGATGTGTGGAGTCATTACTTGTTGATAACCAAAGCGTTTTTGGATACGTTTCAAGAAATCTTCCAAACGCAAACGCAATGCTGTACCTTTTGGCAACCACAATGGCAAACCTTTACCTACTGCGTCAGAGAACGCGAATAACTCTAATTCTTTACCGATTTTACGGTGGTCGCGTTTTTTAGCCTCTTCCATCAACACAAGATATTCGTCCAACATTTTCTTTTTAGGGAACGAAATACCATAAATACGTGTCATTTGAGGACGTTTTTCGTCGCCACGCCAATAAGCACCGGCAACGCTCAACAACTTCACAGCCTTGATTTCGGCTGTATTCACCAAGTGCGGTCCGCGACAAAGGTCGGTGAATGCACCTTGAGTATAGAGTGTGATTGTACCATCTTCGAGGTCGTTAATCAACTCACATTTGAACGTTTCGCCACGTTCTTCAAACATTTTAAGAGCATCAGCTTTAGTGATGTCTTGACGAACCACAGGTTCTTTTTTAGCTACAAGCTCTGCCATTTTCTTTTCGATGGCAGCAAGGTCAGATTCTTTAATGACGGTGCCTGCGGCAGGCATAACATCATAGTAAAATCCGCTTTCAATAGCAGGACCAATACCAAATTGAATGCCTGGATACAACTCTTGCAATGCTTCAGCCATCAAGTGAGCCGATGTATGCCAAAAAGCATGTTTAGCCTCAGCATCGTCCCATTTGTGCAATTTAATGCTACAATCTTCTGTGATAGGACGATTGATTTCAATAATCTCACCATTCACCGACGCGGCCAAAATATCGTTAGCCAAACGAGGTGAAATCGACTCTGCAATCTGAAAAGCAGTGCTACCAGCGGCGTACTCACGTACCGAACCGTCAGGAAATGTTACTTTAATCATAATTCTTTAATGTGAAACTTGAAATGTGAAATGCAATATATTTCAACTTTCAAATTTCAACTTTCAAATAATTTAGTGTGTTAAAGGTGGCTCCCGACCCCTCCATACAAGCGGACGAATCTACAAAAAGAACCTCCCACAAAATTCCTTTTCAAAAATAAAATACAAATAATGTACCCATTTTCAAAACGGAGCGCAAAGTTACAAAAAATATTCCAATATAACAATACCCGAACCCATCATTGCAATATTATTTTATATAATTAATTAAGCAACCCATTAATTCGTTGTAAACCAGCAGAAATTGTAATACCATCTACATCCAAATAAACACTCTTATTCACCTCTATCATCACCGATTTATAATTCTTAAACTCCTCACATTGAGGTACCATCGAATTGGAATATGGTCTATTAAACGCCACTCTATACCCCGCATTAGCAAACAAATCATGTATTAATTGCAGCAACTCTTCGCTAGGCTTAGACCAATAATCATTGAATCCAATACAAAGATCCACATCTTAAGCCATATCCTTTGGAAACGAATGACAATCAATAATCAATGGATTACTACACGTAGCGCACAAATCTGCTAATCTACGATGCCAAGCAAAATAAATATTGTTTATTTTATTCACTTCATCCTCCGCCAAATTTCTCACACAATCGCCAAAACGACGATAAACAATACCCAGACCTATCGCTTCCATTGGGTCATCTATCAAACGCTCTACATCACAATAAAAACGATTATAATTAAACACCATAGCATGCACACCATTCAAATTCGAAGCAAACAATTTGTCCGTATGCCAATCCGTTAATTGTCTAATAATTCCAGTTTCATTAGGGGCATTCTTTCCATTCTAATTGGCAATTATAAACTCTACTAAATCCGCTCCTACAACGATATTTAGATTGTGAACATTTATTATTATCCTATCATCATATCGTTTGTTATACAACTATTCATTTGATTTAATCACCCAACAACCATCTTTGCGTCCACCTTCACGATATAATATTCCTTTTTCGTGGAGGAGCGCCAAATCTCTTTGAATAGTTCTAGATGTCATTCCGGTCTTTTGCGACATTTCATTGGCACTTAATGAAGGGTTCTCTTTGATGAGATTAAGTATAACCTGTTGTCGTTCTGTAAGTTCTTTTACGACATCTTTTACGACATCTTTTACGACATTTGCAGTTTTGGCTAGAGGTAGTATCAATTCCACTTCATCCAATTCGATCTTATTCTTCAGTTCAGGTTCTCCCCATTTGGTTTCTTTCCATGCCGCAATGATTTGAGGGAAGCCAGAACCGATGTTTTCTCCGAATCCCACCATGCGGAGCATGTTTTGAATACGTGGGTTACGGGCTTTGGAATTCCCTCCCTCATAAATCTGCTCCAATGGCAAACGCAATAATCCAGGATTACGGAAGCAAAGTTTGTCATCATGCTTTTCAATTCGCAAGATACCAGCATCCATCATTAAATCAGCATGGATGATAGCATTCGTGAAAGCTTCACGGACAGCCTTATGTTGTGGGGTGTCATCTACTCGTTGCATACCCTCCATACGGAAAGGTCTTGGAAGGTCAAAAGTCATTCTAGGCAATACAATGCTGAAGAACTGATAAAGGTTGTTCTCCCAACGTCCGTCGTAGGTCAGGCGATCACTATAACGTTCTTCGCCAATAAGATTGCAGAAATTCAAATAGTCCATACGGAAGTTGCCAAAGCGTTCCCTGATAGGTAGTCCTTTACCGAACATCATCAATCCAGCCATTGATAACCCTTCTTTTCCTTCTTCCCTATTCACAATGTATCCACCAAGATTTCGAAGGAATGATTTATCATCAATTTCGTTCCAAACATGGTCTGTGTTCCATACACGGAACAGATTGCGATAACGATGTAACGAATCAAGGTCAATATCATCCATTGTGTAGTGTTCGAGCAATATTCCGTCATTCCCATCTTCAAACGAATCACGAATCATAGCTTTCACCTGTCGTTCTTTACAATGGTAGTCTCCCTCGTGATTGCGTCTAAATGTCCCTTTGTAGATATCATTATTCAAAAAGATTGGCTTAATACTCCAATCTGCTTGAGGAACACGGATGCATACAACCTCCTTGCCATCCACATTTATAACTTCGACATCACTGTCAGAGAGGATATTTTCGTTTACTTTATTACTATTGATAGTATTCCAAAAATCAGTAACAATCTTTCTTGAATCTTCAACACCCACAATCTGAAAGCGTTTCTTTAGATCTTTCTCCTTCAAATGTTCTACAATACCAAGCAAAATAGTTCCTCCGTATGTATTTGCAAATGCAGAATACGTTTTCCATACGTCAACTGGTACATTTGATTGAGCTTTCTTACATTCCAAATTGATACGTTCTCCACTAGCAAGTAGTGCTTCTATATTAATAGATGATGCCATATATGTTGTTATGTATAACTGGTTCTTAATGAATTGAGTAGTTCCTTTATATCCACATCAAGCTAATTCGTCACCTAACGTAACGTGTCAAGTGTTGGCTATATGATATTTGTACACCACTTAGAGACAGTGGCAAGGTTTCGACCTATTTTGTTCTGCTAACCACTTTGCTGTATATTTCTGTTCTACAAGAACTATTTTAAATATGTTTATATCTTCCTTACCCATGATGCAACTCCGAGGTCAATTCTCTTTTATATTCTATGCGGTTTGTTTCAGTCATATAAATAAACTTTATGGTTTCTTTAAATACTGATTATTACCCTCATATCAACACAAATCTATTGCTACATAATTAGTAAACTTATTCCAACCTTTAGCAGCTTTATAATATCTCATAGCTGATTCTGGCACTACAATTTCCACACTACTTTCCACCCCCTCAAAAGTATTTGACCCAACAATCGGAGGCAAATCATTTTTCACAATTATAGATATCACATTCTCACACCCGGCAAACGCCCCATCCGCAATCTCCTCTAAAGGTGACTCTATTTCCACTATGCGCAATTTTCTACAATCTTTGAATGCATTTTCACCAATAGTAGTGACTCCTTCTTTTATAATTGCTTTTTTGATTCTATTATCATTTTTAAAAGCATCATTTTCTATTGATCCGTAACCTAAAACAAAAAGAGTTCCATTATCTTTTAATTCATAAGAGATATTTTCTCTACATTCTCCACTTGCCAACTCAAATTCTTCTATATTTTGCTCTTTAACTCCCCAATCTTCTATATAAGTCTGCATTGTTCCTTTGGGAACCTTTACAATACATCCATCTGGAAGATAAACATAATTTTTACTCTCTATTTTCTCACTTAAACACACTATAAACGCAAGAGAAGTACATTTACTAAAAGTATAAGCTCCTATAGAAGTTACACTATTAGGTATTATTATCGAAACAAGCGATGTACAACCAGAAAAAGCATAATCACCAATAACCGTTACATTATTTGGTATTACCATCGAAACAAGTGATGTGCAATTCTCAAAAAAACCGCGATAAACATAAAAAAAATAATCAGCGTCTTCATATTTATCTGATTCCAAAGAAACTATATTATCAGACAACACTATCGAAGTTAAAGCACAACACCCATAAAATACAGCTTTACCAATTTCACTTACACTATTAGGTATTTCTATTGATTTCAATGATGTACAACCACTAAACACACTCCCTCCTATAGATGTAACACTATTAGGTATTTCTATTGATTTCAATGATGTACAATCGCTAAATGCACCATAATTTATAACAGTAACACTATTAGGTATTTTTATTGACACCAAAGATGTACAATCGCTAAATGCATTATATCCAATAGAAGTAACACTATTAGGTATTTCTATTGAAATTAAAGATATACACTTATGAAATGTCCCATCTTCTATAGATGTGACACTATTAGGTATTTTTATTGACACCAAAGATGTACAACCGCTAAATGCTCTATCTCCTATAGATACAACACTATTAGGTATTTTTATTGATTTCAATGATGTACAATCACCAAATGCTTCTCCGCAAATTTGTATTATTCCTTCTTGCACTTTAATATGTGTATCTTCCGGAACTCTACCCTTATACTTATACAAAAACTTATCATTAATATAAATAAAACCATTAGGTTGGTTATTATACCAAGCCGTATCATTAAAAGCATAATATTCTATATATGTAACACTATTAGGTATTTTTATTGATTTCAATGATGTACAATTGCTAAATACACCATAATTTATAATAGTAACACCATTAGGTATTTCTATTGATTCTAATGATGTACAATTGCTAAATGCACTACTACCTATAGACATAACACTATTAGGTATTTTTATTGACACCAAAGATGTACAATTGCTAAATGCACTACTACCTATAGACATAACACTATTAGGCATTTTTATTGACACCAAAGATGTACAATTGCAAAATGCAGCAAGACCTATCGATGTAACACTATTAGGTATTTTTATTGATTCTAATGATATACAATTGCTAAATGCATCATCTCCAATAGAAGTAACACTATCAGGTATTTTTATTGATTTCAATGATGTACAAACACAAAATACACCATTTTCTATAACAGTAACACCATTAGGTACTTCTATTGATTTCAATGATGTACAATTGTTAAATGCAAGTTCTCCAATAGAAGTAACACTATTAGGTATTTCTATTGATTTCAATGATGTACAATAAAAAAAAGCATAATCACCAATAGATGTAATACCATTACAAACAATTACTTTTACTATATTTTCACCTTTATAAAAAGGAGAAGAACAACCTTGTAAACCCCATTCAACGTCACACTCACAATCATAATTCCACATTTTTCCTTCTCCAAAAATAGTTAATACACCATCTTCAGTTAATTCATAATTAACATTATCACCACATTTACCTGATTTTATATTTTTAGACTGTTTCATAATAATAATTTCTCGTTCGGGTTCTATATATTGATAGTCAGTAATTATTTCTCTACGAATCAATTCAAAATAACATTTTTTTGTAGCCTCAATATCCGCCATTGCATCGTGTGCACCAGAAAAAGTAGTACCAAATAATTTAGTGTACAACTCCTCCAATTTAGGCCACTTATATTCTCCAAATCTGAGTGGTGGCAATTTACAAAAATCAATAGATGATTTCATTGTGCAGGTCATAGGCAAATTAAATAATTGACTATACGACCAATTCAAACGATAAAGTTCTGCACCCACAATATGTTGGTCAAAATCAACATTATGTCCTACAATACGATTAACTTTACCCAAATCTTGCACAAACAGCGCCAATACATCCGCAATATTACGCCCCTCTCGCCGTGCATAATCTGTAGTAATACCATGAATATTCGAAGCCGCAATTGGTATATTAAAACCATCGGGGCAAATAATATAAGAACTCTTGCTAATAATAGAACCATCAACATTGGCAACAATCCACCCCAATTGAACCAAACGAGGCCAATTTGATGTATCACTCACAGGTGCTTGATAATTACGAGGAACACCTGTTGTCTCTGTATCAAAAAACAAGATTTTATCCATACTATGAGATTTTACATTCATGATATTTCTCTGCAAAGATACAAAATAAAATTGCCAAAAGCAAGTGATTTTTGCTATTTTAGGATATATGCACTATATACAATTGACTATCAATACAATTCCTTAACATGAAATTTACATTCTTCTATAATTTCACGGCAACACTTCTCGCTCATGCGTATACCCACTCCAACTGCCACCATATCAGCCACAGTCGGTAATCCCGAACCATTCACCGTGGTTGCATGTTCGCCATTATATCCTGCTGGACTATATGTCAAATCATAGGCTGGGGTTAAATGCCACCCTGTCTCGGTATATATGAAACTAAAGTTCTTTGCATGGTCGTCACGATTCTTAGCCAACACATTGAATACCATACGCCTAAACATTTGCTCAACCTCTTTGGGATTTTGAGTGAGCCACCCTGTTAAGTTCAACAAGACAGAATAATCCAACGTAGGCACTTGATGCGAAACACCAAGCATAGCGGCTGCCGTGATGACATGGTAACGCACACCATCAATTACATCAAATCGTTTTGTTGCAAAATAGCAATCATCAATCAACTTAAAATCAGGCACATCAATACCACAACGACGAGCTACATCGTTGTAGCGCCACTCCATTCGCCCCATATCCATTGGGTCGTATATGTGCCTAAACTTCACAATCCAACTACCCTCTTCATCTTGCAACAGACATTTAGGTCGGCAGCCGCCCGAATTGCCACTACTACGATAGAGCAACTCCTCATCTACATCTGCCTTTTCGCCAAACAAATCCAACGCCATCTGTTGCAATTCATCCATTTTAGGCAACGACTTCGGCTCGCCTTGCAACATTTCTGGCAGATAACTCAACGCACCCATACCAGCACACCCCACAATGCTCAATCGCTGCAAAGGGGTCAACGCAAAATCATCCACTCCATAACGGCGCAACATACGATTTAACAGATAACGTCCATATCCATCAGGCAAACTATCCTCAAACACACCAAAATTACCATAAAAAGGTTCGCGTTTGGCAATGAAAAGTTCTGATTTCAAGGGCAACTCGCGAGGTGAAATAGAAAATCCATCGACCAACCACTCCTTATCATACTCAAATACACAACGACTTCCATCGGGAGTGAGAGCCAACACGCCAACTTTTCGATTGCGATACATCACCGCCAATCTATTTATCTCTGTTATCAACATTTCTTCCTCGTTTTCGGTTTTTATTACTATTAATCTCTTCTAATTCACGCATCGTGGAATACAGCGGTTCGCTCATCACAGATTTCATATCTGCCGTATAGCCAAGCGACATAACAATAGCCACGAACGACTCAAGCGAAATTTTATGCTTCTGTTCAAACTTGGCAATCGTCGGTACTGGCACACCACTCATCTGCGACAAAGCCCCTCGCGACAATCCTTTTTCCAAACGCCTCTTCTGCAATCTCTCAGCCAAACCACGCATGACATCCGCTGTGCTTTCTAACTCAAAATTATACAACATAAGAAATACAATAATATCTATTAACTAATAAAATACTCATTAACAAATACAATAATATTTGTTATCTATGATTTATTATGCAAAGATAGTACAAATATTTTATTCTGACAAATATTTTACAAAAAAAGACAAAAAGTGAATTAAACAAATATTAGTAATCAGTAACTGAAAATAAAGTGGAATAATTATAAGACGGTAAGAGAGCTGCGTTTGCTTATTTTTTAGCAGAATTGAAGCGTTGAAATGGTGAATTTTTAGGGCTAAAAAAATATTTTAAAAAATTATTATTCAAACACTTGCATGTTTCAAAAAAAAGTAGTAACTTTGCGCCCGATTTTAATAACAATATAATGTCTAACCCATTCATTTGAAAATTAAACACTTAATTAAAATGGATCAATTTAAAAATGTAGCCCCACAGGCTGATTTCGATTGGGATGCATACGCAAAAGGCGATGTATTATCAAAAGAAGAACGTGAACAACAAACTGCCCTTTATGACGGAACACTTAACCAAGTGAAAGACAAAGAAGTTATGATGGGTAAAATCATCTCAATGAACAAACGTGAAGTTGTTGTAAACATCGGTTTCAAATCAGACGGTATTATCCCTATGAGCGAATTCCGTTACAACCCAGACCTTAAAGTAGGTGACGAAGTTGAAGTGTTCATTGAAAACCAAGAAGACAAAAAAGGTCAACTTATCCTTTCTCACAAAGCTGCTCGCGCTACTCGCTCTTGGGACCGCGTGAACGAAGCTCTCGAAAACAACGAAATCGTTAAAGGTTTCGTAAAATGCCGCACTAAAGGTGGTATGATCGTTGACGTATTCGGAATCGAAGCATTCTTGCCAGGTTCTCAAATCGACGTGAAACCTATCCGCGACTACGACGTTTTCGTTAACAAAACAATGGAATTCAAAATCGTTAAAATCAACCAAGAATTCAAAAACGTTGTTGTATCGCACAAAGCTCTTATCGAAGCTGAACTCGAACAACAAAAACGCGAAATCATCGGTAAACTCGAAAAAGGTCAAGTACTCGAAGGCGTTGTTAAAAACATCACTTCTTACGGTGTATTCATCGACCTTGGTGGCGTAGATGGTCTTATCCACATCACTGACCTCTCTTGGGGCCGTGTTAACCACCCAGAAGAAATCGTTAAACTCGACCAAAAAATCAACGTTGTTATCCTTGATTTCGATGACGAGAAAAAACGTATCGCTCTCGGCTTGAAACAACTTACTCCTCACCCATGGGATGCTCTTAACGCTGACCTTAAAGTAGGTGACAAAATCACTGGTAAAGTTGTTGTTATGGCTGACTACGGCGCATTCGTTGAAGTTATCCCTGGCGTAGAAGGTCTTATCCACGTTTCAGAAATGAGCTGGAGCCAACACCTCCGCACAGCTAACGACTTCCTCAAAGTAGGCGACGACGTAGAAGCTGTTATCCTTACACTTGACCGCGACGAACGCAAAATGTCTCTCGGTATCAAACAACTCAAAGCTGATCCATGGGAAAACATCGATACTAAATATGCTGCTGGCACAAAACACACAGCTCGCGTACGCAACTTCACTAACTTCGGCGTATTCGTTGAAATAGAAGAAGGTATCGACGGTCTTATCCACATCTCTGACCTCAGCTGGACTAAAAAAATCAAACACCCATCTGAATTCACTCAAATCGGTTCAGAAATCGAAGTTGTTGTTCTTGAAATAGACAAAGAAAACCGTCGCCTCAGCCTCGGTCACAAACAACTCGAAGAAAACCCATGGGATGTATTCGAAACTATCTTCACTCCAGATAGCATCCACGAAGGTACTATCATCGAAATGCTCGACAAAGGTGCAGTAGTTGCTCTCCCTTACGGTGTTGAAGGCTTCGCTACTCCAAAACACCTTGTTAAAGAAGACGGTTCTAACGCTAAAGTTGACGAAAAACTTAGCTTCAAAGTAATCGAATTCAACAAAGAAGGCAAACGTATCATCCTTTCTCACAGCCGTATCTACGAAGACGTAGCTAAAGCTGCTGCTGAAGAAGCTGCTGCTGCTGAGAAAAAAGCTACTAAAGCTGCTAAAGAAGAAATGCCTGCAGTAGAAAAAACTACTCTCGGCGACATCGACGCTCTTTCAGATCTTAAAAACCAAATGATCGAAGACGCTAAAGCAGCCCTCGAAGCTAAAGAAAATAAATAATAAAACGTCAACAGACAACAGTCAATAGTCAACAGACTTATGACTTCAAACTTTTGACAAAATTATATTTCCAACCGATTCACCTACAAAGTGAGTCGGTTGTTTTTTATATAATAGTCATGACTTTTAAATTACCCAAATAAAAAAACAACCACACTCCCTACAAGAAGTGTGTTTTATATTTTATTATCGGACAGCAATGAATACAAACCAATTATAATTTATTGTTTCGACAAATCTATATCAAAAGGCAATAAATTATTATCTGTAAATTTATCAAAATCTGAACTAAACAATTTATCTTGAATCACTCTATACTTCTCAAATTCGGTTTCGGCAAATGATTTAGCAAATTCGGTTGTAACACTTCCAGCTTTCGTTAATATAGCATTATCTCCTGCCTCAAGTATCATATCAATACGCTTCGACCAATCTTCCATCGTCATTGGTATATGACGCTTAGCCATACGCTCTGCCATATCAAGAACTGAATTGACTAATCGTCCCATATCTTCTAATTCCGCCTCATTAAGATAGTTTTTTGCTACAGAAACATCTGGTTTGACAATCTTACCATTTGGAGCTTTTTCCCACGTTGTCAAACCCATATTCTCTTTTTTTGCATCAGCTCTACTCACTATCAATTCTGCTGCTGTATGACCATGTACCGCATAATGCATTTTATTCTGCATTTTCATAAAAAACAATCGAGTTGTTGGGGCATCATTATTATAATCTATCGCTGTAGCATATATATCTGTTAATTTCTGATAAAAACGACGCTCACTCAATCGTATCTCTCGAATTTCGGCAAGCAAATGTTCGAAATAATCCTCACCAATAAACGATCCATTCTCCATTCGCTTTTTATCTATCACATAACCTCGAATAGCAAACTGACGAAGAACAAATGTACACCACTGCCTAAATTGCGTTGCTCTAATAGAATTTACCCTATAACCAACTGATATAATGGCATCAAGATTATAAAACAAAAATTCACGCTCTACATTACGTTTACCCTCTTGTTGAACTACCGAAATTTTTTCGGTAGTTGCCTCCTTACTCAGTTCTAATGCTTGAAATATATTCTTAAGATGTACTCCTATATTATCAGTTGAACAACCAAACAACTCAGCCATAGCCTTTTGTGTTGCCCAAATAGTTTCATCTTTATAAACTACTTGAATACCATCATCTTTGCTATCTATCTGAAATATCAAAAATTCAGCTGTACTATTTCTTATCTCAAAATTCTTTGACATTATTTATTTTTCATTCAAAAAGTTACTACGATTTACCCGAAACTATCTTCTTTATCTCGTTAAGTTTCAACAAAGCTTCTACTGGTGTGAGATTGTCGATATTCAACCCTAATATCTCATCGCGCACTGCTTTGAGCACTGGGTCATCTAATTGGAACATACTGAGTTGAATACCTTCGCGCACTGCGGCTTTGGTCATATCTTTACCTTCGATAATTGATTGTTTATTTTCACGTTCCAATAGTTCCAATACTTCATTTGCTCGTTCAACAACCGAGCGTGGCATACCTGCCATCTTCGCCACATGGATACCGAAACTATGCTCACTGCCCCCACGCACCAATTTGCGCAAGAATATCACTTTCTTATCAACCTCTTTCACCGACACATTGTAATTCTTCACACGAGCATACGATTTCTCCATCTCGTTCAATTCGTGATAGTGAGTTGCAAACAATGTCTTAGCTCTCACGCCTTTACGTTCATGTATATACTCCACTATTGCCCACGCAATTGATATACCGTCATACGTGCTGGTTCCGCGACCCAATTCGTCAAACAACACGAGACTGCGGTCGGTCATATTATTCAATATACTTGCCGCTTCGTTCATCTCAACCATAAAGGTCGAATCGCCTACACTAAGGTTATCGCTCGCGCCAACACGAGTAAAAATCTTATCTACCACCCCTATTCGCGCCGCTTCGGCTGGCACATAACATCCCATTTGTGCCAAGAGAACAATCAAAGCAGTCTGACGTAACAAGGCTGACTTACCTGCCATATTCGGACCTGTTATCATCATAACTTGCTGTTTATCACTATCAAGATAGACATCATTTGGCACATACGATTCGTCGATTGGCAACTGTTTTTCTATCACAGGATGACGCCCTTGACGTATATCTATCACATTTTCGTCGGTGATAACCGGACAGTTATATTTATTCTCGGCACTCACTCGCGCAAAGCCCAACAAACAATCCAATTGTGCCAATTCCACACAATCGACCTGTATTGCCGAAATATACTCTATCACAGCCTGTACAAGCGAGTTAAAGAGTTGTGCTTCAAGCACTGCTATCTTCTCCTCTGCGCCTAAAATCTTCTCTTCATACTCTTTCAATTCGGCCGTAATATAACGCTCAGCATTCACCAATGTCTGTTTACGTATCCACTCTGCAGGTACCTTATCTTTGTGAGTATTACGCACTTCAATATAGTAACCGAATACGTTATTATAACTTATCTTCAAACTTGGAATACCAGTCAATTCGCTTTCGCGCTGCTGTATCTGCATCAAATAATCTTTGCCGTGATAAGCTATCTGGCGCAATTCGTCCAATTCAGGACTCACACCTTCTGCTATCACTCCCCCTTTATTCAACATTACAGGTGCTGTTTCCGACAATTCTCGCCTTATGCGCTCTATCAATCTTTCGCAAGGGTTTAATCTATCTGCCACTCGCAACATTGGTTCGCAATCTGTTGCAACAGAGCATATTTGCTTGACTTCTGCCACCGATTGCAATGCAATTTTCAGTTGCAACAACTCGCGCGGTGTTACTCGTCCAACTGCCACTTTACTCATTATACGCTCCAAATCGCCCACTCTGCCGAGCGACTCTTCCAACATTTCTTTCATCTCACGATTGCGGAACATTTGTGTTACAACAGCCAAACGGTCTTCTATCGGTTTCACCTCTTTGAGAGGGAACATCAACCAACGCTTCAACAATCGTCCACCCATAGGCGTCACTGTGCGGTCAATCACTTGACATAGACTGCGTCCCGACTGATGCATACCACCCAAAAGTTCAAGATTACGCACTGTAAAGCCATCCATCCACACAAATCTATCGCCCTCTATGCGAGCCAACGACGTGATATGCCCCACCTGCTCATGCTTTGTTTGGTCAAGATAATAAAGCACTGCTCCTGCAGCCACTACGCCCAACTCCATATCATCCACGCCAAATCCCTTAAGGTTCTTAACCTCAAAGTGTTTCAATAAACGACTACGTGCCGAATCTATCGTATAAACCCAATCGGGCATCGATTGCAAAAAGTATTTTCCACCCACCATTTCAATCACTTCACTGCGCATATCTGCCTCATATATAATCTCTTTCGGCGCAAACGAACCTATCAACTTCTCAATGTAATCTGCTTTACCCTCGCCCACCAAAAACTCACCTGTTGATATATCTAACAAACTCAATCCCACACCTTTTTTAGTCATATACACCGACGCCAAAAAGTTGTTCTCCTTCACATCTAATATATTGTCGTTCACACTCACGCCAGGCGTAACCAATTCGGTTATACCTCTCTTCACCAAACCTTTAACTGTCTTAGGGTCTTCCAATTGGTCGCAAATAGCCACACGCAAACCATGACGCACCAATTTAGGCAAATAGGTGTCCAACGCATGATGAGGAAATCCAGCCAACTCAACATACTGCGCTGCTCCATTGGCACGACGTGTCAGCGTGATACCCAATATCTCGCTCGTGCGTATAGCATCATCCGAAAAGGTCTCATAAAAATCACCAACACGAAACAAAAGCACCGCATCTGGATACTGTGCCTTTATCTCATTATACTGTTTCATCAACGGCGTTTCAACTACTTTTGCCATAATTCAATTTTTATTTTCTTATTTTCTTAACAGAAGTACATATTTTATGTTTTTAGGTTTATGCCATACAGTTGTTTTTTAAGGAGATTTCATCTTGATAATCTTTTTCAAGTACATACCCAAAATCATAACTTTATTTAATCACAAGGCATGTACTTAAAAAAATAAATCGTCACCACAAAACAAATAAACATCACTATAACATAGTAAACCAACCCCAAAGATTTTTGTACTTATGTTAAAATTTAATTCATATAAATTCTTTTCACAAAATTTTTCACCCCTTGCACCACCAACTCTTTCACCCATTTCCACATATTATCAGCCCACCTTTGCGGATGCGTTGTCATCATCAACTGCTTAGGGAAACTACCTTCTCGCACAGCCTTTATTACATCGTCCGTTGTTTTATACACCCAACCTTTCGCCTCCCATGCCGACTTAAATTCGGCTACTTTATCTCTCCTACTCACCCCATTCCAACTCCGTCCCGTATCTGTTAAATAAAAAATCTCACTCCAATCTATATCAAATTGAGGCTCTCCTATCAACCCCAATTTCTTATAATCATACACTCGCCACATATCCTTTGAATCAAACCTACTCGTTGGCGATCCATGCATTGTAATTGTCCGCACATCAGCCACTTGACGCATTTTATCCACATTACGCACAAACCTTGCATACGCTTTATCTACATCTCCTTTCTCTGTCACCAAATCCTCATAATGATAGCCCACTTCATGTCCCCGGTCTACAAAAAAACTAATCAAGAACTTACTACACACATGTCGTTCTCTAAAATAATACGAAGCCTTCACTCCCATCCTCCTTTCCATTCGACCTATACGCATAGTACTCATCTCCAACCTATCTATATCATGTCTCATCACCACCAACCTATCTGCCCTATGCCCCTCGCAGTACTCAGCATAAGTCACAAACTCATATCCAGCATCCTTCAATGCCGAAATCAACTCTTCATATTTCTCTATTGTGAAATCCATAATTAGATGTGAGACATGAGACACGAGACACGAGATATGAGATATGAGACACGAGATATAAGATATAAATTTGCTTGCTTACTCATTTTTCACTTAAAAACATAAGCATATATTTTTTATATAGACACACACCCTACGTCTCGTGTCTCGTATCTCGTATCTAATATCTCGAATCTATTAAGATTGCAAAGTTACAAAAAAAACTTGACAATTTAGTTGTACATCTCAAATTAAATTCGTAATTTTGCACTTAATAATGCCTTACCGGCTCACTAAACTCTAATCTCTAAACTCTAAACATTTATGCGTAGCGATTCAGTAGTTATAATTCCTACCTACAACGAAAAGGAAAATATCGAGAAAATCATTCGTGCTATTTTTGCACTTCCTAAGTGTTTCCATATTCTCGTTATCGACGATGGTTCACCTGACGGAACTGCCGCTATTGTCAAAAACCTCCAAAAAGAATTTACCGAAGAACTACATATAGTTGAGCGAACAGGCAAACTTGGTCTCGGAACTGCCTATATCGCAGGCTTCAAATGGGTGCTTGACCACGATTATGAATACGCATTCGAAATGGATGCCGACTTCTCTCACCCAGTTCCAAAACTCCTCGAACTCTACGATGCTTGCGCCAACCAAGGTGCCGATGTTGCAATCGGTTCTCGCTATGTAGGCAATGTTGTGAACGTCGTAAATTGGCCAATGGGTCGCGTACTCATGAGTTACTACGCATCTAAATATGTACGTTTCGTAACAGGTCTTCCTGTTGCCGACACCACTGCGGGTTTCAAATGCTATCGTCGCCAAGTGCTCCAAACTATCGAATTCGATAAAATACGTTTCAAAGGCTACGCATTCCAAATCGAAATGAAATTTACAGCCTACAAATGTGGCTTCACTATCAAAGAGGTACCTATCGTATTCGTCAACCGCGTCGAAGGTACATCAAAAATGTCAGGTGGCATCTTCTCAGAAGCCCTATTCGGCGTCGTAAAACTCAAAATCTCAAGTTGGTTCCGCAAATACCCACAAAAAAACAATGCATAATTCACAATATTTTATTTTAACATAAGTACAAAATATATTTATAGGACGATTAACCTTTTTTTGAACTTGGATAGTTCAATTGGCAATCATTGTTTTTTAAGTACATACGAATCACTAATTAAATACAAAACTTGTACTTAGAAAAGTTATTGTCCTTACTAAAAATTTCAAAGCACATACTATGGCTTGTAAGCCTATAAATTGATTATGTACTTCTGTTAAAATCAATTATCAAATTCTCATTATGATAACTACTGACCAAATAAAAGCTGCTATCGACCGAGTTGAAGCACTCAATAAATATCTCAATATCGAAGAAAAAAAGATTCAACTCGAAGAAGAAGAACTTAAAACTCAAGCCCCAGAGTTCTGGCAAGACCAAAAACGTGCCGAAGCACAAATGAAACTTGTAAAGAGTCTAAAATTCTGGATTGAAGGCTATAATTCTGTAAATGCCGCCGTCAACGAAGTGCAAATTGCCTACGATTTCTACAAAGAAGAGGCAATGACCGAAGCCGAAGTCGATGAAGCCTACAACCACGCCATAGCACTTATCGAGGACCTTGAAATGCGCAACATGCTCCGTCGCGAAGAGGACAAACTCGGTGCTGTAATCAAAATTGTTGCAGGTGCTGGCGGTACTGAAGCCCAAGATTGGGGACAAATGCTCATGCGTATGTACCTCCGTTGGTGCGAAAAACAAGGCTACAAAGCCGAAATCACAAATATGCTCGAAGGCGACGAGGCTGGTATCAAATCTGTTACAATCCAAGTCGATGGCGACTACGCCTATGGCTACCTCAAATCAGAAAATGGTGTTCACCGCCTCGTGCGAGTATCTCCATTCAACGCACAAGGCAAACGTATGACCTCATTTACTTCTGTATTCGTTGTGCCACTTGTCGATGACACTATCGAAATCGAAGTCAATCCGGCAGGCATCTCTTGGGATACTTTCCGCTCTTCTGGTGCTGGTGGACAGAACGTTAACAAAGTGGAAACTGGTGTACGTCTTCACTATGTGTTCAAAAACCCAGTAACTGGCGAACAAGACGAAATCGTAATTGAAAACACCGAAAGCCGCTCACAGCTCGACAATCGTGAAAACGCAATGCGTTTGCTTCGTTCACAACTCTACGAACTCGAACTCCAAAAACGTCGTGAAGAGACAGCTAAAATCGAAGCTGGTAAAAAGAAAATCGAATGGGGCTCACAAATCCGCTCATACGTATTCGATGACCGTCGCGTGAAAGACCACCGCACCGACTACCAAACCTCAAACGTCAACGCTGTAATGGATGGCGATATCGATATGTTCATCAAAACATACTTAATGGAATTTGGCGGTGAAGAGTAAACGCATTTTTATACGTAACATAAAAAAGGGAGTTTAAACTCCCTTTTTCCATATTCCTTATTCCCTATTCCTTATTCCCTATCTAAACCGCCACAACTCCAGCGATATGTGGGTGTGGGTCGTAATCTACTATTTCGAAGTCTTCGAATTTGAAGTCGAAGATATTTTTTACGTCTGGATTTATTTTTAAGCGAGGGAGTTTACGTGGCTCGCGAGTAAGTTGCAATTCGATTTGCTCCTCGTGGTTTGAATAGATATGTGCATCGCCAAGAGTATGTACAAATGTGCCTGGCTCAAGCCCTGTAACTTGTGCCACCATGTGCAATAACAAGGCATACGATGCAATATTAAATGGTACGCCGAGAAATATATCGGCACTACGTTGATATAGTTGTAACGACAATTTTCCGTCTGCTACATAGAACTGAAAAAAAGCATGGCATGGAGGCAAATTCATATTATCAATATCTGCAACGTTCCATGCACTGACAATTAAACGACGCGAATTAGGGTTATTTTTTATTTGTTCAATAACTTCGCTTATTTGGTCGATACTTCCACCTTTATAATCAGGCCATGAGCGCCATTGGTAGCCATAAATGTGACCAAGGTCGCCATTCTCATCAGCCCATTCATTCCAAATGCGCACGCCATTATCTTGGAGATATTTTACGTTAGTATCGCCTTTTAAGAACCACAATAATTCGTGAATAATTGACTTAGTATGTAACTTTTTAGTGGTCAACAACGGAAAACCATCTGCCATATCAAAACGCATCTGATGTCCAAATACACTTGTTGTACCCGTACCTGTACGGTCGCCTTTAAAAACTCCTTCGGCTTTTACTCTGCGCAATAAATCTAAATATTGTTTCATATATCTTTAGTAGTAAGTAGTAAGTAATAAGTAATAAGAAAGCATTCGGCATTAAATAATACATCAACACTTGTCTTACGACTTTCTACTTACGACTTGTATCTTGTTAATAGAGATTATAAGTTGTTTTTGTCACCTTAAATTCGGTACGACGATTGATTTGATTACAGATTTCTTGTTGCTCGGCTGTGAGTGTTTCAATGAATTCTGGTGAAAGCACATCGCCTTTACGCAAGAATAGTTTATACTGCTCTGCCAATTCTTCGCTTACTACCACAGGTTTTGTTTCGCCATAACCTTTTGGTGTCAAACGTCCTTTATCTATACCTGCTTTAATCAAATAATCAACCACCGACTGCGCACGTTTTTGCGATAATTCTTGGTTATTTGCATCATTGCCCACCATATCGGTATGCGCAGAGAGTTCGATTGCAATATTAGGATTATCATTCAAAATCTTAATCAACCCTTGCAAACCAGCCTCAGAGTCGGCAGTTAGAGTCCACTTACCAAATTCGTAGAAAATATTGTCCATCTTCACTGGACGCGACAATGAAGTGAGCGTGAAATCATTCTCAAACAACTTACTATCAATCAAATCGTTAGTATTAAATTGATGCGATGCGTTCAAATAACCACGATGCGAAGCCAACATTACATATTTAGTATTCAAAGCCAAATTGATACGATATGTACCATCTTTCTTCGTACGCATTTTTACATTGTCGCCATTATCGCCCACAAGACGAATGGTAGTCTCGCCAAGTTCATCGCCTTTATCGTCAAATACAGTTCCCTCAATGGCATAAACCAATGCAGGTAATTCGAAACGATATATTTTGTCGATAGGTTTACGTTGTCCGCGACTTGAAGAAAAATAGCCCAAACTATTATCACTATTAAACGTAATACCAAAATCATCGCCTGCAGAATTGATTGGAGTGTACATATTTTCAACCTGCCAAACACCTGTTGAGTCTTGCATTGCCATATAGATATCTAATCCACCCAAACCTTCATGTCCGTCCGATGAAAAGAACAACGCACCATCGTGGCGCACGTATGGAAACATCTCATTTCCAGAAGTATTTATCTGAGCACCAAGATTTTCTAATACAGTCCACGAGCCACCTTCGTTCACAGCGACCCAAATATCTTTACCTCCTTGTCCACCAGGGGCATCACTAACAAAGTACATTTTATTGCCATCTGGCGAAATAGCTGGGTGGGCAGTAGTGATAGTAGTGTCCGTGAAAAGTTGAATCAACGTAGGCTCAGTCCACTCACCACCCGAACGGCTTGACTGATAAATCTGACCTGCAGGCATATTAGGCAAACAACGAGTGAAATACATAGTTTTACCATCAGCCGAGAACGACACAACGCCCTCATCGTCATCGGTATTCAACGCCCCTTCAATCTGTTCTACCTCTTCCCATTCGCCCGAATTATTCTTACGAGCTGTGTAAATATCATTATTTGGCACACCCGTAATAGGATTGTTTATCTTCTTGTTTTTTGATTTTGTGCGATTAGATGTAAAGACTATTGATTCGGCATCTGACCCCATAAAAGCAGGAGAGAAATCGGAATTTTTACGCGAATTAAACTCACTTGCCAATGATACTTGATAACGTGTGAACTTATTAGCCAAAACTTTAGCACTATCGACAGACAAAATACCTTGTTGCGCTTCATACGAATTAGGGAACGACTCAAGATATATTTCGAAATTACGTCTTGCATCTTTCAATTTACCCGTAGCCAACTGACTTTTAGCCAAATGCAAATAAACAATCGAATCGTTATGTTTATAACGAATTGCCGATGTATAAGAACGCACGGCTTTTGCATGGTTATTAGTATTATAATAACATTCACCAAGTTTGAAATTAACCTCAGCCTTCAGTTTACGTTGTTTTTTAGTTGAAATTTTACTATTATTCTTGCGGTATATCTCACTTGCTGCAAAATACTCACCATTTTCGTATTTACGATCGGCTTTCTTCAATCGCGCAGCAGTGCTACATCCCGTAAGTATCACCACCAAAAGCAATAATATGTACTTAAAAAAGATTTTGTCCATCTAAAATAAAAAAATACGAATAAAATTTAGTAAACTTACAAACGAAAAATCTGTACTTATGTTTAAATAAAAAACTATTTCACCGTAATACGAGCCACTACGCCATCAGTTGTAGTCAACACCCAATCTTTTTCGCCTACAGGCACCATAGTATTGATTATCGAATTACCTATCTTGTGTTTCCACAACAATTCGCCATTAGATGAGCGCAAACAATTGATTTCGCCGTTTTTAGTAGCAAACACAATCTCACCATTGCGTTCAATCAACATAGACGGATTATGGTCGTAACCAAATTTAGCATCCACTTTCCATAACAAACGACAATCATCTGCCACAACAGCCAATACACTATCATTCATACAACGAGAAAAAACGATTTTATTGTCCTCCGACAAACCAATTGTTTCTCTCACTTTATGCTCTTTTGTGCGCCAAGCGGTAGTACCATCAGCAACATTCACAGCCGTCATATAACGGTCAGGGGCAGTAATAAACACCTTACCCTCAGCCACTACAGGCCATACAGCCGCAGGAGAGAAATGAGGACGAAGATTGCCATTGTTCCACTTCCAAGCCAAAGAACCATCTACCACATTCAACGCATACAAATAACTATCCCACGCACCAAATATCACTTTTCCGTCTGCTATCACAGGACGCGACTCTTGATAGTTTTTCACATCATCGAACGACCATATAAGTTCACCATCAGCCAATCGCAATGCACGGAATTTGCCATCACTTGCACCAATATACACTACTCCATCAGCCACTAAAGGCGAACCCAATACAGCATTATTAGTACGATGACGCCAAACTAATTTACCAGTCTCTTTACTGATACAATAAATATTTTTATCGCACGAACCAAACACTATTTTATCTTCTGCAATCATCGGAGTTGAAGCAATGCGCTCAGCAGTTTGAAACGCCCAAACCTCTTTACCCTTTTTCAATGAATAACAATGGAAAACACCTTTATCGTCACCAAAATAGACATTTTCTTCATCCACCGCAGGCGTGCCATAAATGCCATACCCAATTTCACGCACCCACACATCTTTCACGTTTTTATATTGAGTATTAACCGCATAATCGGCACGAGGAAACTCTTTTTCATTGCCCTCTACATATATTTTCTGCTCAATAGGCAAAGCCGCCCAACGCACTTGAGGTTGACCAATAACTTTTTCACTAACAAAAAGACTATCTTCACCCATGTCATACACTGTATAACCACCAAATTCACTCTTATCGCGCAAAGTAGAACGATTCAATATACCAGGTATTCCATCATAATTATGCACCATATTACGATGATAATGACCACCTAAAAACGACTGCACATTATACTTACGCACTACATCTGTCAACATCCACCAATTATCCACATCGCCCGATTTCAAAGGGTAATGCGTAACAATAAACACCGGCATACGTTTGCCCACATTTTTCAACTGACGCTCAACCCAAATAATATCTTGTGGCGAAACGTGTCCGTCGCCCATTTTAATAATCGGACCTGTATTTATACCCAAAAACAGAAAACCATTGAATTGCAAACGGAAACGATTATCTCCGAAAATACGCTTAAAATCCGTAGCCCCCGACTCGCTCCACTTAGTATCGTGATTACCAGGCACAATATAATACGGACAATTCAATTTATCCAACTCACGTTTAGCCACCATAAGCGAAGCATAATCACCAGTTTCAGCAATGTCGCCCGACACCAATACAAACGCAATATGTTCTTGTGTATTAACATCTTCCACCGCACGTTGCAAATCTATAGTATTATTTTCATTTCCTCGTGAAATATGCACGTCAGTAAATTGCGCAAACGAAAAAGCAATATTATTCACCTCTGGCGTAGCCATCGCATCAGCCAAAGTTGTTACTTTTTCAGTATTAGATTGCGCCACCACAGTCACAACTGCCATCAACACGCCCAACAAAATCAAGTTTAATCTTCTGTATAACATAGTTTTATAATTATTTTTATTTATAACACAATAACTTACAAATTTAGTGTTTTTTTTTCATATAATAGTAATGAATTAGACAAAATCAGACAACTATTTTTATAATCTTATTTTCTATTACAATCAAATATACTCCACTAGTCAAATTAAGCTCTCTATCTGAGCCAACATATATTTTTCGACCAAATATGTCGTATAGTTGATAATCGGTAGAAATATTCTCTACATGCAATACATTTTCGTGGAGATAAATAACTGCGTCTGAAGTTGCGAGATTGACATCAACCGGGTTTTCTTTAACTTGGAAATTGGCTATAAGCTCGATGTCAGAGAGAAGTTTTATAATGCGTGGATTGTCTGTTACACCATCGCTCCAATTAACAAATTCGTAGCCTTCGGCAGCCTGAGCAAAGATAACTATATCGCTATTAGTATCGTAATATCCCGCACCTTGCACTGTGCCCCACTCGGCATTGTTCACATCGAGTTGAATAGTATTTAGTGTTGAAATATTGCTAAATTTCGACCAATAGGCATGCTTGGCATACGCAGAATAGGAATTTTGAAACACTCGCAACAGACAAGAGTCGACATTGAGCGAGAGCTCTTTAGTAGTAGGAGGCTCAGAGGCAAGAATAGTGATTGTGTCGATAGAGGCACAACCCATGAACGAGTAATTACCCATCTCTTTTAGATTGCGGCCAAAGAGTACGGTCCGCAAATTAAGAGATTCACGAAATAGATTGGCACCAATCTTGGTAACACCATCGGGGATGACAACCGACTGCAATGCGTTGCAACAAGAAAAGGCGTAATGGTCAATAGTCTGCAACGAGAGAGGCAATTCGACATACTGCAAATTGCAATAAGAAAAAGCATAGTGATCGATGGCTGTAATACCTTCGGCAACAACAATAGAATCGCGACCACCTGGGGCAAGAATAAGCGTAGTGCCCTCTTTATTGCATAGACAATCAGAGATACTTGAATAAGTCGTATTCTCGGGAGCGACGTCTATCGTTTGCAATGCACGCGAAGCCTCGAAGGCATAACTACCCACCATTATAACATTTTTAGGAATATAAATAGACTGAAACGAATCGCAATTAGCGAAAGCTCGCGTACCAATTTTGGTTATTGAATCGCTTAGAGTTATTGACTTTAAGGATTTTGTATTGCAAAACGCATAGTCGCCAATAGATTTTACCGTGTAGGTGATACCTTCATAAACAATTGTTTCGGGTATCAATAGCTCCGAGATTTCGTAACCAGACCCATTATCGTCAGATTTATTTCCATCATTCACAACTGTAGCCTTCAACTCATCAGGATACAAGGCATAATATATGCCATCAATCAACACATCTTTGGCATGCGCAATTGATATGCAGAATATTAATAATAGGAATATAATTATTCGATTCATAAAAAATTAATCAATATATTTTTCGCATAGTCAAAACTATCTCTTCGCCGTCGTCGTTTGCAGTAACAAACTGCAAATAGTCGAACGACTCACCCATTTTGCGCAATACGCCAATCTCATTAAACTCAGCATTAACATTTTCACGAGTGCACAACACTGAGTCGTTCACTATCTTATAATCAACAGCAAATGGCATACCCTCGCCCTCTTCGGCAAAAGCATTAATGAGTCCACTAACGGCATCGCTACCATCAATAATCAATCTATCGCCATCGAATTGCATAGTCAACTCCAATTGCGCCAACAACATAGCAGCAAAAGCCTTAGCGAAATCGTCCTCTTCATCGTCTGTAAATTGGGATAACGCCACCGAAAAATCAATTTCATAGCGTCCTTGCAAATTATCAGAACTAATAGTTTGCTTTTTATTATTACAGCCCATCGCCAATAAAGCGCAAACAACAAAAATAGATAAAAGCTTTTTCATAGTTGTAGAGTTTTAATTGTTATCTTTGCAAAGTTACATTTTTATATGATAATAAACAAGAAAAATCACATTTTTATGAATAAATAATTACAAAAAAGCAGACTGCAACAAGTACAATCTGCTTTTTATTAAAAATATTTTCAGTAAATAAAGAATTCCACCTACTCCTTATTCCCTATTCCCTATCTATCACGCTTTATAAAGTTCGATATCGTCGATGTTGAAGGCTTTGATGAATGAGTAGTGTTTTTCTACTTCTGCCTCTGCATAGTTGATATAAACTTCGGCTGATGTACGGAACTGTTCATCGCGTGTTGCATCAATGATGAGGAGGTATGTCATGATGATATGACCTGCCATTTCGACCAAACGACGTGCTACGAAGTCGAGATACTCTTGGTTTTTAGTTTCAACAACAGCATTGACAATAGCCTCATATTTTTCAGTCATAGCAACTAAACGTGCGCGAATTGGGTTGAAAATTGGGTTAATTTCCATGTTCTCGTATGCGCGGATTTGTTTGAGATAACCACCAGTTGTGACGTGGCGAATAGCTGCTACAGTTTGGAGTTGTGATGTACCTTCATAGATAGTGAGGATACGAGCATCGCGATAGAGGCGTTCGCAAGCGTAGTCTTTCATGAAACCTGAACCGCCATGAACTTGGATACAGTCGTAAGCATTTTGGTTAGCGAACTCAGATGAGAACATTTTGAGCATTGGAGTGAATGCGTCAGCCAAACGTTGATATTCTTTATAATCGGCTTTCTCTTCTGGAGTGAGTTTGCGAGTTGCCTCGATTGCTTCGTAAGCTTTATATACATCAACAAAACGTGTGCATTCATAAAGAATAGCGCGAGACGCATCGAGTTTAGCTTTAATCATTGACACCATTTCGAATACGGCAGGGAATTCGATGATAGCTTTGCCGAACTGACGGCGGTCGCGTGCGTATGCCAATGCCTCTTCGTAAGCCGCAGCAGAAAGGCCTACAGATTGAGCACCTACGCCAAGACGAGCACCATTCATGAGCGACATAACGTATTTGATAAGACCCATACGGCGAGTACCTACCAATTTGGCAGGAGCATTGGTGAACACCAATTCGCATGTAGGCGAGCCTTTAATACCAAGTTTATTTTCGATACGGCGCACTTTGATGCGGTCGTCGTGCTTGTTGTCGCAAACGAAGTAAGAGAGACCACGACCATCGTTAGTACCCTCTTCAGAGCGAGCAAGAACGAGTTTGATTTGAGCGTCACCGTTAGTGATAAAGCGTTTCACGCCGTTGAGATACCAAGTTTGGTCCTCTTCGTTGAATGTAGCTTTGAGTTGCACTGCTTGAAGGTCGGAACCTGCATCTGGCTCAGTGAGGTCCATAGAGCAAGTTTCGCCTGCACAAACGCGTGGAAGGAACTCGGCTTTAATATCTTCAGAAGCAAATTCGGCAATAGTTTCAGCACAGTCTTGCAAGCCCCAAATGTTAGCGAAACCAGCATCGGCACGGCTCACCAATTCGGCAGCCATAACGTATGGTACCATTGAGAAGTTAAGACCGCCATATTGACGAGGCAAAGCCATACCGTAAAGGCCTGCTTTGGCAAGTGCGTCGTGGTTTTCTTGTGTGCCACGAGCATATTTTACGCGGTTGTTGATTACTTGAGGACCTTCGTGGTCAACACTTTCAGCGTTAGGAGCGATGATGTCGCCACAGATTTCGCCCACGATTTCGAGAATACGGTCGTAAGAATCGATTGCATCTTCGAAATCTTGTGGAGCATAATCATATTTATCTTTATCGGCAAAGTTTTGCTCTTTGAGCGCAACGATTTTTTCCATCAAAGGGTGACCAAGTTGGAATTTAAGCGCTGGATTTTCTTTATACAAGTTCATATCTAGTAGATTTTTTTTTAGACAGAATGACATAAAAACATAATCTTTAATTTTTTTACATATGCCTCGCTGAAAAACCAGTTTTTCATCTTGGCAAATAAAAGACAAATTTTTAAGTTACATTTATTAAATATGTCATTGATGTCGAGATTTTTACAGAGTAAAAAGCAAGACCATTATGATAAGGAGTAAAAAAATATGTTCTTATGTCATTATGTCAAAAAAACAAAATTTACTCCTAAGACCAAACTACTCACTCCTAACTATTTAGTGTTTGCTTTGTAGTATTTAATCAATTTTGGCACTACATCTTCTACGTTGCCTGTGATGACATAGTCGGCAATTGTGTTGATTGGTGCGTGTGGGTCGTTGTTGATTGCGATGATGATAGAACTATCTTGCATACCAGCAATGTGTTGGATTTGACCTGAGATACCACATGCGATGTAGAGTTTTGGACGCACAGTAACACCAGTTTGACCGATTTGGCGTTCGTGTTCGCAGAAGCCAGCATCGACAGCAGCACGCGAAGCACCCACCTCGCCACCGAGCACATTAGCCAAGTCGTAAAGCATATTGAAACCTTCGGCACTACCCATACCATAACCACCAGCCACGATGATAGGTGAACCTTTGATGTTCAACTTAGATTTTTCCATGTGGCGTTCGATAACTTCTACTACAAAGTCCTCATCGCTCACATATTTCGATACATCAATACGACGAATTCCGCCTTTGTAGTTAGCATCAAAGATTTGTTTTTTCATCACGCCCTCACGCACTGTTGCCATTTGTGGACGGCATTCAGGGTTAACGATAGTAGCCACGATGTTGCCACCGAAAGCTGGACGAATTTGATAGAGAAGATTTTCGTATTTTTTATCGTTTTTCTTATCTTCAAACTCACCAATTTCGAGCATAGTACAATCGGCAGTCAAACCGCTGAACAACGAAGACGATACGCGTGGACCAAGGTCGCGACCAACCGAAGTAGCACCGAGAAGTGCAATTTGAGGTTGTTCTTCTTTGAAGAGGTTAACAACTATGCTTGTATGAGGGAGTGTTGTGTAATATTTCAATCGTGGGTCTTCGGCAATAGTCAAACGATCAACACCGTAAGGGAATACTTGCTCGCCTACAGTGTCAAGACCATAACCGATGGCAATAGCCTCCAACTGACAACCCAATTCATTAGCCAAAGTGCGACCTTTAGTCAAAAGTTCAAGACTAACCTCAGCCACCTGACCATCTTCTATTTCGAGATATACAAATACGTTTTGCATAATTCAATTAATGTTTAATGATTAGTTTTTTATTTTAACATAAGTACAAATTTAATAACTGTTGGTTCTCAAATTTTGTGCATTTTTTAAATTTAAATCGGCTGATTGCTTTTTTAAGTACATGCCCTAAATCATAACAATAACTTAAGTTTAATATATGTGTACTTAAAAAGTGATTATCCAAGCAAAACTAAAAAAATGCAACTACATCGTATCAACCAAATAAAAAAGATTTGTACTTCTGTTTAAAATTACTATCCAATAGTGTGGTTAGCAATGAGTTCTTTCATCAAGCCATCGATTTCGGCATCAGTTGGCTCGAGGCGTTTGCTCTCTTTTGCTGTGAACACCACGTTTTCGATTTGTTTAACCTTAGTAGGCGAACCGCTCATACCCAACCATTTTGGGTCGTGCTCGATATCATTAACGCTCCACTCATCAATTTTGAGGTATGGACGATTGTTGAACACTTCAGTGTAATCATTACCAGCCTCTTGCACTTCTGATTGAGTTTTAGCCAATTTATATTTCAAAGTCAATTTAGCGTGACGAGGACGACATGCAGCAGCCGAGCCGTTCACTGTAACCAACATAGGCAATCGACCTTTAACGACCTCAACACCACGTTCAAGACGACGTTTAACAGTGATTGTGTCGTTCTCAACCGCAAGAATTTCTTCAGCGTATGTGATTTGCGGAATACCAAGTTTCTCAGCCACTTGAGGACCCACTTGAGCAGTATCGCCATCAATAGCCTGACGACCACAGATGATTACATCGATTTTGCCCAATTTGCGCAAAGCGCATGAGAGCGCATACGAAGTAGCCAAGGTGTCAGAACCAGCAAATTCGCGACCACTCAACAAATAGCCACCATCGGCACCACGGAACATACTTTCGCGAATCACCTCAGCAGCGCGCGAAGGACCCATAGTCAAAACATGCACCGTAGAACCCGGATGTATCTCTTTCAAACGTAACGCTTGTTCAAGCGCATTCAAATCTTCAGGATTGTAAATTGCAGGCAACGCCGCACGATTCACCGTGCCATCAGCTTTCATCGCATCCTTGCCCACATTGCGTGTGTCAGGTACTTGCTTTGCAAGCACAACAATTTTTAAACTCATAATTATTTCTTTTAATTCACAATTCATAATTCATAATGCATAATTATAAATTACATCAAAGAGTCATTCATTATACATTATGAACCGTGCATTGTGCATTGAATTAACACTATTCAAGTGCAAATTTACACAAAAAATCCGAATTAACATACGTTTTTCCAAAAAATCTCACACTCGCCACCTATTTTTTGTTGAAATTCAGCACAAAAAACACTTAAACCCCAACATTCCAAATATGCACATTTTTTCAAAATATGTGCAATCTATCAAATCAAAAGCCACAAAAAGCACCTATTTTTTCCTAAAACACCCAAAATCAACCACATTTACATATACATGTAGGGACGCACGGCTCATGCGTCCACAACGAAATAAATAAAGTAACTAAATAATTAAATAAAAAAGTCCCACAAATCTCACAAATAAACACAAATAAAAGAAATTTGTGAAAATTTGTGGCATTTGTGGGACAAAATAATAAAATAGTAATAGCCTCACCGAGCGGGTTAGGTAACCACTATCGTGGCACCCGCTCTGCAAGGCTATTACTATTTTACTACCATTTTTCAACAAGTTTTTGCCTTTTCTGCAAGTAAAGGATAAATTCTACTGGCAGACTGGGCGTACTGATAACCCATAATAGCGACCGCGGTAGTTGTCCCAGTCCACTTCGTCCGAATAGAAGTACACGTAGTATGCGTAGTCCGAATAGCTGGTGAAGATCGAACTAGACCAGTAGCCGCCGTACGACCCAGCACCGTCAAACGTGCCTCCGAACATGGAATCCGCAGCGGGCAAGAAGATTGAGTTACCATTTGGTCCTGTTACTTTACAACCATTCACACCATTTTGTGTAGTCCATGTCCATGTGCAATTATCTACAAGTTCTTGTTGCTCTGCTAATGTTGGCATTCTCCATGCCCCACCCCAATTCACATGTGCTACATCGTCTTCTGGGTCTAATACCGTTTTGTTATCTACAAAACCATCTTTGCCAGAAGCGCTATTAGCGCAATATTTTGTAATATTATCCCAATTATCCACGCAATACTTATATGTACTCCAACTATAAGTTTCTTTTGGTTCAACCTCGCCCCATGCAAAATAATCACCATACTCTTCAGGTTTTTCTGCGCCCACATTACATGTCGCCCATTTCAAACCTGATGGCAAACCGAGGTCAACACACTCGTGAGTTGTTCCTACAAAAACTAAACATTCTGCTTTTTTATCACCTGCAAAAGCCGTAATTACAGCATCTCCACTTCCTATAGCAAGCACAACACCATCTTCAACAGTAGCAACAGCAAGATTACTTGACTCCCATCTCACCTTAGATTCTACAAAAGGTAAAGTAGTTGCTACAATGGTTTTTGTAGTACCAATTTCACTATAAGAAAAATTCATTTCTTCCTTATCCAAAATCAACGACGTAACCACATTATCAATCAATGTTTGGTCAAATTCGCTTGTACTATTTCCTCTCGGAATAATCAAAACACTACCATCTGTCAATGTGAAATACACATTATTTTCATCGTATGTAACACTTGTGAACATACTATCTCCATCCTGTCCGTCTTTGCCATCTGCGCCAGGTTTTCCATCTTGTCCATTCTCACCATCAACGCCATCTTTTCCGTCTTCGCCTACGGCTTTGCCTAATTCAGCCCAAGTTGCGCCTTTATCATACGAAATATACCAATACCCATCTTCTATTTTCAATTGTGGCGTTACGCCATCTTTTCCATCTACACCATTTGTACCATTAGTTCCGTCTTGACCATCTTTTCCATCCTCACCATCAACGCCATCTTTGCCATTTTCACCATCCTTTCCATCTTCTCCATCAACTCCGTCTTTTCCATCACGACCTGTGACACGAAGTTTATTGCCATCAGCATCAAGCAACCATTCGCCATCCAATGTCCAATAATAAACTCCATCTGTGTCTTTAGCCACACCCAAAATTGGAGTATAACCATCCTTTCCATCTTCGCCATCTTTTCCATCTTCGCCATTATAAATTGTTATTGGGTCATGTTTACCAAATGCAATAGTATAACCTATCACTTTACCATCTTTTTCTACTGGTATCACTGCTGTAATATAGTCTTTTGACTGAAGTGCCGAAACTATTGTTTGAAGAGCTGAAATATTAGTATTCATCTCTTTACACAATGCCTCTAATTTAGCAATACGCTCTTCAAGACCTTCCAATGCCTCCCAAACTCCATCTCCCAAAGGAATTGTGAGCACTGTGCCATTAGTCAATGTCAAATATACATTTTTCTCATCATAAGTCACTTTCATAAACATACTATCACCATCCTTACCATCTTTACCATCTGCGCCTGATTTACCGTCTTGTCCGTCTTTACCATCCTCTCCTACAGCCTTACCTAATTCCGCCCAAGTTGCTCCATTATCGTAAGAGATATACCAATATCCCTCTTCTATTTTCAATTGTGGCGTTACACCATCTTTGCCGTCAGCACCATTTGTACCATTAGTGCCGTCTTGACCATCTTTTCCGTCCTCTCCATCTACTCCGTCTTTACCATCTTGTCCATCCTGTCCATCTTTACCGTCTGCACCATCCTTTCCGTCTTCTCCATCAACACCATCCTTGCCATCACGACCAGTTACACATATTTTATTACCCTCGGCATCAAGCAACCATTCACCATCCAAAGTCCAATAATAAACTCCGTCAGTATCTTCTGCCACACCCAAAATAGGAGTATAACCATCCTTACCATCTACGCCATTCGCACCATTCGCACCATCTTTTCCATCTTCACCATTATAAATAGTAATCGGCTCATGTTTACCAAATGTAATCGTATAACCAATTACTTTACCACCTTTTTCTATAGGCGTAATGCCAGTAATAAAATCATTCTCTTGAATTACTGATACAATCGTTTGCAGTGCAGAGATATTAGTATTCATCTCTTTACATAACTCTTCCAATTTAGTAACACGAGAATCCAAATCCTCAATAGAATCCCAAAGTTTGTCATGGCATGCAGTAAATAACACTACTACTACCGACAAAACAAATAATTGAATTTTTCTCATAATAAAAAGTATTTTAAGTTAATATTTAAACAAAAAAAACGCGGAACTCGCACTATTGCTGTTCCGCTATCTGAGGCTCTGGTATTGCCTTTGTATCCGAACAAGCAACACCGAGCCCACGCTGATATGTACAAACACACGCCACCCACCGAGTAGCATGCACATGGATATACACATCCCGAGGTCATCAAAATGCTGCAATGTCTTGGATACTATTTTGAATTTACCAGATTCCAGATAGCCAAGTCAAAGCGTATATGACGCCTTATATATAAATATGTCTTGTAAACAATCCCACCCACAACGACAACCTATCGCCACTCCCTCGCGTGGGCTTATTTACATCGGCAAAGTTACAAAAATTAATTTACCCAACAAACAATCTCCACAAAATAATAAAAAAAAAAATCACATTCCCTTTTCCCCACCCTCACCCTACCTAACAGCAACCCTCTTCATAGGATAACCATACCCTCTACGAAGGATATACGAAAGATAAACGAAACATAACCCTCCCCACAAAACACCCTAATTCAACCCAAAATGCAATAAATTTGATTTTTTCAATCTCTCTTTATTGCTATTCAAATAAAAATAACTACCTTTGTAAAACATCTTTTTCAACACACAAAACGATGAAATTACTAATATCTGCTCTCACAAAATATGTTGCTGGTGTGGTGCTCTTTGGGGCATTGATATTTGCACCAGCAGGTACACTAAATTGGTTAAACGGGTGGCTCATGATGGGCATACTTTTCATTCCTATGCTCATAATGGGTATTGTGATGTTCTGCTCAGCACCCGAACTGCTCACCAAACGCATAAAAAACAAAGAGGAGCGCACAACACAGAAGGGCGTGGTAGCACTATCGGGCCTACTATTCATCGTCTCATTAATTGTGGCAGGACTAAACTATCGCTACCATTGGCACGCTCTACCTACCATACTACCCTACATCTCATCTATCATATTTCTAATTGGTTATGCTTTGTATGCAGAAGTAATGCGCGAGAATGCATGGCTCTCTCGCACTATCGAAGTACAAGACAATCAGTCGGTCGTATCTACGGGCCTCTACGGCATAGTGCGCCACCCAATGTATATGGCAACCGTATTGATGTACCTCGCCATGCCTCTCGTGCTTGGCTCGCTCATCGCATTTGTCATCATGATGCTCTATATCCCTATCATCATACGCCGCATCAACGACGAAGAACAACTACTCCGCACCCAACTCAAAGGCTACTCCGAGTATTGCCAAAAAGTCCGCTGGCGATTGATACCGTTTATATATTAGTCAACAATCAACAGAAATGTCTGACAAGTCTGACCCGTCCGACAAGTCCGACCATAAACCGTTGACCGTAGACTGTAGACAAAAAATATCAGAAATATGACCACACAAGAATATATAAAACAACACCGCAACGATGATGTATATCGCCTCGCTCTCGCAAAGACACCCGAGGGCGTAGACCTACAATATGCTCTACAACAGATATCTGCCTACCAAATACTCACAAAAAAAGTACCTTCGTGGGCTGAGAGCAATGAACTAATATTCCCTCGCCAACTGTCGCTCGAACAGTCGTCAAGCGAACTCACTGCACGCTATAAAGCCGAACTAATACGCGACTTTATGGGCAACCAGCCCTTCACTCACATCGACCTCACAGGCGGTATGGGCATCGACTGCTACTTCATTGCGCAACACACATCTCACTCTCACTACGTAGAACTCAACCCCGAACTCTGCCAAATAGCACGGCACAATTTCGCACACCTAAATCCCAATATATCAGTCCACAACACCACAGCAGAGGAATTCTTAAATCAGAGTACAGAGTACAGATTACAGAGTACAGATTACAGAGTACAGATGACAGATTACAGAGTACAGAGTACAGAGCACAGATTACAGATTACAGATTACAGATTAGAAACAACCGATAATTCTTCACTCCTCATTCCTCATTCCTCATTCCTCATTTACATCGATCCTGCACGTCGAGGCGACCACGGACAAAAGCTCGTATCTATTGCTGACTGCCAACCTAACGTCATAGAACTATTGCCACAGATGTTCGAACTGACCGACAAAGTGGTGGTCAAGCTCTCCCCTATGCTCGACATCACACGCGCCATCAACGAACTCCCTCACATCGAAAAACTATACGTCATCTCGGTAAACAACGAATGCAAAGAACTCCTTCTTTTCATAAATAAAAAGTATAATGCAGAAACACAAATACATGCTATCAATTTAAAGTCAACAATCAACAATCAACAGTCAACAGATAACCCTACTCCTTTTTCAGGCTTTATCAGCCACGAATCATCCCTCTCACTCTCATACGCACATGAAGTAGGCAAATATCTCTACGAACCATACGCTGCCCACCTCAAAAGTGGACTCTACAAAACTATAGCCCAACAATACAACTGCGAGAAACTACATCAACACTCACATCTCTACACCTCTACAGAACTAAACAACGACTTTCCTGGTCGCAAATTCGAGGTCAAAGAGTTGGTCCCATTCGACAAAAAGAGTGCAAAAACACTCTTCAAGTCGCTCAAACAAGCCAACCTCACCACCCGCAACTTCCCTCTCACCGTCAGCGAACTACGCACACAATACAAAATAAAAGATGGTGGCGAGACCTACATCTTCGCCACCACCCTACACAATGATTCTAAAGTACTTATTGTATGCCAAAAGGCTTAGAAAATAAAAAATGGAGACTCATAAAAAAGTCCCCATTTTTTTATTTCACATTTATCAACTCTATTTCAAAAACGAGAGTTGAATAAGCAGGAATATCTTTACCACAATCGCGTGAGCCATAGCCTAATTTGTATGGTATCCACACCACCCATCGCGAGCCTACACTCATAGCTTTCAACGCATCTTGGAAGCCTTTAATTAACTCACTCACACGAAACACTTCTGGTTTCTTGCGTTTGAACGAATTGTCAAACTCTTTTCCATTCAACAACTTACCGCAATAGTGCACCGTTACCTTACTCTTACCCGTAGGACGAGGTCCATTGGTGCGAGTTATAACCTTATACTGCACACCCGACGACAACACCTCTACACCTGGTGCATGGATATTCTCCTCGAGAAAACGCTCGTTCTTCTCACGATAAGCATTTATTTCTTGATATGTTTGAGCCATAATTAATTCAATTCATAATTCATAATTCATAATTCACAATTCCTCACTCCTCACTCCTCATTCCTAATTCCTAATTCCTCATTTAAAATTTTCACCATAATGGTCTTGACAGAGTCGAATTCGGTGCGAGCATTTGCTGGGATTGGTTCGGTTGGAGGTGACTCCATTTTGAGTGGGTCGATAGGCGTACCATTTTTCCAGATACGGAAGTCGAGGTGAGGACCTGTTGATGAACCCGAACTACCCACATAGCCAATCACTTGACCTTGAGTTACACGCACACCCTCTGCAATGCCTTTACCATATTTCGACAAGTGGAGATATGCCGATGTATAAGTAGAATTATGTTTAATTTTCACTGTATGACCACCGCCACCTTTATAGCCTTTGAACGTAACCACACCATCGCCAATAGCCATAACAGGAGTACCCATAGGTGCAGCATAATCTACGCCAGTGTGAGGACGTACGGTCTTATAAATAGGGTGTTTACGTGCGTAAGTGAACTTACTTGATATGCGTGAGAAACTGAGTGGAGCTTTGAGGAATGCCTTTTTCACATTGTTACCCTCCAAGTCCCAATAGCCACTCACATCATCATTTTCGTAGAATACGGCATAAATATCTTTTTCGCCACGAGTATAGCACGCTGCATGTATTTTACTAATACCTATAGAGACAGTATCGACAAACAACTCATCGTAATAAACGCGGAAACGGTCGCCCTTCTGTAATCCGAAGAAATCGACAGTCCAAGCATAAATATCAGATAGTTGCAATGCGAGAGTCATATTCATATCGGCATCGATTATGGCATTCCAAAGCGATGTTTCTACAATGAATTCGCCTTGACGAGTCTTCACGGTCGTAGGTTTAGTGAATTGCTCTACGTGCAACGAATCTTCGAAATGGAACACGATAAAATCGGTTACCGAATGTTGATAGACAAGATAAACCAACTGAGGCACAGAATCTTGAGTATAATAAGCCGAATATCGTTGTCCTGCTCTCATACGACGCACATCGAATATCGAATCAGGGATAAAAGCCGCTTGAGTAATCGCTGTTTTATTTGCACCAAGATTGCGCAACAAAGAAGTAATAATCTGCCCATTAGCCACCTTACCTTGCACCTCATCCAAGTCGGTTACATCCACACCATACTCGATATGACGAGGTTCTTCTACAACCACTTGAGTAGAATCGCTTGTTTCTCCATCGGCAGAACCGCCATTACCTTTGCAACCAACAAACAATGTCAGCGCAAACAAAAACGGCAATATGATTTTAAAATAATTATGCATTATGAATTATGAATTACATTATAGCTTGACCATTGATTTCGAGAGAGAAATGCATTTTGAAGAAATCGGCAGCTTTGCGACACAACAACATACGCTCCATGAATATTTCGAAATAGTCAATCACGGCACATATCTCGGTGTTGATTTCCAACTTCAAGACAATCTTACATTCCTCTTTATCTGTAACTAAATCGGCTTTTTCGACTGCATAATTGACTCTATCGTGAATGTCAAACGCAATAGAGCGAGGATTACGCACACGTGAACGGCGCACATCGCATTTATCTGCCAATATCAATGCCGCAGCAATGGCATTCACTGGATAGGCTGTATGCTCGTCGTGGTTACCTATGGCAGTAATTACAGCCGAAATATCTTCGGCTGGCATTCCCAATTTGTCGAGAATACGAAACGCCATAACTGCCCCACTCTGCGCATGGTCAACACGATTTATCACATTGCCAATGTCGTGCATATAGGCAGCAATTTTGGCAAGTTCGATAGTACGCTCATCATAGCCCAACTGCGACAATATCTCGCCTGCCACTAATGCACATTTGGTAACATGAGCAAAACTATGCTCTGTGTAACCCAATGCCACTAACGACATATCGGCTTGTTTGATATATACTTTTATTTCCTCGTTGTTACGGATGTCTTCGAATGTCAATTTCATATCAGAGTACAGAGTACAGATATTAGATATCAGAGTACAGATATCAGATGTTCCATCCAATCACAATCAAATCTGTTATCTGTAATCTGTTATCTGTAATCTAATAATTTATTTTGTCCAGCTTTCTACAGCTTCTTTTGTTGGGTTTGTGAGGCCGAGTTTGTTCTTTTTATTATAGCCACAGAGGTCTTGGTGGAGTTTGTTTACATTGGCATCTTTGAGTTTAGCAACCATGTCGAAACCAAGTTTTTGCAATGGTTCAACCCACTCTGCTGGTACACCAATTTCGGCAAATTTCTCAGGTCCGTCTTTCACTACCTTTTTCTCTGGTTTCATTTGAGGGAAGAACAATACCTCTTGGATTGCACTGTTGCCTGTCATCAACATCACAAGGCGGTCGATACCGATACCGATACCTGATGTAGGAGGCATACCATATTGAAGTGCACGCAAGAAGTCTTGGTCGATAACCATAGCCTCATCGTCACCTTTGTCAGCCAAGCGCATTTGCTCTTTGAAGCGTTCTTCTTGGTCGATTGGGTCGTTGAGCTCTGAATAAGCATTAGCCAACTCTTTACCATTCACCATCAACTCAAAGCGTTCGGTCAAACCTGCTTTAGAACGGTGCATTTTTGTAAGTGGCGACATCTCAACTGGGTAGTCAGTAATGAATGTAGGTTGGATGAAGTTGCCTTCGCAGAATTCACCAAATATTTCGTCGATGAGTTTACCTTTACCCATTGTGTCATCGATTTCCATATTGAGTTTTTTGCACACTTCGCGGATTTCTTCTTCCGATTTGCCTTCAAGGTCGTAGCCTGTAAACTCTTTGATTGCTTCGAGGATAGGAAGTCGGCGATAAGGAGCTTTGAACGAGATAGTTTTGCCATCGATTTCAGTCTCAGTGCAACCATTCACAGCAATACAGATACGTTCTAACATCTTCTCTGTGAACGACATCATCCAATTGTAGTCTTTGTATTGAACGTATAGCTCCATACAAGTGAACTCTGGATTGTGAGTGCGGTCCATACCTTCGTTGCGGAAGTTTTTACCGATTTCATACACACCTTCGAAGCCACCCACGATAAGACGTTTCAAATACAACTCAGTAGCAATACGCATATAGAGGTCGATGTTCAATGAGTTGTGGTGTGAGATGAACGGACGAGCCGAAGCACCACCAGCGATTGACTGAAGAATTGGTGTTTCCACCTCAGTATAGCCTGCTTCGTCCATTACAGCACGCATAGTTTTGATGATAGTAGCACGTTTCAAGAAGGTATCTTTCACGCCTTCGTTCACCACGAGGTCAACATAGCGTTGACGATAGCGCAACTCTTCATCGTCGAAAGCATCGTAAGCCACACCATCTTTATATTTCACGATAGGGAGTGGACGCAACGATTTGCTCAACACAGTGAGTTCTTGTGCATGCACCGATATTTCGCCCATTTGTGTGCGGAACACGAAACCACGGATACCGATAAAGTCGCCGATATCGAGCAACTTTTTGAATACGGTGTTATACATTTCAGGTTGAGCCTCAGTGTTGATGTCGTCGCGCGATACATACACTTGAATACGACCTTTTGAGTCTTGCAATTCGATGAACGATGCTTTACCCATAATACGACGGCTCATAATACGACCTGCGATGCACACAGGGCGACCGCTCTCTTCGTCTTTAAACTCTGCTTTTATATCTGTTGAGAATGCGTTGGTTGGATACTCTGCAGCTGGATATGGGTCGATACCCATTTGTCGCAATGCTTCTAACGATTGACGACGAATCACTTCTTGTTCTGATAATTCACTCATTTTTTATAATTGTTTAGTTATTATTCTTTTTTGTTTTAGACATAATGACATAAGAACATATTTTTTTTGACAAATACCTTGCTACATCTGCGATGTATCTCGGTATAAAAATGACATATAAAAAATGTAACTTAAAATATGTCATTTTTTCGCAGAGATAAAAACCTTAGTTTTTAGCGATGCTTCTGTTAAAAAATAAATATTTTGTCATTCTGTCATTCTGTCTAAAAAAATAAAATTTAGATAATCTGTCTTATGTATAAATCTATCATCCGTTAATCAACACGCGACGAAGTTTGTCGAGTGTTTCTGCCATTGATTGATTGCTTTCGCCACCGGCAGCGTTTTTGTGGCCACCGCCACCGAATTTCTCTGCCATTGTGTTCACTGCCACATCACCTTGCGAACGGAACGAGAGTTTGATTTGTGTTTTGTCCTCACGCACCAATACCGATTTATTTACATTTTCGATTTGGAGTGGCATATTGACGATACCCTCAGTGTCGCCCACTTTATAGTTGAAGCGTTGCAACTCTTCTTGAGTCAACACGATGATAGCGGCATTGCACTCTGGTATGATTTCCATCTTGTTTAAGCAGTAGCCCAACAAGCGCAAACGGTCTTCTGAGTAAGTGTGGAACACCTTATTATAAATAGCATCTTTATCAACACCTTTTTCGAGCAATGCTTTGATGATGATATAGATTTCTGGGTTGTTAGAGTTGTATGTAAAACCACCTGTATCGGTCATCATACCTGTATAGATACACTCTGCCGATTCGAGCGACACCTCTTGATAGAATCCCATGCGACACATGAAACGGAACACCAATTCGCTTGCCGACGACACCTCTGGGTGCGAGATCACCACATCGCAATTGATATTAGGGTCTAAGTGGTGGTCAATCAAGATTTTTTTAGCCTTGCTTTGTTCGATGAGCGGTTTCATACCATTCACTCTGTCGAGCGTATTATAGTCCATACAGAATATAAGGTCAGCCTCTTTTATCACCTTCACAGCCTCTGTTTTGTTCTCTTCCATCACAAACACTTTATCGATGCCAGGCATCCACGAGAAGAATGCAGGATAACGATTAGGCACCATCACTATTACATCTTTGCCCAACTGTTTCAATAAGTGATAAAGACCAAGTGTAGCACCGAGCGAGTCGCCATCAGGCGAGATATGACCAGTTAACAATATTTTGTTTGCATTGTCGATAAAACGACGCGATTGCACGATATAATCCTCTTTAATAATTTTAGATAACATAATGACTTTGAATTTTAAGATTTGTTGTTTAACATTCATTTGTGAGATAAACATACCTGCCACCACAACGACTATACCCAAAATCATAATCCATTCTGGTGCGGCTTCTTTCACACATACGAAAAATGATTTGTCTATTGCTTCGCATTGAAGTGCAGCCTGATACAATCCAATAGCACCAATAATCCATGCCAATATAGCCGTAACGCCAGGTTGTATGTTGTTGAACACATTGGCACGAGTTGGACCGATTGCACGCACACCATACGAGAAGAACAAGAATGCGATACAAGATGCCGACAACGCCAAACCTACGATTGCGCCAAATGCGTTCCATGTATTATCTGCCGCCCAATCAATAGCCATCACTTGTGGCAACTCTCTCACCAACATCGTTGGAACGAAAAACAACAACGATGTGCAGAACATAAAGAACACCACAGTCAGCGTGTTATATCGTTCTGGTATCTTGCGCAATACGAGTGTATAGACGATTGATGCCAACACTGCAATGAATAGCAACAATATACCCAACACGTCAGCTGACAACTCACCGCCATCCAATATAATCATCAACACACCGACCACCGACACCACGATACCCAACACATTCATCAACGTAACCTTCTCTTTCAAGAAGAAGAAAGCGAATATCGGAGTCAACAGCGGGATGAACGACAACATCACCGACGCGATGGTCGGGCTCACATGGTTCAACGCCTCTGCTTCACAAAGGAAATATACAAATGGCTCGGCAAACGCCGCAAGCAAAAAGTATTTCCAATCTCTAAACTCGATTTTTTTCAATTGCCCTGTCACCAAACCCACAATGCCAAGCACCACTGCCGCTATCGAAATACGAATTGACACCAATGTGGCTGCAGGAAAGACCTTCAAAGCAAAGTCTGACATCAAATACGATGCCCCCCAAAAGATTTGAGCAATAACCAATGCGATTATCGCTATCGTCTGCTTTTTCATATATTAGATTTTAAAATTTATCTCGTTTTTTTTCTTTCAACAGAAGTACAGAATATATTTATAGGATAATTAAGTACTTTACACTTAAATTGTTTCAGTTGGCTACCTTGTTTTTTCAAGTACATGCCTTGTGATTTTTTTTAACAGAAGTACATATATTTTTTTTCAACAGAAGTACAGATTTTTTCTTTTTAACAGAAGTACAAAAATTATCTTTGATATAAGTACATAATTTTTTGTACTTGAAAAAAGTAGTTATCCAGATGAAATAATAAGCAGAGATTAAATTTGTAAACCTGCAAACATAAAATATGTACTTATGTTAAAATAAAACATTACTCCTTACTCCCTACTCCTTGCGAAACAAAAAGTCCCACTATCACTATCGCAATGCCTACCCATTTCATCATCGGTATCGCTTCGCCATATATCATCCACACCGCCAACACCGTAATTGCAGGCATCACGTTGCAGAACGCATTGGCTCTCGCCACACCTATCCTGCGCACCACAAAACAGAACATCACAAAACTCACCACCGACGCAAACACTGCCAACACTACAATCGCCATCACCGACATCGGCAATATAGGTCGAGCGCCCCAATTCTGCACATCAAACATCAAGAATGTAGGCACAAAGAATATCAAACTCGATGCGTGCACATAAAACACTATGCTCACATTGGTATAATCGCTCGGTATCTTGCGCAATATGGTCGAATACATCGCCGCCGACATCACCGCACCCATCAGCACCACCAATCCCCACGCACTCACATTTATATCGCCCTTCTCCACCACCAGCATCATCACACCTACCAACGACACCACAATACCCACCATATTCATCCACGTCACCCTCTCACGCAACAACACCCACGCCACCAGCGGAGCAAACAATGGTATCATAGCCATCACCACCGACGTAACCGTTGCGCTGGTCATTGCCAACCCATAGGTCTCGCACATAAAGTAGCAAAACGGCTGGAACGCACCTCCCAACAAAAACAACCACACATCTTGTTTCCTTGGTTTTTGCAACTTACCTGCCACCCAACCATACAATCCCAACAACGCAGTCGCCAAACCGATGCGAAGAGTCACCACCGTGATAGGATTAAAACTCTTCAACGCCTCCTGGGTAAACAAAAACGAACACGACCACACAGTCATCGCAATCATTATACCCACATAGGCTGTCCAATTCGTATTTTTCATATTATAATTTTTGTTTTAACATAAGTACAGAATTAATTTATAGGCTTACAAAGTCGAGAAATTTTGTTTATTTTAGTAAGGATAATTACTTTTTTCAAGTACAAGCCATAAATTATCATATTGTAGGGATGCTCGAGCCGAGCGTCCGCAAATAACAAGGCTTGTACTTAAAAAAACAAATTCAGCCCATATAAACCGGACAAAACGACTAAACCATTTTGTCCACTAAATATATTTTGTACTTCTGTTTAAAAAAATTATTTTCTGAAACCAATAATCTGGCGCACTTCATCAATTGTCTTACGCGCACTTTCGCGAGCCTTCTCAGCACCCTCACGCGCTATGCGGTCCAACAACTCAGTGTTAGCCATATATTCAGCCAAACGCTCACGTATCGGAGCATTGAATGCCGCAATATCCGCTGCCAACTGTTTCTTCAAGTCGCCATATCTGATAGAGCAATCGTTCCATTTCTCATCGAAATATTGATAAGTGTCAGGCGTAGAAACAATGCTGAGGAACGTAAACAAATTCTCAATCACCTCAGAGCGTGTGCTATTCATCTCTTGCGGACCTTGGTCAGTAACCGCCTTCATCACTTTTTTCTTTATCGTAGCCTCATCGTCCATCAAGTAGATGCAGTTGCCTTCCGATTTACCCATTTTGCCCGACCCATCCAATCCAGGTATCTTCACAGCCTTTTCGCTCAATGAGAAGTTCTGAGGCTCTGGGAAGAATTCCACGCCATACATCGTATTAAAACGACGAGCAAATTTACGCGCCATCTCCATGTTTTGCTCTTGGTCCTTACCCACAGGCACCTTCACCGCGCGGTGAAGCAAAATATCCGCAGCCATCAACGTAGGGTAAGTCAACAAACCAGCATTCACGTTGTCAGGTTGTTTGCGCGCCTTCTCTTTAAACGTAGTGCAACGCTCCAACTCGCCGAGGTAAGCATTCATATTGAGAAAAAGGTAAAGTTCCAACACCTCTTTCACATCGCTCTGCACATAAATAGTCGCTTTCTCAGGGTCAAGACCACAAGCCAAGTACTCCGCAAGAATCGTGCGTGCGCTATTCACAATATTTTCTGGTTTCGGACGCGTAGTGAGCGAGTGCCAATCCGCAATAAAAAAGTAGCAATTATAGTCATTTTGCATCTGCAAAAAACTCTTCACAGCGCCAAAATAATTACCCAAATGCAAATTACCCGTAGGGCGAATACCACTTACAACAGTCTCTTTCATATATAATTATCAATGATTAGTTATTAGCTATTAACGATTAACAATCAACGGTCGTCATCGACTATCAACCATTGCCATTTAACGTGCAAAGATACAAAAAAAATTTTATTTACACAATAACCACAAAAATCAAAAACTACTTTTCTAAACATTTTTCAACCCTACAAATTTGTTATTCGATATTGTGTAAAAAATGTTAGTTTTTTTAACACAAAAAACTGAGTTGATATAGATTATTTTTAGTAACTTTGCAAGAATTATCGCTTATGAAATATGAAAAAATATTTAATCATTATATCACTGATTCTTACCTCGTTAAGTGCATGGTGCAACATACAATTGCCATGGGATTCGTTATTCTCGGCGTATGGACTAACGCAATCAATGACGCAGCTACCAATTCTTATAATAGAGACACGAGATGCGAGACATGAGACACGAGACATGAGACACGAGACACGAGACACGAAATGCGAGATACGAGATGCGAAATGCGAAATGCAAAATACTCTAGACTCTAAACTCTCTTTAGAAGAATTAGATATTCGCTACAACGATGGTTATTGTGCAGGATTGTGGCATCTGACACCTCCTATTGCCCGCCTCTATGGACTTACGATAAACAATGAGATTGATGAACGCTACGACATACGACTAGCATCTGAGGCTGCAGCTAAATATTTAAAGGATCTTTTGGCTCACTACGGCAATGAGCAAGTGGCCATATTAGCATACATACACGGTGCAGCTCTCGTAGTTGAAACGGCTAAAGCCCTCAATATCGACTTACAAAATGTAACAAATGAGGAGATAAAAAAAATAGAAAATAGAGTACAAAGTACAGATGACAAAGTACAGATGACTGATGATTTTCAATTCTCAACTCTCAACTCGCTTTATCAACACATTGGGTATGTAAAATATAAGTTTGACCACCCTATTCGCACAAATACATTACGAGACTCTCTTAAATTAGATTCAATGTTTTATCTGCAAAATGCAATGATATTGCCTTCAACACGTTGGATCAGTGAAGCATATATTCCTAAAAATATTAATACAGACCAACTTGCAGCGATATGCGAATCGGAACACGAGGTTATGTTGGCAGAACAAGCCGAAATTGACAAACAAAAAGAGGCCGAAACTCAAGCACGCATTGCAGCCATAAAAAAAGCCAATGCGGTAAAAATATACCATGTAAAATCAGGCGACACACTAGGTCACATTGCCAAACGCCACCGCGTCAGTGTGCGCCAATTAAAACAATGGAACAACCTAAAATCTGACATGATTAGAATAGGTCAAAAACTGAAAATACATACAAATTAGAAATGAGAAATGAGGAATGAGAAATAAGGAATGAATAATTTTTGCGACAAGCAAGAGCAGAATATCTTTCACTCATTCTTATATTCTCACTACTCACTACTAGTTACTAAATATCTAAAATATATGAAAGCATACAAAACAATATTATTTATCACAGCGGTATTCACTATGATGGGATTGATTGGTTACGCAATTCCTACGGATGGTGTGACTGTTGGTTCAGTCAATATAACGTTCCCTTCACCTCAAGAGGTGATGCAAGGACAAGTAGAATACACCGACAAACCATTGGTCGATATGGACCAAGTGTTTTTCGGCAAAGAAGCTATACTACGTCAAATAGAAGAGGCTCAAGCATCAGAATACATCAAAATGCGCCGTAAAGCATTGTCGCACAAATATTCACCTACATATCCTAACGACAGCATTGAATGGATATTTCCTCTATTTGAAGCATTGGAAAATGCACGCGAACATAAGATTCGTATAATTCACTATGGCGATTCACAAATTGAAGAAGACCGCATGTCGAACTATTTACGCACAGCAGTGCAAGACACCTTTGGTGGTTATGGCGTAGGGTTATTGCCTGCTGTTCAGACAATTCCGACATCATCGTTCGGACAAAAATGCTCGGCTTCACTCACTCGCTACCTAGTTTATGGTACACAAGACATGCGTATGGAAGAGCGCAATTATGGTCCGCTCGGACAAACGGCTCTACTCACCGACACTGCCACATTCTCGTTCTATCGACTCAACTATAGCAAAACTCGTCCTAACACTAAATATTTCAACAAAATAACTATTCTTCTCGACGAGATAAAGCGTCCAACTACCGCAACCCTCACAACTAAAGGCTCGAAAATGACCAAAACAGCCAACGTAGGCGACCATTCAATAACCTTCAATTTGCCCGACTCCTCTACTCGTGCATCTATATTCATGAATGGTGAGGCTTTAATTCACGGCTTTATGGTCGATGGTGGCGAAACTGGCGTACAATTAGATAATGGCGCAATGCGTGGTTGCTCGGGCACAATATTCACCTCTATCAATAGCGAAAGTTTACGCAATTATTATACACAAAACTCTGTACCTCTTATCATTATGCAATTTGGAGGCAACCGCGTACCTTACACTAAAACCGACAAAGCTATCGCGTCGTATTGCGAACAACTTACTCGTCAAATCAACGACTTACGACGCATTTCGCCTAACTCAAAAATACTCTTTATTGGTCCGTCTGATATGTCAACTAACATCAACGGCACAATGCAAACCTATCCTCATTTGCCAAAACTCATCGAATCACTACGCCAAATGTGTATCAACAACGATGTGGCATACTGGGACTTATATGGCGCAATGGGTGGCGAAAATTCTATGACAAATTGGGTTAATAGCAATCCACCACTCGCAGGTTCCGACCATATCCACTTCACCTACGCAGGTTCGAACCGTGCAAGCGAAATGCTATGGGAAGGACTTATGAAAGCCTACGAATTATACAAAATGTCAACAGTCAACAATCAACAGACAACAGCCAACGGTCTATAATGAAAAAAATAGTCATATTACTAAGCATTGTGAATTGTGCATTGTGTATTGTTTATGCTCAACCTCTGATGCGACAACTGCCTCACTACAACTGCGTAAACTACGATGCCAATAAACTTATACTCAAAGGCGATTCAAATAAATTGCACTATTTTTTTGCTAAATTAGACTCTCTCGCACTTTTGGGTGACCAGAAAATAAATATCGTACACATCGGGGGGTCACACATTCAAGCTGGAGTGTTTCCAAACCGAATGCGCATGAATTTCTCGAACATTATGCCTGGTTTCGGTAGCGAACGTGGCGCTATATTTCCTTACTCTGCAGCTCGCACTAACAATCCTAAAAACTTTGAAGTGCACTACTCTGGCGAATGGAAACGTTGTCAAAATTCACGTCCGCCAGTGACAGAAACACTCGGCATAATGGGTTACACCATTTCGACTAACGACATCAATAGTTCAGTTTCGTTCAACCTCAACCCCGCCGAATTTGGCTCTAATTGGAAATTCAACAAACTACGCCTATTTGCCACCATTGGTGACAGCACACTAATGCCTGTATTAATAATTGACAACGACACCATACCTGCTGTCTATGAAGATAGCACATTTGTTTTCTATTTAAACACATTCGCCGATAAAGGCACTATCGCATTATGCAAAACATCTGATTTAGAGCGATTATACATGTCATACTGGTCGGACAAGTCGGATAGGTCAGACGAGTCAGATTACTCAGACTCAATTTTATCGTCAAAGGCTCAAAAACCTTCGGTTCTCAATTCCGACTCGCTAGAGATTGGATTAGAGTCGGACAACAACCAAAATCCAACTGAGGAGTATTGTACAACCAATACCAACTGGAAATTTTCAATAATGGGATTATTGCCCGAAAACAACTTCAACGGCATCACCTATCACTCTATGGGCGTAAATGGAGCCTCGTTGCAATCATGGTTGCGTTGCGAGAAATTCGAAGAACAGATGGCTTTCATCAAACCCGACCTAGCAATAATGGCAGTAGGTGTAAACGATGCAAATGTAACATCTGACAAATTCAGCAAAGAGACATTCAAAGCTCGCTACAACCAATTATTGTCGAAAATATATGCCACAAATCCTAATTGTGCCGTAATATTCATCACAAACAACGACTGCGTAGTGCGTGTAGGTCATCGCAGTTACGGACTCAATAAAAACACCGCACTCGTGCAACAAGCCATGCACGAACTTGCCGAACAACACAACGGCGCAGTGTGGGACCTATACGAAATAATGGGAGGATTTGGCTCTATATCAGTATGGAACGAAGTAGGCCTCGCCAACAAAGACCGCGTTCACTTCCTCGTGCCAGGCTACAACTTGCTCGGTGACATGCTGTATAATGCAATAATATACGAGTGGCTATATAAATAATTCATAATTCATAATTATAAATTTTTCAACT
>JAFTSS010000035.1 GCA_017467185.1 Paludibacteraceae bacterium | reverse complement strand
TCGATGTGTCAATAGTCATTTAAACGATATTCAGGTGGCTATAGCACGAGGGTTCCACCTCTTCCCATTCCGAACAGAGAAGTTAAGCCTCGTCACGCCGATGGTACTGCTAAGGTGGGAGAGTAGGTAGCTGCCGTTTTTTAGAGAGTCCTTCGATACAGCAATGTATCGGAGGATTTTTTTTGTTTATATCGTTGACCCTTTTTCTCTACGCATAATCACAAGTTGTTTTGGATGATTGGTAGAAAGTTGTCTTACTGAACAACTGATTAACTGATTATTGATTATTTATACAACTGTCTAATTAGTTTTCTTAGAATATAATTTATATAGACTTAATGGTGACCGGAATGGCCACCATTATGTTATGTAAATACAGATATAAAAAAAGCAGCTACTGTTTAGTAACTGCTTTCTTTTGTGGTGCCACCAGGAAATGAGTTTTATTTCTAAATAGCTCTATATCTTTGCGTTAAAGAATCGTAACAAACGTAATCTCCCGCTATTGCTTCACCTGATTTCTGCACTATTTTGCAGTGTCTCGCAGAGTCGAGTTCCTACTTTGATGTAAAGGTAGTGCAAGCCGAGAGAAGAACAAAATAAATGAGTTTATTTTTTATTCCGAGGCGCCGCCTACCTTCGGCGAAGCCAAAGTTGTGAAAATATTTGAACTAGAAATGGATGTACTAAAATTTTGCATTAATATCTCAAACTGATTATTTAATAGTTCTTGAACATCATTTTTATCATATTTTTCTATTTTCTCTTCTAAAGGAGCTGAAAACGGTCCTTTGTAAAAATAGTGAGATTTCAACGGTTTGCCACAACGGTTTATTAAAACAGAATTTGAATATTTTACTTCTACATAATTGTCACAGTACAGTTTATATATAAAAAATCTATTTTCTCTTAAGTTATAAGGAAAGCCATGTACTATAACAGAATAGTCTATCATAACAGGAATAGAAAACTCACCTACAATAACCGCTGAATCTTTAGGTGTGATTAATTTATCTAGTATCTTTTGCGCGTACATTTCTAATGCAATCTTGCCTATTGATATGGGTTTTGTGTTAATCAAGATTGTTTCTTCTGTAATTCTACTAGGGAACACAATTTCTATATATTGTAGTTCTGATTCATCTGTGTTTAGGGTAAATGAAACGTCTGTCGAATCTACTATCTCTTTTAGAGCAGGAGTATTATAAAATGAGTCACGATTTTTCTCATACTTAAAAACACTTTGCGATAATGAGAACGAGAAGTAACTGAGCAAAAGTGCTACTATAGATATTACTATTGGTAGCCATTTCAAAAATTGGTGAATAAGTTTGTTCATATCTAGTAAATCTTTTAATAAACTAATTATCATAACCTATCATAAAATATAGAAAATGTGTGGTTTTTATATATTATATGATATGTTGAGTAAAATTACTTATTGCTTGTTAAGCTATTTTTCAAAGCTATACCCTTTGCTGTAAGGCGATATTTCTGCAGTTTACTTCGCTTCTCATTTGGTAGAGTAAACTCTATATAACCTTCTTCAAGAGCAGGCTTTATATATGTACTGCGGAAATATGTTCGGTGCTTAATGCCAATTAAGGATTGTAGAGTATCTCTATCAATTTCTCCTTCAATGCAAGTAACAATAGTTCTAATAGCTTTAGATACACTTCCAACATCATGAGCAGTATCATGAGCAGTATCATGAGCAGTATCATGAGCACTTATAGGCAAAGTTATACGGATAAAGTTGTCCGTAAACTTAAAACAATCTTCACCGTATGCCCTTAAAATACGAGGGATACCAGAGCCCAATGATTCTACCAATTCCACATCACGATAGATCCGCATCAGCTCCTTGTTGCGTGGAATGGATATACCATTGAAGAACTCCTCTTTTGTGAGTGATTCAGGCAAACGACCAGCCGATGTAATTTCAAGCCTATCGGGGAATATCTCAAACTTTGGAGGCACTTCAAATGAGTAGTCGTTATGTACAATGGCATTGATGACAGCTTCACGCAAAGCAACCTTATTCCACAGAGGCGTTTCAATACGCTCCATCGGGGTTATCGTTGCAGCAACTTTATTCTCTATATCCAACTTTGATAATACGCTTTTGGTCGCTTTGATAAGAGAGCAATAACCATACTCATTATTCTCAACCAAATCGCAACGATCAAGGCTTGAGTACTTCGCCACCTTGATTGAATTGCCATTCTCATCAGCCAAAAGATACGCAACATAGTTGTACTTGCCATCATCTGTAAGCAACTCCAATGTACGCTTAAAATTATCATTGAGCCGCTTGCCTCGCTCATCATAGTAGATACGCAATTGCTCAAAACTCAAATCCTGACGATTGGACACAATGCGCCCGATAGAGTTGCGGGTACGCATAGCAAACAAACGGTCAATCTGCTCCTG
>JAFTSS010000003.1 GCA_017467185.1 Paludibacteraceae bacterium | reverse complement strand
CTTTCCAATTCCTTTGTCACCGCTTAAAATCACTCCCAAATTACGAGTCATACATTCAAACGCTTTGAGAACTTTAAAAACTTTACCAATATGGACACCATAAACCTTACTTTCGGTTATCTCGATGTCGGTATATTTTTCTAAAAAGAAACCTTTTTGCTTATGAAACCGAACAACATATGTTTGTGTTGGTAGTTTGTCAAATGTACGAAGCGAATCGTCGAAAATATCATATTCATTTCCTGTGCTTATAACTCTCATTTTCTTTTCCTTTCTTATTGCTACCATATTCCATGAGCATACCTACGCGCACGTAAAATAAAACGGCGGTCAACCGTATTTTTTCTTGGCTGACCGCTACTTTGTTCCCATAATCCGTATGCGTAAAATTATTCTGGAGAAAATTTTCGCATATGCTAATCGTCGAGCTGAATAGCTTAATATGGATGGATTTTACGAAATAAGATGTCGAAGCATCTTCTTGAGTAAAATCCATCTTTATTAAGCTTGGCTAGCTCGTAACTAACATTTCGTTACTCTCACTAACAGTAAAGAGCGATTGTATAATATTATGTATTGTCTATATGCTATTGCAATGCGACCAAATAAGAACAACCAATCTACATTATGGGTTATATTTTAATACTTATAAATTCCTCATCGTTCGTTCCGGGGTACTACTCGTGCAAGTACGATTTTCCCTTTTCCGGCTTGCCCTACTTAATGTTGAACCCTAAAGTATTGAAATATCTGATGAAGCGGTTACCTATTTGTCACCATTTGGTTGATAAGGTGTTGAATATTCAAAACTTGGCATTAACTCAAGTTTGAACAAATTTTTTGCGTGCATTTCATCAATGCGAGCTTTCGTTTCTGGATTTTCACAAACTCCTGTACGAATATATTTATTAAGTACCTCGTAGGTAAATCCAAAATTATCTTCGTCTGTTTTGCCACATAGACCATCTGAAGGTACTTTTCTTGTTAATTCTTCTGGAAGACCAAGATATTCTCCAATCGCAATAACTTCGTCGCTTATCAAATGAGAACATGGGCTAAAATCACCAGCCGCATCTCCATATCTTGTTGAATAACCAATCCAATCTTCTGAAAGATTGCATGTATTTGCAACCCTACCATTGCAACTTTGAGACACTGCATATAATGTAGCCATTCTAATTCGTGCAGGTAAATTGATTTCTGTCTGTTTTGAAATCTCCATGTCCGTTGCTCGACAATGAATAATGGACAGTAGCGAACTTACAGTAGAGCCAATATCAATGACGTATCGCTTAATGCCTAAGAAATCACACAAGTCGTGTGAAAACTGAATGTCAGATTGTGTATTTTGTGGCATTAAAACACCGACAACTCTATCTTTTCCTAATGCTTCAACGCATAATGCCGCAACTACCGACGAATCTTTTCCGCCGGAGATACCAATCACTGCATTGCAACCCTTTCCGTTTTTCTCAAAGAACTCTCGAATCCACGCAACAAGTTCAGATGTTACTGTTGCTACATTAAATTCCATCATATATCACTTCTCCTTTTTCAATTTCATCAATGAGTCGAAGCAATATACGATATACCGTCGGCAAACCACCTCTGTCGTCAATATATACATTTGCATATACCTTACGACCACCAAACGACACCGACGCATCACAGTTAATCCCCT
>JAFTSS010000002.1 GCA_017467185.1 Paludibacteraceae bacterium | reverse complement strand
TATCGGCGTTAGTATTTTTTTTAGACAGGAAGACAGGAGAACATGAATATTTTTAGACAGAATGACATAAGAACATAATTTTCTTTTTTTGATATAATGGTCTTGCTTTTGCTTCGCAAAATCTCGAACTAAAGACAGACCTATAGGCGTTAGTCTTTTTTTAGGCAGGAAGACAGGAGAACATGAATATTTTTAGACAGAATGATATATCTATCGGTGTTTCTCAATTCCCCATTTCCCATTCTTCATTTCTCATTTCTCATTTCTCATTCCTCATTTCCCATTCCTCATTTCTCATTCCTCATTTCATTGAGGTATATGATGATTTTTTCGCCGTTGTAGAGTGAGTCAGTGATGACGGTATCTTTTGGTATATAGGTGTTTATCGAGTCGTATTGATTGTCGAAATGGAGGTTGTAGTCGCGTGAGATAGGTAGGTGGATGTGGAATGTGCCTGCGCTATCGGTTTCCTCGTAACCTGGTTGTTGGTTACCAGTTATGCGGATACCTTTTATTGGTTCGTGGGTTTGAGCAGAGCGCACTTCACCATTGATGCAACGGTCGAAATCGTCACCATAGTAAGGGGCATAGCATGCTTGAAATACGAATGCTATTGATGTAACTCCAAGAGTACCAAGTACCCAACGGAGAGCTTTGCTGTATAATTGACGGATAGTTTTCATGGTGGTTATGGGTTATAGATTAAAGTTTAGAGTTTTAGGTGGTTATAGGTTAAAAATCTTATTTTCTCTTCCCTCTTCCTTATTCCCTATTCCCTATTCCTTGTTCATAGTGGTGTCTATTGGAATATCAAGAATGGCGGGTTTTGCGATAATAGTTATTGTGTCAGGTATTTTGATTGGTTTCGTGGGGTGTATGTGATGTAGTTTGTCAAGATCATCTTGAGTTTTGATTCCGTCTATCTCTTTGCCCATGTGTGAGGGTGAGCATGCTGGTAAAATCAACATTAAGAACAGTGAAAAGATAAAATATTTAATTAATTGTTTCATTGTTGAGGAATTCTGTATAAAGTTAATGTATTGGAAATTTTAAGGAAGTTCTATTTTGAATATGTAAGTACATTTTTTATTCGGGAAATCGCCATCAGATTCTTCTATATTCCATCGTTTGTTTGTCATTGGGCTTTCGTGCAATATTGTGTCTCCGTCGGTGTCAGTTATTGATATTTGTGAGAAGTAACTGTCGGGGTTGAGAAATGTGGTAGATGGAAAACTATGTATTTTTGTTATAAAAGTGCAACTATCGACAGGTACAATTATTGAAATGATAGAGTCGTTGTTTCCGTGATAGCTACACAGTCTATCAGTTGTTCTTAGTTTTACGTGTAGGTCATCGTAAAATTGGTTGTCGAAATAAAAATCGCAAAAATTTGCGGGGTCTGATGTTATGCACGATGAGAATATGAATGTTGCTAGACAGCATATAGAGATAATGATGTGTTTTTTCATAATTGGATAATAGGTGTTTTACAAAATGGGTTATTTTGATTTTCTGATAGCAAAGTTAAGTATTTGTTTTTGTATTTCCAAATTTTGTGTATATAATTAGTATTGTTTTAGTGAGATTTTTTGTTGTGGATGAAAATTATATATTTTATATAGTTATTTGTTTGGTAATCAGTGATTGTTTTTGTTATGTATTATATGTGTTTATAGTAGTGTTTGAGAGAGTTAAATCTATAATTTTGTTGGATAAGGGGAGTTTTGAAAAGTTTTGGGGTGGGATATTTTTCTTAAGGAGCAAGGGCGTTATTTGTTTTCATGATTGGTTGGTGTGGGGAATGGGAGGGTGAGTTGGGGGTCGGATTCGTTGTTATGTGAGTTGGAGACGCAAAGTTTTGTGTCTCTATTTGCGTCGGCATTTTGAGAAACGGAGAGTCCGATGAGGCGGATGGGGTGGTTGCGGTATTCTACTTTTTTGAGTAGTTCTTTGGCAAGGGGTAGTATGGTTTTGAGTGTGGTGAGAGGGGTGTCGGTGGTATGACTGCGTGAAACTTGTGTGAAGTCGTGGAATTTGATTTTGAGTGTGAGGGTGTTGCCTATGAATTGTTGGCGAGTGAGGCGTTCGACAAGTTCGGTTACGACATGGTAGAGTTCGATGATGACGGAAGAGGTGCGAGTGATGTCGCGTTCGAGGGTATGTTCGCAACCGACTGATTTGCGGATATATACAGCTTCGACAGGGCGGAGATCGATGCCACGGGCGAAGTCGTAGTAGGTTTGTCCCATTTTGCCGAATTGGCGTGTGAGCATTTCGAGGGAGCACTGGCGAAGGTGTTTGCCTGTGTGGATGCCGAGTTGGCGGAATTTGCGAGCCGAGACTTTGCCTACGCCCCAGAATTGTTCGATGTCGAGAGTTTCGATGAAATCGAGGGCTTTGTCAGGGTGGATGACGCAGAGACCGTCGGGTTTGCGATAGTCGGAGGCAACTTTGGCGAGGAATTTGTTGTAAGATACTCCAGCAGAGGCGATAAGGTTGAGTTCGGTGCGGATGCGTTGTTTGATTTCGCGGGCTATATCAACGGCGAGGTCGATGCCTGGCTTGTTGTGGGTTACGTCGAGAAAAGCCTCGTCGAGCGATATAGGCTCGATAAGGTCGGTGTAGGAGTGGAAGATTTCGTGGATTTGGGCAGATACCTCTTTATAGACCTCCATGCGACCTGGTACGAAGATGAGGTCGGGGCAGAGTTGCTTGGCTTTGACTGACGACATTGCAGAACGAACACCGAAACGGCGGGCTTCGTAGCTTGCGGCAGATACGACGCCTCGCACATCGCCATGACCTACAGCGATGGGTTTGCCTCGAAGCTCAGGGTTGTCGCGCTGCTCAACCGAAGCATAAAAGGCGTCCATGTCGATATGTATGATTTTGCGAGTCATTATAAAAGTCAATAGCCGACAGTCAACAATTTTAGTGAATTTGTTTTGCAAAGATAACTATTTTTATTTATTTTTAATGGTTTGTTGTCAATATTTTTTTGTACCTTTGTAACATGAAACATGACGTGATTGATATATTGAGAAAGGAACGTAGTTTGGCTGATGCTGAGTTGCGGGAGTTGTTGGTATCGGATGATAATGAGTTGATAGCTAAGCTGAAAAGTCAAGCACAAGAGGTGGCTGTGAGTGTGTTTGGGCATGAGATTAAGTCGCGCGGATTGATTGAGATTTCGAACTATTGTAAGAATAATTGTTTGTATTGTGGTATTCGTGCGGGTAATGCGGATGTGGAGCGATATAGATTGTCGGCGGAGGAGATATGGGAGTGTTGTGAGCAGGGAGATTTGCTTGGATTTCAGACGTTTGTATTGCAAGGAGGTGAGGATGTGCGACATACGACAGAGTGGATTGAGATGGTGGTGAGGGAGATACGTAGGCGTTGGCCAGAAAAGGCAATCACGTTGTCGTTGGGTGAGCGTCCGGACGAGGATTATGAGCGGTGGTTTGCGGCTGGGGCAGATAGATATTTGCTTAGACATGAGACTGCGAATGCGGAGCATTATGGGCGTTTGCACCCAGAGGTGATGTCGTTTGAGAATAGGATGCGATGTTTGCAGACGTTGAAACGGATTGGATATGAGACCGGTACGGGTATGATGGTGGGTAGTCCGTATCAAACGGTGGATGACTTGGTGGCGGATTTGCGATTTATTGAGAGGTTGCAACCACAGATGATAGGTATTGGGCCATTTGTGAGTCATCGGGATACTCCGTTTGCAGAGTGCGCGAGTGGGTCGGTTGAGACTACGTTGCGATTGATTGCAATATTGCGGTTGATGCACCCAAAGGCGAATATACCTGCTACTACGTCGCTCGGTACGTTGGCTAAGGACGGACGTGAACAAGGAATTATGGCGGGGGCGAATGTGGTGATGCCTAACCTTTCGCCAGTGTCGCAACGGAAGAAATATGCACTGTATGACAATAAGATATGTATGGATTTAGAAGCTGCAGAGAGCAGACGTGCGATAGAAGAGCAGCTTGCGAAGCTTGGTTATTTTTTGAGTTGATTGTTTGTTTTAACATAAGTACATATTTTACGTTTGCAGGCTTGTTGGTTTATTTTTCGTTTTTTATGTTTTGTGGGGATGAATGCTTTTTTAAGTACATGCCTTAAGTCGTGAATTAATTGTTAGATTTTTTTAATTTGTTTGTTATGATAGATATTTCTGATGATGAATTGGTTAAAATGATTGTTGGTGCTGCGTTTGAGGTGAGAAAACGTTTGGCTCAAGGTTATTTGGAGAGTACCTATGAAAATGCGATGATGGTGGAGTTGAAGATGCAAGGTTTAGATGTAGAGAACCAAGTGTCAATGAGAGTAGATTATAAGGGTGTTGAAGTAGGTGTTTTTAGGGCAGATTTATTAGTGGAGAAGCGAGTGATTGTAGAGATAAAAGCAGTTTCGCAGTTGAATAAAATACATGAGATGCAGTTGGTTAATTATCTACAAACAACGCATATAGATAATGGAGTTTTAGTGAATTTTGGAGGAGATGAATTTGAGGTAAAGCGTAAATTTAGGATAAGAAAGTAGGTTTTAATATGATTTAAGGCTTGTACTTTCTTGAAAATAGTATTTAAATTATTTTGTGAGTAAATATTTGATATTCTTATTAAATATTAAAGTTGAATTTGTACTTTTGTTAAAAATAAAAAATTGAAATATATGTACGATAAGTTATCATCAAAAGCAGTAGAATTCATTGACCATGAAGAGATTTTGGCATCGATTGCATGGGCAGATGAGAATAAGAATAATAGGGCTCTTATCGAAAGTTTGATTGAGAGAGCCGGTGATTATAAGGGTTTGTCGCATCGTGAGGCGGCATTGTTGTTGGCGTGTGAGGATGAGGAGTTGATACATAAAATGTTTGCGCTCGCTCGCCGTATCAAACAGCACATTTATGGCAACCGAATCGTGATGTTTGCACCATTGTATTTGTCGAACTATTGTGTGAATAGCTGTGTCTATTGTCCGTACCACGCAAAGAATAAGACAATTCCGCGTAAGAAATTGACTCAAGAAGAGATTGCGGCAGAGGTGGTTGCATTGCAAGATATGGGTCATAAGCGTTTGGCTTTGGAGGCAGGCGAGCATCCGATATTGAATCCGTTGGAGTATATTTTGGAGAGTATCAAGACAATATATAGTATCAAGCATAAGAACGGTGCGATACGCCGTGTGAACGTGAATATTGCGGCGACGACTGTAGAGAATTATAAGAAGTTGAAAGATGCGGGAATTGGTACTTATATCCTTTTCCAAGAGACATATAACAAGGCGAATTATGAGATGTTGCACCCACGTGGGCCAAAGAGCGATTATGCTTATCACACAGAGGCAATGGACCGTGCAATGGAGGCAGGAATCGACGATGTGGGTATCGGTGTGTTGTATGGTTTGGAGACTTATCGTTATGATTTTGTGGGACTTTTGATGCACGCAGAGCACTTGGAGGCGAAGTTTGGATGCGGTCCGCATACGATAAGTGTACCACGTATTTGTCCGGCAGATGATATTGATACGGCTGATTTCAAGAATGTTATATCAGACGAGATATTCCAAAAAATCGTGGCAGTGTTGCGTATCGCTGTGCCATATACAGGTATGATTGTTTCGACACGTGAGACGGCAGAGAGTCGTGCGAAGGTGTTGGAATTGGGTGTGAGTCAGATAAGTGGCGGTTCGCGTACGTCGGTAGGTGGATATACCGAAGAGGTGCGTCATAATGAGACAGCGCAATTCGATGTGTCGGACGAGCGTACATTGGACGAAGTGGTGTCGTGGTTATTGGATTTGGGCTATATACCAAGCTTCTGTACAGCATGTTATCGCGAAGGTCGCACAGGCGACCGTTTTATGTCGTTGGCAAAGAGCGGACAGATAGCCAATTGCTGTCAGCCAAATGCGTTGATGACACTGAAAGAGTATGCCGAAGACTATGCCTCACCAGAGGTTAAAGCGAAGATAGAGAAATTGATAGCTGCAGAGATTGAACGAGTGCCACATCCGAAAATCAGAGCGAAAGCAGTGGAAAATATCAAGAAAATTGCATTGGGAGAGAGAGATTTCCGTTTTTAAGGAGTAAGGGTTTAAACATAAGTACAAAATTAATTTATTGGACAAAATTGTTTGATTACATTGTTTAGTTTCTGTTGGCTTACATTGTTTTAAGTACAAGCCTTGTAATTAATTAGTAATTAGTAATTAGTAATGATTGGGGTATGTACTTGAAAAAAGTAGTTGTCCTGATAGAGTTAAAAATACATGTTAATTTTTATAAGCCTGTAAATATAGAAATATGTACTTTTGTTGAAATAAAAAATAATTAAAACATGAAAATAGTAATATATCAAGTGTTGCCGAGATTGTTTGGTAATAAGGGGCGTAAGGCGTCGCATCGTGCGAAGGGGAATACGCAGAACGGAACGATTGAGGAGAATGGTGTGGGTAAGTTTAGTATCTTCACGCCTAAGGTGTTGCGTGGATTGAAGGAGTTTGGTTATACACATGTGTGGTACACAGGCGTGTTGGACCATGCAACACAGACAGATTATAGCGAGATTGGACAGCCTGCAAACCATCGTGCAGTGGTGAAAGGTAAAGCTGGGTCGCCATACGCAGTGCGCGATTACTATAACGTGGATGCAGATTTGGCGGATAAACCAGAGGAGCGCATGAAGGAGTGGGAGCAGTTGATTGCTCGCACACATAAGGCTGGACTTAAGGTGATTATGGACTTTATTCCAAACCACGTAGCACGCAATTATAATTCGATTTCGGCACCAGAAGGGGTTGAGCCATTGGGTGCAGGCGATAGAACAGATTGGCACTTTTGGCGCGATAATAACTTCTATTATTGCGTGAATGAGTCGTTTAGTCCGCAGTTTGATAGAGAAGATTATATAGAGTTTCCTGCACGTGCAACGGGTAACGATTGTTTTTCGGCATCGCCAAGTAAAAACGATTGGTATGAAACGGTGAAGTTGAATTATGGTGTAGATTATTGTGGTGGAGGGGCTACGCATTTCAATCCTCATCCTGATACGTGGCATAAGATGTTGCAAATCTTGCTCTTTTGGGCATCGAAAGGGGTGGATGGATTCCGTTGCGATATGGCAGAAATGGTGCCGGTGGAGTTTTGGCATTGGGCTATAGCAAAGGTGAAAAATGTGTATCCCGACATAGTGTTTATTGCCGAAGTGTATAATCCAGCGCAATATCGTAGTTATATACATCATGGTGGATTTGATTATTTGTATGACAAAGTGGGAATGTACGACACGTTGCGTTCGGTGGTGCAAGGTCAGGGCACAGCAGAGGCTATCACATACGCATGGCAAGCCGTTGATGACATCAAAGACCACATGCTCAATTTTATGGAAAACCATGATGAACAACGCATTGCATCGCAATTTTTTGCCGATGATGCGCTGAAAGGATTTCCAGCAATGGCAGTTACGACATTGATTTCGTCGTCGCCAGTGATGGTGTATGCGGGGCAGGAGTTGGGCGAAGATGCACATGAAGCAGAGGGCTTTAGCGGATTTGATGGCCGCACTACTATATTCGACTATTGGAAAGTAGAAAGCCTTTGTAGATTACAGAGTTCAGATTACAGATTACAAGTAGGTGATAATGCTATTTTTGATTTATATCGTAGATTGATAGGTATAGCGAATAGCGAGGTGGTTGCTGAGGGTAAATTTTATGACTTGATGTGGTTGAATCAGCGCAATCCGCAGTTCGATTCGTTCCGTCAGTATGCCTTTGTGCGCTACACAGATAAAGAGGCATTGCTAGTAGTTGCTAACTTTGTAGGCGAAGAGCGCAATGTGCGACTTAATCTTACTCATCATCTCTTTGATGCGATGAATAATTTTGAGCGAAGCGAAAAACTCTCAACTCTCAACTCTCAACTTTCAACTCGATTTGGCAAAGTTGTTGCACAAGATTTAATGACAGACATTACTGCAGAATTAAACTTTTCGGCAGACGAGCCAGTCGAAATAGTATTAAAACCATATCAGGTTTGTGCATATTTGATAAAATAGTCGAAAGTTGAAAGTCGAAAGTTGAAAGTCGAAAGTTGAAAGTCGTAAGTAATAAGTCGTAAGACAAATGATGCCGCATGGTTCTTTCTACTTTTTACTTTGTACTTGTTATTAGTAAGTAATTTTTTAAGTGCAATGAAAAGATTAATAACATATCTATTTTTGTTTGTATGGGTTATGGCTACTGGAGCGCAAAATATGGATGTTGAGCAAAGTGGACAACTCTCAACAAATTCCTCCCCTGTCTTAGTGGAGGTGCCGAAGGCGGAGGGGTATGGTAACTCCTCACTCCTCACTAAAGAAGTCGGTTTAGTTCTAAGTGGTGGTGGAGCGTTAGGGTTTGCCCATATTGGTGCGATTAAGGCGTTGGAGGAGTATGGCATTGAGCCAGCGTATGTTGCAGGGTCAAGTATGGGAGCGATAATAGGGGTGATGTATGCGGCAGGTTATTCGGCTGACGATATAATGCAAATTATAAAAGAGGAGAGATTGTATAAAGTAGGGCGATTGATGACTACGCAGTCGGCATTTAGGAATGAAGGGTTTAGCACTCATAAGACCTTGTTGCTCGAGTTGGCTGAGTTGGTGCCACATAATTCGTTCGATAGTTTGGAGCGTAAGTTTATGGTTTGCGTTACCAATGTCGAAACTGGCGAAGCTGCTTATCAACACGAGGGTGGCAATTTGAAAGAATATGTAGCAGCATCGGCATCAATACCAGGCGCATTTGAGCCTATTGTGATAGACAGCGTTCGGTATGTCGATGGGGGAGTAACTGATAATTTGCCAGTTTCTCAGCTCTTAACCCTCAACCCACAACTCTTTATTATAGGAGTAGATGTGTTGCCATTTGTAGAGAATTTTGAAGCAAAGAACTCTATCGATATGCTACTTTGGATGTCGCGATTGTTTCAGAGTAAGAATATGGATCCCAATCGTGCAAAATGCGATTGGCTGATTCAGAGTTTTGCATTAAATGAGTATCACGGATTTGAATTTAAGCGCTATAAAGAGATCTATCAATATGGATATGATGCGATGAAAGCACATATCGAAGCACAGCAAAAATAAGAAAAGCTGCATTTTACAATTTTAGCGGATATTAATATTTTTTTAATTATCAACAAGGCACAAAAAATCCTGATGATTCAGTTCATCAGGATTTTTTTGTCTTATTTAACTAATTTCCATAAAAATCCCATCCTTTTTCAGCATCATCAGCTTCATCTTCACAGTCGTCTTCGTCATCGTATTTAGATTCTTCCCATTCTTCTTTTATTCTTACTTGACTCACATCATAATCAGACTTAAGCTGTTTTTCTATATCATCTATGATATCTTCAACTTCTTTTTCTATATCTACTTCACTACACCAAACATATGTTTCAAGAGTAGATTCAAAAGACTCTCCGTAGTAGTCATCATAGAAGGAACATTCCAATTCTACTTTCCAACATTTTTCTTTGTTTTTTTCACAAGAAGTAAAGGCTAAGCATAATGCAATTGCACAAAAAGCATAAATTAATTTTTTCATTTTTTTTTTGACTGTTATATCCCATTGTCACGTCGGTTTTAATTATTGTTATAAAATCAAGCGCAAAGGTACAAAAAATAATCTTAACAAAAAAAAAAAACGTTAAATAAAGTTAATTGTGTTTTGTTGCATTATTTTGAATTCATTTGTTGTATTGTATGGATTCTGTGGTATGTTTTTTTTATTTAATTGTAATTTCGCTTACAGTTTGGGCGAGGTCAATGAAGGCTTGGCCTGTGAGGCTATGAGGGTCGAAAGAGATTGGAGCACCAGCATCGCCACTTTCGCAAATGCTTTGTACGAGTGGAATTTGAGCAAGGAGACGGATGCCACGTTCTTCGGCTAACTGACGGCAGCCGCCATTGCCAAAGATGTAGTATTTTTCGTCGGGATGTTCGGCAGGAGTGAACCAAGCCATATTTTCGACTAAGCCAAGAATAGGTACATCTATTTTGTCGGTTTGGAACATTTGTATGCCTTTACGAGCATCGGCAAGTGCCACTTGTTGAGGTGTGCTGACAACGATAGCACCTGTGAATTTGAGCTCTTGTACGAGTGTGAGGTGGATATCACTTGTTCCAGGAGGAAGATCGACTACGAAATAGTCTAATTCGCCCCAGTCGGCATCGTTGATGAGTTGTTTAACGGCATTTGATGCCATACCGCCACGCCAAATAAGTGCGTTGTCGGGATCAACAAAGAAACCGATAGAGAGAATTTTAATACCGTATTGTTTAATAGGTTGAATAATGTGGCGACCATCTTCTGCGAGACGAGCAGTAGGCTGAGCGTCTTCGATGCCAAACATTTTAGGTACAGAAGGGCCAAAGATGTCGGCGTCGAGAAGTCCAACTTTGTAACCGAGGTTGTGAAGCGACATGGCAAGGTTGGCTGCTACTGTTGATTTACCTACACCGCCTTTGCCTGATGATACGGCAATGATGTTTTTTACTTGCTCCATAGAGTTAGTCTCTTTTTTAGGGGCTACGTATGGAGTTTTGATAGCGATGTTGCCTACGATTTCGACTTCAGGACCGATGTAAGTAAGGATTGCTTGCTCGGCTGCTTTGACAAGTGATTTAGCAAATGGATCGTTGACTTTTTGGAAGATAATAGAGAATGACACTTTATTGCCTTCGATACGGATGTCGTCTTCGACCATACCTGATTCGACAATGTTTTTGCCTGTACCAGGATAGCGCACATGAGTGAGTGCTTCTAAGATTAAATTTGGATAGAGAGTCATATTTATTAAATTCATAATTCACAATTCATAATTCATAATTTATTTAGTCCGAATGGTAATTATGAATTATGCATTATGAATTGTGCATTGATTAAAGTTCTACGCGGTAAGGCATGATTGCTTGGGCGCCTTGAGGAATGAGGAATGAGGAATTAGAAATTAGGAATGATAATTCTGTATTTAAGAGTTTTGATTTGAGCAGTGTTGTTGTGAGAGATTCGCCTGTGAGGTCCTCGAGGAGTTGGGTGAGGGCGTCTTTTTGCACTGGATATTCGGTGATGGCATAGTTGTCGGTTAATCCTGCTTTTTCGGCAGCAATGGCGATTGCATCATCTAATCCGCCTAAAACATCGACTAAACCAATGGAGAGGGCATCGGCACCAGTCCAAACACGGCCTTCGGCTATGCGTTTGATTTCGTCGTTAGTGGTGTTGCGACCTTCGGCACAACGAGATACAAAGAGTTCGTAACCACGGTTGATATAGTTTTGTAGGATGATGCGTTCAGAGGCTGTCATAGGACGCATAGTGTTGCCAAAGTCGGAAAGTTCATTGGTTTTTACAACGCTGAAGTTTACTCCAATTTTATCGACAATGCCTTCGAAATTAGGAAACATACCGAAAATGCCAATAGAACCAGTGAGTGTAGTTGGCTGAGCAACAATGGTGTCGGCAATACAACTCATGTAGTAGCCACCTGATGCAGCATAGTCTGACATTGAAACAATGAGCGGTTTTTTCTCGCGAAGTTGTTTAGCCGCAAACCACATTTGTTCTGAACCAAAGGCACTACCACCTGGAGAGTTTACGCGAAGTACAACGGCTTTTACGTCGTCGTTGTCGGCAAGGCGGTTGAGTTCTTTTACAATGTTTTCGCTTTTCATTTGTCCTTCGCTACCAGAGTCGATGTCGCCAACTGCATAAAGGACAGCGACTTTATTCATTGAGAATTTATCGACAGATGGGACATTTTTCATTTTTTTTAGGCTAACAAATTTGATATTTTCGCCTAAATCTTGTTTAAGCATGTCGGTCATTTCACTGCGATATTTGAGTCCATCGACTAAGCCAAGTTGCACTATGTCAGATGTTTCGCCAAACATCATACCTTCATCGACAAAACGATTGACATCGTTGGCAATGATTGAGCGCGACGATGTGATGTCGGTAATCATTTCAGACCAAATGCCGTCGAGCATGCGTTGATTTTGAAGGCGGTTTGGTTCGCTGATTTCATTGAGAATATAAGGTTCGACTGCACTTTTGAATGTGCCGACTTTGAATATTTCCATTTTTACACCGAGTTTGTCAAGTGCTTCGCGGAAGAATGGGATTTGGGTTGCCATACCAGATAAACCGATGGTTCCTTGAGGATTGAGGAACATTGTGTCGGCAACAGATGCAATCCAATATGCTGCTTGAGAGTAGTTGTCGCCGTAGGCATAAACAGGTTTGCTCGATTCGGTCTTGAATTTTTCGATAAGAGAGCGCAACTCTTGAGCCGAAGCAGGAGATGCTACTAGTGAGCCACAATTGAGGTAAAGAGCAGTGATTTGATCAGATTTTGCTGCTTTATTGAGCGAAGAGCGAAGGTCGTTGAGTCCGACAATTGTTTGTTCGCCATTGATTTGTCCTAAAAGGAAATTGAGGTCGTCTTCGTTAACTCGTTCTTCGAGTGAGCCAGTGAGGTCTATTTTCAAAACGGAATTGTTTTGCAAAGTGGTTTCGGCTGAGCCTATAGCGGCAAAAGCACCAAGCATCATTATAGATAAGATGCCTGAAACGATGGAAAACAGTATTAATGCTACGAATACTGCTAATGTGGTTTTAAAGAAATTTTTCATATTTTAGATGTTTAGTAATTAGACACGAGATGTGAGACACGAGATGTGAGATACGAGATGCGAGACACGAGCCCCTTGTGTTATTTTTCGGCAGTGATTTTTTGAATGAAATCGTCGAGGAGTTCGCAGTGTTTTAGTCGTCCATGATCAAGGCAAACGCAGTCGAAACGTCCGATGTTGCAGAGTTTGCGATCAGGTAGGCGGTAGATTTTTTGAATGAATACGTATTTTATGCCTTCTTGACGAAAGTCGAGTTCGCTGACAAAAGTGTCGCCCGAACGAAGTGGGTATTTGTATGACATTTCGACACGGGCTACGACAAAGTCGATTTGCTGCTCGTGTAGAGCGGCAAAACTTATGTTGTTTTCGATGAGAAATTCGTGTCGAGTGTGCTCGTAATAGTGCTGATAATTAGCGTTATTTACGATTCCTTGTAGGTCGCATTCGTAGTCGCGTACGCGAAATTCTAGAGAGTATAACATAGTTTTTATTTTTTTAGACAGAATGACATAAGAACATAATTTTATTCTTTGTATATGCTTTGCTACGTCTGCGACGTATCTCAGCAGAAGAATGACAAACCTGTCGGGATTATGTTTAATTTTCAATTTTATTGCCAAAGGCTCAAAGACCTTTGGTCCTCAATCTCAATTCTCAATTCCTCATTCCACATTTCTCATTCCTCATTTCTCATTCCTCATTCCACATTTCACATTTCACATTCCACATTCCTCATTCTTATTAGTGTTAGTCCATCGCGCAATGGTAATATTACTTTTTCGACTCGTGAGTCGTTGGCTATAAAGTCGTTAAAGGCTTTGATTGCGATGGTTTGGTGGTCGTTGTGGGCTGGGGTGTCGATAAGTACTTTGCCATCCCAAAGTGTGTTATCGGCAAGAATTATGCCACCTGGGTTCATGCGAGGAAGGAGCATGTCGTAATATTGTTGATAGAGACGTTTGTCGGCATCGATAAATGCGAGGTCGAATGATCCTTCGATTTGGGGTATGATGTCAACGGCATTGCCAATGTGCAGGTGTATTTTTTTTCCGTGAGGGGCTGATTTGAGTTGTTCGAGGATGAAGTCTTCGAGCTCGTCGTCGATTTCGATTGTATGTAGCTCACCATCAGCGGGTAGTCCTTCTGCCATACAGAGAGCCGAATAGCCAGAGTAAGTGCCAAGCTCGATGATACGACGAGCATGAGTCATTTCGACGATGAGTTTGAGTATGCGGCCTTGCAAATGTCCCGACATCATACGCGGATTTATCATTTGTAGATGAGTTTCGCGCACTACATTGTCGAGATATTCGGGCTGACGTTCAGAGTGTTGCTCGATATATTCGTCAATCTGACGGTTAGGGTCTTGTGCGTATTTTTCAGCTTGTGAGAGTTTCATTTTTTCTTTGTTGAGTTTTTAACACAAGTACATAATATAATTTACTAGCTTATAAATTATAATCTGTATGTTATTTTTTTTATCGGGATAATCTATTTTTTTAAGTACAAGTTTGATTATTTATCCTTATAATATGATTTAGGGCATGTACTTAAAAAACAATATTTGCCAACAGGAACTAAATAAAACAACTAAACCATTTTATCCAATAAATATATTTTGTACTTTTGTTAGAAACAAATTATGTACTTATGTTCAAAAAATTATTCAGTGTAGATGAGTGTACTTAGTTGGTCGGGGTTGAAAGTGCGTTGTGCGAGCGATTGTAGGTCGGAAGGTGTAAGTGAGTCGATGAATTGGAAATGCTCGCTGTCGGGTTTTAGTTCGAGGCCGTGGAGGTAGGCTTTGCTGAGTCCGAGAATTAAATTTTCTTTGTTTTGATTGCCGATAAGCACTTGCCCTCGTAGTTGGCGCTTGGCTATAGATAATTGATTGTCGTTTAGCGGTGTGCTACAAAGCAATTCGAGTTGTTGCATACATAAACGTTGAGCTTTAGCGAGATTGCGAGGGTCGCAACCAAAGTAGATATTCCATACACCAGTATCTGTATAATTAGTTAGATTACTTTCGATAGTATAACAGAGTCCATTGCGCTCGCGAAGGGCAAGGTTGAGGCGAGAACTCATATTAGGACCGCCGAGTATGTTGTTGAGCAGTAGCATAGTAAGACGTTCGGGTGAAGTCATACTGATAGTGCGATTGCCAATTATGCAATGGGCTTGATAAGTGTCGCGAGGAGTAGTACGATGGACAGGAATATAGGATTTTGGCAATTGTCGAGAAATACTTTTTAATTGTGAATTGTGCATTGTGCATTGTGCATTGTGAAAGTATTTTTCAATGCGTTTGATGAGCCAATCGAATTTTATATTGCCCATAGCAAAAACAACCATTCGGTCGGGGGTATAGTTGCGACGCACGAATTGTTGCACACGTTCGGATGTGAACGATTCGAGACTTTGTTCTGTGCCAAGAATATTGCGTCCGATTGGGTCGTGAGGGAATAGTAGTTCTTCGAATTCGTCGTAGATGAGTTCGGATGGAGAATCGTTGTAACTTTGGATTTCGTCAAGCACTACATCACGTTCCTTTTCTAATTCCGATTCAGGAAAAGTGGAATTTAATACTACATCAGCCAATAACTCCAATGCGCGATCGGTGTATTCGTTTGGTACAGTGGCATATATGTAAGTTTCTTCCTTTGTGGTATATGCGTCAAGTTGTCCGCCAACACTCTCGAGTCGATTGATTATGTGCCAAGATCGGCGGTGTTTTGTGCCTTTGAAAAGTAGATGCTCGACAAAATGAGCCATTCCACTTTCGTTGAGAAGCTCGTCGCGAGTACCTGCATCGACAGCTACACCTACATAGCTAATAGGCATTGCATCAGGCAGATGCAATACACGAATGCCATTTGAGAGAGTGTGAATATTGTAAGACATTGGAGTGTATAGTGATTAGAGTGTAGTGATTAGTATATAGAGATGCAAAGTTACAAATTATATTTGAAATTTGAAATTTGAAAAATTGTGTTTAAATAGTTTTTGGATTATTTGAAGGTGTGTTTATACTATGTTTATAATATGTTAATGGTAGGGAGTAGTAGGTAGTGAGTAAAGAGTAGGTGGGAGAGTGAGAAACATGCTTCGAGAATTTGGTGTTCTCGAGGCTTGTTGTTTAATAGGCTGATAATCAATAAAAGTTACATTTTTAAGGACGACTTTCTGTGAAATTTTACACTTTTAAGGCGGACTTTTTGTAAAAAATCGCACTTTTAAGGATGACTTTTTGCTTATATCGAAAAAAAAATGTAAATTTGTAGGTTATAATAAAAGCATATATTTCACGTTAATAAAAAGATGAAAAAGTTACTATATATATTCGTTATTTTATTGATAATCACAGGGTGTTCTACGCAAAAGAATACCAAAGCTTCGCGTGCATATCATCAGATGTGTACTAATTACAATGTTGGTTTTAATGCTGAAAATGCTTATATTGAGGGACAAAAAGAGATAAATAAAAGTGCTAAAGATGATTTTACGCAGTTGATAGAGATGTATCCAATTAGTTACAAGGAAAATCAGACTGTAGCAACATCGCAAATGGAGCGTACGATAGAAAAATGCCGAAAAGCGATAAAAAAACATTCGATTACAAAAAAGCCAAAGCGCAATAAAGATAAATGGAAAGAGCCTAAATATCAATATTTTTACAATCAAGAGGAGTTTGTTCATGGAGTAAAAGAGGCGTGGATTTTGTTAGGTAAAGCCGAACTGCATAAGGGCGATTTCTTGGGTGCAGCATCTACGTTTGGCTATATTCAACGCCATTACCCATCTGACCCTGAGATTGTTTGCGAGGCTCGCATTTGGCAAGCTCGTGCATACGGCGAAATGGATTGGGTGTATGAAGCTTGGCAGGTGTTTGACCAAATAAAAGAGAACGATGTTGTGAAAAGATTGAATGCGGACTATGCCGAAGTCAAAGCCTTTTTGTTGATGAAAGACAAAAACTATAAAGAGGCTATACCATATTTGCAGTTGGCTACGAAAAAAGAGAATAATAAATACCTTTCTTCTCGATTTAATTACCTGCTCGGACAACTTTATCTCGAACAAAATCAGGTAGATAAAGCTACCGAAAGTTTTAAGTTGGCAGTGCGTCAGTCGCAAACTTATTCGATGGAATTCAATGCTCGATTGATGATGTTGCAATGTAATGATGAGTCGTGGCAAAAGAATGTGAAGAAGTTGAAACGTATGGCTAAGAATTACAATAACAAAGATTATAAAGATCAAATCTATACAGTTGTTGGTAATATATATCTAAATCATAAAGACACAGCAGAAGCAATAGAGGCGTATAAGACCGCTATTGAGGAGAGTACGCGTGGGGGTGTAGAGAAAGCGGCTGTGTTGATTACGTTGGGCGATTTGTATTATTCGCAAAAAGAGTATATTGATGCACACCCATGTTATCAAGAGGCATCAGGTATTTTGAATGCCGAACATCCCGATTATAAACGTGTGATGAAATTGGGTGAGGCGTTGGGTGAGTTGGCAGTGAATTACAATACTGTGGAATTGCAAGATAGCCTTCAGCATCTATCAACTTTGACAGAAGAGGAGCAGTTGAAAATTGTAGAAAAAATAATAGAAGAGGTGAAAAAAGAGGAAGAAGAGGCTGCTCGTTTGGCTAAAGAGGCTGAGACAAAAGGATTTGAAGAATCTACTCGTCCAAGTATGTCAATGCCAACGTTAGGCGGTGCGAAAGATTGGTATTTCTACAATCAACAGTTGAAAACACAAGGTGCTCAACAGTTTAAACAAAAATGGGGAAAACGTGTGTTGGAAGACAACTGGCGTCGAGCAAATAAAGTTAGTACAGCATCAGCGATGGATGATCTTTCTGACTCGTCTGACCAGTCCGACTTGTCCGACTCGTCAGATCAATCTGATTCGTCTGATCAGTCCGACCCAGGTGTGCCAGCGCATCATACGCCAGAGTATTATTTGGCGCAAATACCAAAAGATAGTGCCGATATTGCAGCATCAAATGTGGCTATTGCCGATGCGTTGTATGCTATGGCTGTGATATATGACGAAAAATTGAACGATTTGCCAATGTCGCTCGAAACATATCAAGAATTTCAACGTCGTTTTGCAAAAGATAGTCGTGAATTAGAAGGCTATTATTCGAGTTATCGTATTTGCGGTAAATTAGACGACAAAGATGAACAAGAGGCTTATCGTCAACGAATTATAACAGAGTATCCCGAAAGCAAGTATGCCGCAGTTTTGTCGCAACCCGATTATTTAGAGCGCACAAAAGAGATGTTGGCATTGCAAGATTCGCTATATGCAGATACGTATTTGGCTTATAGTAAGGGTAATTTCAATACCGTATTTGCCAATTATGATAATATGGCGAAGAATTATTCTATGAGTTCGTTAATGCCTAAGTTCGCTTTCCTCAATGCGTTGAGTATTGGTAAAACTCAACCTGAAGAGCCTTTTTATCAAGCATTGACAGAACTAGTAGAAAAATATCCACAATCTGATGTAACGCCGATGTGTAAAGACATTTTGGCATTGATGAGTCAAGGTCGTGAGGCTCAACAGGGTTCAACTCATGGCTCGATACTCGAAAAGCGTGAAGAATTGGCACAAGAAGAGATGGTGGACGAGGAGTTGAAAAATGCAACATTTTCATCTGAAAAGAAAACACCACACTATTTGTTGCTCATACCTCGTAATGAGAATGTTAATCTCAATTCATTACTCTATGACTTGGCTGCGTTCAACTTCACGAAATTTATGGTTAAAGACTATGATTTGGCTAAACGTAGTGTAGGTGGAGTAACATATATTGCTGTTGGTACAGAGTCGTTTGAAGAGACCGAGTGGTACGAGCGCACTATGCTTGCCGAGCCAACATTGCAAGGTCGCATCACTCTCGACCAAGTGGAACGCATAATCATTTCAGACGAAAACTTGAAACTAATAGAGCAGGGCAAGACTTGGGAAGAGTATAAAGAATGGAATAAGTAGTAGGGAACAAGGAAAATAATATTATAAAACATCTTCATTCCGCACTTGCCGAATGAAGATTTTTTTATTTGTACTGATAAAATTATAAAGATAGTACAATTTTTGTTTGTGTAATTAAAATAAAAGCATTATCTTTGCAGTGAATTATTTGTAATAATATTATTAGTAATAAACTTATTAGTAATAACTTTATTACTAAAGTTAATTTCTATAATACAGATATTTAAATATGCAAAATAAGAGTAATAAAGCATTTATTTTTGGTGTTGCTACGTCGGGTGAAAATTTCACAGATAGAAAAAATGAGACCAATCGTTTATTGTTAAATTTTCAACAAGGAATAAACACTATTCTTATCTCTCCTCGTCGTATAGGCAAAACATCGTTAGTGCGTAAAGTGTGCGAATTGGCTAAATCCGACGACTTGAAAATTGTCTATTTGGATATATTTTCGTGTCGTAGCGATAGAGAATTTTATGATGCTTTTGCAACAGCTGTTTTGCGCCAAACGTCATCTAAACTGGAAGAGTGGATTGATAATGCCAAAAGATTTTTATCTCGCATAACTCCTAAATTTTCGATAGGCACAGATCCTATGACTGATTTTTCGGTTTCATTGGAATTGAATACAAAGTCAGAAGATGTAACCGATATATTACAATTGCCAGAAAAGATTGCCTCTGAGAAAGGTATTAAAATTGTTATTTGTATTGATGAATTTCAGCAAATAGCAGAGTTTTCAGATTCAAAAACATTCCAAAAAAGATTACGCACCGTTTGGCAATTACAGCAAAATGTCTCATATTGTCTTTTCGGTAGTAAAAAACATTTGATGAATGAATTGTTTGAGCGTAGAAGTTTGCCTTTTTATAAATTTGGTGATGCTTTATACTTGCAAAAAATTGCTACAGAAGATTGGGTGAAGTATATTTGTGCACGATTTGATGCTACGAATAAATCAATTTCGCCATCATTAGCTGAGAAAATAGCTCAAAAGGTTGATAACCATTCGTCATACGTTCAGCAATTGGCTTGGCTCGTTTGGATTCATACAGATGAAGTTGCTACAGAAGAAAATTTCGAAGAGGCTTGGCAGGACCTTTTAGACCAAAATACGCCACTATTTGAAAAACAAACCGAAAATCTTACGGGGTATCAATTGAATTTTTTAAGAGCTATAATTGATGCTGTTTCAAAAGAATTTACTACAAAAAATGTATTAGAAAAATATAACTTGGGTACATCTTCAAATGTAGCTATCGTAAAACGTGCTTTAATAAAGAAAGAATTAATTGATATAGAGAAAAAGGAGATTGTTATCTCTGATATAGTCTTGAAAGAGTGGCTAAAGAGAGAGTTTAAAATGCTGTGAAAATAATTCATTGAAAAATTAGTGTTAAAGACAAAAAATCTTCATTTTGCGATTGCGGGATGAAGATTTTTTTATAACTTTGTAGCCGTAAGCCTACGCTGGGAATATGTCATATTTCTTAAAGGGTGGGTTTGCTGACATATTACATAATAGGCGTTTATCGACGCTTTGTTCTGACGTTTAGAAATCTCGCAAATTTCAATCTGATAGGAACATAGCAACGTTAGATGTCCTACGGGAATGTTGTACACATCATGTAGAGACGCAATATATTGCGTCTCGAGGGTGGCATAAATATACATACATTTTAGCGTGGGCTTCGCGTTGTCGTTTTATCAGATGGGCAATGCGAGAGCCTCTAAACGTGGAACGACAACAGTCGAGTTCCACGTTTTTTTGTGCCTATATGTAAAGATTTTATTATTTATTAAAATTTATAATTTATGAAAAAAGTATTTACTCAATTATTGTTTATTGTTGTTTTATTGACATCAATAAGTTTTTCTGCCTTAGGGCAATCCGCTTATGGTGATTGGTATGTAGTGGGTAGTGCCAATATGTGTGGTTCTGCATGGAATCCTATGGATCCTAACAATTTAATGTCTGTTGATAAAGATGGGTTTTATACAAAAACTTACTTCCTTGAACCTGATTATTATGAATTTAAAATAGTACAAGGGGCTTGGGAGGATGAGTTTAATTATAATGATGTTATAACTACTTGTACGAATATCGAATATACTCGACCAGAGTTTGATGAATCAGACCCTACACGTACAAATATTTGTTTTACTTTGACGGAAAGTTCTATTGTTACAATAACGTTAGATATTTCTGAGGGTATTTGTTTGCGACAGATGCTTACTACGTTAGATGTTAATATAGGTCAATCATGGATATTTTCTACTTATACTAATAACTTTGATCCTATAGATTTAGGAGGAACAGCTTTGGTTCGTGGTATGGATACCTGGAATGGTAAAATATATTTTCCTTTACGTGGAGTAGTTGGGAAACATAAAATCCTTATTTATGATGGAGAGTCGGGAGAAAAAATGCGTTCTCTTGCTTTGCAAAAAGATATTTTTACAAAAATAGAAAATGGAGATACTATCAATGCAGTGACATTGCCAAATAACGATTTACATTTTGATAGTGTTGGTAACTGTCTTATCGGAGGATGTGTGATCTCAACTGATGAAGATATGCAATCGATGTTGATTTATAAAGTAAATCTTGAAACTGGGGGTTGTGATGAAATTATTAATGAGCCGATAATGGATAATGTGCGATTCGATGCATTTGATGTTTACGGAGATGTCAATAATGATGCTGTTATTATGGCTATAGATAATAACTCGTTATATTGTTATCGTTGGACGATAAATAATGCTATTGTTGGAAAAGCAGAAAAAATATTACTTCCTAAGCTTTATGGACCATCTTGGAATAAAGTTACGAATGCAAGAATGCATTTTGTAAATGATTCAATATTTTATGTTGATGGATGGGGTTGTTATGCGAATAGATATAAATATAAAGGTGGAAATATAGAATATCTTGATAATTCAGAGAACACACCAGATGTTGGTGTCGATAATTCTAATTTGGCAGGGTGTACAGAATTTTCGTTGAAAGATAAGAATGGAAAAGAGCAATACTTCTTTATTTCAGCAAAAACGAATGGCGATGATGGTGGTTATACATATTATTATGATTTGATACAATTTGCAGATGAAAATAAAAATTTTGCAGAGGCTACGTATTTGTGTAGTTTTCCAGAGAATACATCAAAAATGAATAGTAACACTTATCGTACGGCAGAAGTAAGTGTTGAAGTTGTTGATAATATAGCAAATATTTATATTTATATTGGTGAAAATGGTTATGCACTATATAGATTTAGTATAGATGGGCAAGAGGTAGCTAATGTTGTTAAAAGTATAATTGTTTCAATACCAGAGAATGTTAAGGAAAATAATCTCTATATTGAGTTGGTGAATACAAAAACAGACGATCATCAGAAATATGCTATTTCGGATAAAGATACATATACGTTTTATGGTTTAACAATCGATGTGGTATATGATATATATTTGAAAACACAGCAAGGGTCAGTTGTTAGTGAGATAAAAGGTGTAGAGTTAAAAAATGAAGATGTAAGTGTTGCTTTTGAGTCTTGCCAAATTCCACAAACAGTGAATATTACTGTTTTAACTCCTGAAAAAGAGGATATAACTTCAGAGGTTCAAATATCGTGGTTTGATAGTAAAAATACATTCATAAAAAGGTCATCTTCAGTAACTGGTTTTGTTGCTGGCGATAGTATCTACTATAGTGTGTCGTTGCCATACGCTTTGGGTGTTAAATATCAAGTCGTAGATTTGACAAGCTACGAAGTAAATGATTCTGATAACGACATAGTTTTATCTTTGTTGCCTTTAGAGATTAGTAGAATAAAAGGTGTTGTAAAAGATAGTCTTGATAATGAACTAATATCGGAAGCTATTATATCAGTCAATCAAACAATCAATGGTAAATACACAAAAACAGAAACTTATAAGGCTGATAAAGAAGGGGTATTTAGTGTTGATGTAATTAAGGACTATACAGAAATAACCATTTCTGCAGGTGATTATATTGCAGTAAAAGATACTATAATTGATTTTGCTGATAGCATTGATTTAGGTGTGATTAAGTTACAACGAATTACAGGTGCGGTAATTGATTTGAACTTTACCTATACCGAAAGAGCATTAGCTGATGCAGAGCCTAAAGTAACATCTTTTTATTCGGATTACAATAATGTCTCTTATGTGATTTTTAATAAGACTCAAAATAAGGCAGTATCGGAATTTAGTGTACAATATCCGCGTATAGTTTTGTTAGAAGAAGTCAGTGAGGGTGATATTTTAGAGATTACCATTTCTTGTAAGAAAAATAGTTTTATGCCATTTGTGGTAGAGAGTGTGGTGAAAGAAGATAAAACAGTGGCAGAAATTAATATTTTGCAACTCGGAGCTATTAAGGCTTCTTATGCAAAAACAGATAATAGTAAAGTTGTAGGAATTCTTTATAATGCAGAAGGCCGATTTGTGAAAAAACAAGAATACAAAAAAGAGACTTTGAATATAACAGATGTTGTTGATGGTGATTATACACTTATCACAATGGGAGCAAGTGAGTTGTTTAATGATGTTTATAATATAGAGGCATTTCAAGATTTAGGTTTGACAGAAGGAGTAGATTATGTTGAAAATAAGATTGCTATAAATAGTGGAATTATAAGTTGTATTGATAATAAATCAATTCCATCTTTTGACGAGAGTAAGTTGTATTATACCGATGCAAGTAGCAATTTCAGTATAAATAAAAATTCTGTTGTGGTAGGTAATTATGTAACCTTAAAGGGTATGGTTAAGTTCAAACCAGAATATGAAGGAGCTGTAAATGATGTGAATCTTGTTGTAGATATACCAGAAAATGCAATTTTCACAGAAAATTCTGTTATAAAAGGATATACTATTATTCCTTACACAATAGTTAATAATCAGATAGTTATTCCAATTGAAGCGGGAGATAATGTGCGTTTTTGTATTACACCATTTTTGAAAGGAGATTATAAAACTACAGCGTATGTTGATTTTGAATTTGGAGGTAAACGAGTTTTGCAACCAATAGGAAGTGTAAGTTTCGTGGCAGAGAATTTGAATATCAATGTTCCATCGGTTGTATCGAAAAAAGAATTTATTATTAGTGGTAAAGCTTATGCAAATACAAAAGTTCAAGTATATGATGATGATTTATTAATTGGCGAAACTACAACTTTAGGCAATGGTATATGGAGTGTAACATGTACATTGAACGAGCCATATAATCTTTCAACGCATAAGATTTATGCAAAAACAATAACAGAGCAAGGTTTGGAATTATTTACTGAAGTAAAAGAGTGTCAGTATGATGTTAATGCAATAGAGGTTAAAACGGTAACAATGATAAATTTTTCGCATCGTTATGGTTCAAAATATGAAGAGCGTACAGTGTTCGATTTCTTAAACGAGCAAAAATCAATTCCAGCATATTGGTATTGGCCTTCATATCCTGAATTTACGTTTTTGATTGATTTCACACAAAACGATACATCTAAAATATCAAATGTTATTCTTTATGTAGAAACCTCGACAGGCGATCAAGTGCCAATCAATGCAGAATATAACGAAAAACAAGGGAAATGGGTTGCAACTAAAAAATTTGAAAATGACGGGACTAATATTCCTGTGAATGTTAGTTTGGATTTTGATAATTTAAATTATACACTGTGTGATTCTATGGTGTTTGTTAATGCATTATTAGATGATTATAAAAAATTTAAGTTGATAAATATTGACATGCAAGGATCTATTTGTTCATATACTATAAATCCTTCTAGCTCTAACTTAAACATACATTGTTTATCATTAAGAACTACTATAGATGATAAAATAGATATCTATAGTAAAATAGATAAGTCTTCTTTTGTTGAAAATAAAATTATAAGCGATAATCGTTGTAAACTTTATACTACGAATAGTTCTGCTTTTCAATTTGTTAAAGAAACAACCGATAGTATATTTTTGTTCTCCTCATTTATTTATGAAGATTCATTATATTTTAAAGAATATAAGGATTTGTTGTTAGGAAATATTAATGTAGAAAATAAAAAAATGAAAAAAATATTTTATTATGAACCTGGTTCTGATTGTATATCTCCTTCTACGGATAAATTGAATCAATGGCGGGATATGATTATAGAAGATGCAATAAATATGGCTAATAAAAAATTGAAATGTGCAGATGAAGTTACAAATATAGAATTACATAGTGCAGTGAAAAATTTACGACAAGCCGTTGGTTTTTCATTAGGTAGTTTTCTAGCTTATTCTTGGAACTTAACGAGGACAGCAAGTGGTAAACCCGAAAATACGATAGATGGACTATTGCAATTAAAAGACGTTGGTGAGAGTGCAGCTTCTTTTGGAGATGGTATGCAAGAGTTAACGGAATATGGGCATGAACAACTAGCAATAATAATGAATGCTCCTAATTGCTCCGATGAGAATGATGATGATAAAAAGAAAAAAGGTGGTGAACACAAGCCAAAAGGTCCTGGTGTTGAGGGTATTCACGATCCATCGGGATTTGTTTATGAGGGTGTTCCGTCTAATCGTTTGGAAGGGGTAATGGCTTCTTGTTATTATAAAGAGGAAGTGGAAGATATGTATGGCGATAAACAAGAAAACATTGTTCTCTGGGATGCTGAAAATTATGCACAAGAAAATCCATTGTTTACCGACAAAAATGGTATGTATCGTTGGGATGTGCCTCAAGGGTTATGGCAAGTGAAATTTGAAAAAGAGGGTTATCAAACTACTTATAGTGAATGGTTGCCTGTGCCTCCTCCTCAATTGGAAGTTAATGTTGAAATGGTGCAAAATGTTCATCCAGAAGTTGCTAATGTGAGAGCTTATGAAAGTGGTATAGAGATAGATTTTAGTAAATATATGACTATACAATCTATCAATGTTGATAACATAGTAGTTTCTCAAAATGGAGAGAATGTTGCGGGAACTCTAACTTTGCTCAATAAAGAGCAAGCTTATTTAGATAGCACTATAACTTATGTTTCAAAAGTTAGATTTAACCCTTTAACTGATTTCTCTACGGATGACAAAGTAACATTGAAGGTTAGCAAGAAAGTTGAAAGTTATGTGGGTATGCAAATGGAATCGGATTATATTCAATCGTTTGATGTAGTTAAAGAGGTTAAATCAATAGAAGTTGATTCGCTTGTGATTTTGAGTTATGATTCATCGAAAGAGGTTGAAGTTGAAATCTTACCTGCAGAGGCTGCTGAAGGAAAAAATTTAATAATTCAATCTGTTTCTCCAACAATTTCAACCATATCACGCGATACTGTGAAAATTGATGCAGATGGAAAAATTAGTGTAACTATTTTTGGTGAATTGCCAGGTAATGCAGCATTTAATTTTGCTGTAGAGGGAACCAACATTAGTGCTACAACATTGGTTAAAGTTGTTGATAAAGTTGAAGAACCATATTCTTCTGTAGCATCAGGAACAGCAGTGTATTATGGAACAAAAGTTTCGTTGTATTGCAGTACAGAAGATGTAACAATCTATTATACACTTGACGGATCTTGCCCTTGTGGCGATAATGCGTTAGTGTATGATGAGCCTATTGTGATTGATAACGCTATGACAATTAAAGCTTTCGCTGTTTCTGCAGATGGAATCGAAAGTGAAATAGTTGAATTTGAATACACATTGAAACCATACGTGGTTACTCTTACTGCAGAAAATGGAGTTGTATTGGGTGGAGGAGAGTATGATTATGGAACAGAAATTACGATTACAGCTGTGGCTAATGCAGGTTATGAATTTGTAAAATGGTCAGATGATAATACCGATAATCCTCGTAAATTGGTGGTAACGCAAAACATAACTCTTGCTGCTGAATTTATGTTTAAAGAAGAACAAACAAATATCGAAAGTGTGGAAGATGATAAATGTGTTGTTTATTATGAAAATGGTGTTATCTGTGTTAATAACGGCGGTAAAGAGTATTATGTTTATGATGCAGTAGGTAAATTGGTTTATTCTGGCACCAAAAATTCAATTGTATTGCCTCGTGGTGTGTATATGATAGCTGTTGGTGGTGAGGTGGAAAAAGTGGTGATTTGATAGGTCGCAGTTTTGACCCCCTCCCCCTTCGGGGATTTGCCTTCGGCGACTTCCTCCTTGCAAGGCATAGTATGCAAGCATCCTCTGCTCTTGCTTTGTTCGTCAGTTCCCCCTAAAACAGGGGGACAATATGTGGGGCTATTTTGGCGGACGCACAAGTCGTGCATCCCTACATTAGGGGAGGCGATATGTTTGTATTAGATTGTAGATGATAAATTAGAAAATCGGTGAGGCTATATGCTTTCACCGATTTTTTTATGAGTTTTATTAGTGGATTTATGAAGATTTGAATATTTTGCAGTGTAGATTTGAACATTTTGCAGTATGGATTTGAGTATTTTGTAATAAAGATTTGAACATTTTGTTTGGTAGATTTGAATATTTTGTGTAACTTTGTGCCGTGATTATTAACGAAGTATTAAATAATATGTATAAAAGAGCACAACAAGCAGAGTTATTGTTAAGGTTATCAGAGCCTCGTAAAACGATACAAGTTTTATCAGGCCCTCGTCAGGTTGGTAAATCGACTGTGCTGAAGCAGATTATTAAGGAAATTACGGTGCCTTATTTATTGGTTTCTGCAGATGATGTGTCGAAAGATGAGCAATCTTGGATTAGTGAAGTGTGGAGTAGAGCTCGTGCAGAGATGAAAATATTGGGCAGTGATGAGTATTTGCTTATAATAGACGAGGTGCATAAGATTTTTAATTGGAGCGAGGCAATAAAGAAAGAGTGGGATTCTGACACATTCAATGATGTAAATATAAAAGTTGTTTTGTCGGGTTCGTCTCGATTATTGCTTAAAGATGGACTTACTGAATCTCTTGCTGGCAGGTACGAATTGATTCGTATGCCTCATTGGAGTCTGCAAGAGATGAGCGATGCTTTTAATATTGATGTTGACCATTATGTCTATTATGGAGGGTATCCTGGTAGTGCGACTTTTATTCATAATGAAAATCGATGGAAAAAATATATAAAGGATAGTATAATAGCTCCTGCAATTGAAAGTGATATTTTGATGACGAAGTTGATTTATAAACCTCAGTTGATAAAACAATTATTTGAGTTGGGGTGTAGTTATTCGGGTGAAGAAATCTCTTTAACTAAGCTTTTAGGACAATTGCAAGATGCCGGAAATGTAACAACTTTAGCTGGTTATCTCGATGTGTTGCGAGAATCTCATTTGTTGTGTGGTATGCAAAAATATGCCAATGATATTGCTCGTAAATATAATTCAATACCCAAAATGATGGTTTATAATACAGCCTTGATGAGTGCTTTGTCGGATTTCTCCTTCGAGAAGGCTTATACATCTCCGAAAGCATGGGGACGTTGGGTTGAAAGTGCAGTTGGTGCTCATTTGTTGAATATGGCTGAAGAAAATAATTATAAGATATATTATTGGCGTGAACGTAATGATGAAGTTGATTTTGTTGTTGTGAGTCAGAGAAATTGTATTGCAATAGAGGTGAAAAGTGGTCGTCGCACAACAAATAAAGGATTATCGGTGTTTTCTGATAAATTTAAGCCTATACATTCAATTGTTGTTGGTTCGGGTGGTGTGCCTCTCGAAAAATTTTTAACTTGGGATATTTCAAAATTGTTTTAATTTTATTACCTTTGCATGCGTAATAAAATTAGTTGTTTTGCGTTTTATTTAAGATAAAAACGGCTTGAGCGAGATTGTAGGGACGCACGGCTCGTGCGTCCGTTTATACCCGCAATTCGCTACTAAAAATTTCTAATATTAAATTAAGCTAAAGCTAATAATTGTGCATTGTGAATTGTGCATTGTGAATTGAAAAAGCTCGCTACTATAAATCTAATAATTATGAATATACTTTGGGTAGATGACGAAATTGATCTTTTGAAGCCTTATACGATTTTTTTGGCTGATAAAGGGTATGATGTAGAAACTGCATCGAATGGACAAGACGCAATAGATATGTGTCGTGAGAATTTGTACGATATAGTGTTTCTTGATGAAAACATGCCTGGATTAAGTGGCTTGGAGACATTGGCTCGTATAAATGAAATGCGTCCAAACTTGCCTATCGTTATGATTACGAAGAGTGAGGAGGAAAATATCATGGACATGGCTATTGGCAATAAGATAACAGATTATCTTATTAAGCCAGTAAATCCTAACCAGATATTGATGACGTTGAAAAAACATCTTCACAAACGTGAGATATTCAGCGAACAGACTACAACAAACTATCGTCAGGAGTTCGCTCAAATCGGCATGCAAATATCTGATAGATTGTCGGCTGACGAATGGAAGGATTTATATAAAAAGCTGATAAATTGGGATTTAAAACTCAATGAGGCAGACAACGAAATGCACGAAATGCTGCGCATGCAACGCGAAGAGGCTAATAATATGTTTATGCGTTTTGTGAAAAACAACTATGAGCAGTGGGTGAATGATGCAGATAATCGTCCACTGATAAGTCCCGATATTTTCAAAAAGAAGATATTTCCACTATTGGATGAGGGCGAAAAGGTGTTTTTTGTGTTGATTGACAATTTCCGTTACGATCAATGGCGCATGATACAAGAGGTGTTGGCTGATTTTTATACCTTTGATTCAGACGACTTGTATTTCAGTATATTACCTACTGCTACACAATATGCTCGTAATGCGATATTTGCAGGCTTGATGCCATTGCAAATTAAAAAGATGTTCCCAGCGTTGTGGGTAGATGAAGAGGATGAAGAGGGCAAGAACCTTAACGAAGAGGAGTTGATACGCACTATGTTGGAACGTTATCGCCGACCTATACCATTTTCGTATCATAAATTGAATAATTCGGAGGCTGGAGAAAAATTGATAGAACAATTACATAAATTAGAGAAAAACCCACTAAATGTGTGTGTTATTAACTTTGTCGATATGTTGTCGCATGCTCGTACCGATAGTAAAATGATTCGCGAATTGGCAAATACCGAGGCTGCTTACCGTTCGTTGGCAGTGTCGTGGTTTCGCCACTCTTCTACATTTACGCTATTTAAAGAGTTGGCACGCAGAGGTTTCAAAGTGGTAGTATCTACCGACCATGGCACAGTGCATGTCGATAGGGCAATAAAAGTGGTAGGCGATAAAAATACGAATGTCAACTTGCGATACAAAGTAGGTAAAACATTGTCGTACAACAAGAAAGAGGTGTTTGAAGTAACTAATCCCGCATCGATACAGTTGCCTGCACCAAATGTTAGTTCGACATTTATATTCGCTGGTGGCAATGATTTCTTTGCATACCCAAATAATTACAATTATTACGTTAGTTATTATAAAGATACATTCCAACATGGCGGCATCTCGATGGAAGAGATGATAGTGCCAATTGTAACGATGTCAGCAAAATAAATATAAAATTTAAACGTAAGTACAAAATTTATTTACCAGATAAAATGGTTTGATTGTTTTGTTTAATTTCTGTTGGCTCGTGAGTCCGTTAGTCGTAGGGTATGTACTTGAAAAAGTAATTCTCCTGATAAAATTAAAAATACAGATTATAATTTGTAAACCTGTAAATTAATTCTGTACTTATGTAAAAAAATAAACGAAACAATAAAAAAGCATGGAAATAAAAGAGTTATATGAAATATACAAGGCTCATCCGGTGGTGACCACTGATAGCCGTAATTGCCCAGAAGGGTCGATATTTTTTGCATTGAAAGGCGAAACTTTCGATGGCAATAAATTTGCAGTGTCGGCAATCGAAAAAGGTTGTGCCTATGCAGTAGTGGATGATTTGCAGGTAACATTAAATTCCTCCCCTGTTTTAGGGGAGGTGGCGAAGCCGGAGGGGTTCAACTCTCAACTCTCAACTCTCCACTCTCAACTTATCTTGGTTGATAATGTCCTAGACACATTGCAACAGTTGGCTCGTTATCATCGCGAACAATTAGGGATTCCTGTTGTGGGCATTACGGGTACGAATGGCAAAACCACGACTAAAGAGTTGGTAGCTACGGTGTTGAGTAAAAAATATCGTGTGCACTACACTCAAGGCAATTTTAATAATCATATCGGAGTACCTTTGACGCTATTAAGCATCAAACCAGATTGTGAGATTGCTGTAGTGGAAATGGGGGCAAATCATCCAGGCGAGATTAAGACTTTGGCAAATATAGCATTGCCAACATGTGGATTGATTACTAATGTAGGCAAAGCCCACCTCGAAGGTTTTGGGTCGTTAGAGGGCGTGATAAACACCAAGAAAGAGTTGTACGACAATCTTGCTGAGCGTGGCGGTCATGTGTTTGTGAATGCCAATAATGAATTATTATTAAACGCATTGCGTAAATCTCATTCCTCACTCCTCACTCCTCACTCCTCATTGATTTCAACTTATAGTTCAAATCCCGATGTGGCAGCTGACGTCAATGGTCGTTTGTTGCGTTGTGCGCCATACGTAGAATTTGAGTGGCATTTTTTCGACAAAGGCTCAAAGACCTTCTGTTCTCAACTCTCAACTCTCAACTATCAACTCTCAACTAATTTCGTTGGGGCATATAATTTGGATAATATGTTGGCTGCAATCACTGTAGGTTTGCATTTTGGAGTGGCGGAAGAAGATATTTGTAGTGCGATAAGTGAGTATGTGCCTGCCAATAATCGTTCGCAACTTACTAAAACCGAGCGAAATACTCTCATTGTAGATGCCTATAATGCCAATCCGACAAGTATGATGGCGGCGATTGATAATTTCGATTTGATGGAGGGCGAAAATAAGGTGGCGATACTCGGCGACATGCTCGAATTAGGAGAGCAGTCGGAAGTTGAGCATCAAAATATTGTGCGTCGATTGATGGAATCGAAGATTGAAAAAATTATTTTGGTCGGAAAAGAATTTAAAGCAGCCTACAGTAGAGACGCAATAAATTGCGTCTCAGCAGACAAAGATATTTGTGTATTTGATTCGCAAGTATCATTATTGAAGACGCAATGCATTGCGTCTCTACAATCGCAACTCATTCTTTTGAAAGGCTCAAATGGTATAGGACTTTATAAATTGATACCCTATTTATAATGAAAAAGTTTCTCTATTCTGTAATATATTACTTGATATTCTCCCCCTGTTTTAGGGGGAGTCCCCAACGGGGGAGGGGTTTAAATCTTTTATCATTACTCTGTACTCTATTATTTGTACTTTCGTCTTGCGATGGAGATGTTAATCAAATCAGTCCAATACCTGATGTGCCAGTAAGTTATACGCTGAATATATTGCGTGATGCACCAGAATTGATGACTCCGGGCAATAGTGTGGCAATTACTGAACCTAATAAGCAAGGACAATATATTGGATATGGAGGTTTGTTGATATGTTATGGGGTTGATGAGGTTTATTATGCGTTTGATTTAAGTTGTCCGCATGAGCATAGGCGCGATGTGAGAGTGGAGGCAAACATGGTATTTGCAATATGTCCAGAGTGTGGTTCGCAGTTTGATGTAGGATTTGGTACTGGATTTTGCAACAAAGGCGAGTCAAAATATCCATTGAAAAGATATACAGTTACACGAAATGGTGATTATTTAAGGGTAACTAGATAAAAAATATGAAAAAATATTTTGTGTAATGAATTAAATTATTTAACTTTGCACCTTGAAAGAAGAAATTCTAATCTAGTGGACACGGCATGCCGTGTCCCTACAAAAAAATCTAATAAATATGAACTTACCAAACAACTTGAAGTACACAAAAGACCACGAATGGATTCGCGTAGAAGGCGAAGTTGCATACGTAGGCATCACTGATTTTGCTCAATCTGAACTTGGCGAAATCGTATTCGTTGAAAACGAAAAAGAAGGCGAAACAATCGCTGCTAACGAAGTATTCGGTTCTATCGAAGCTGTTAAAACTGTTTCTGACCTTTGTATGCCTGTAACAGGTGAAATCCTCGAAGTAAACGCTGCTCTCGAAGATGCTCCTGAATTGGTTAACAACGACCCATACGGCGAAGGCTGGATGATCAAAATCGCAGTTAAAGACGCTGCTGAACTTGATGGCCTTATGGATGCTGAAGCATACGCTGCTTTCATCGCATAATAATTATTCGTGTAATACAAGAATAGTAGAGACGCAATACATTGCGTCTCTTTTTTGTTTGTAATGTGACATTCTGGCAGAATTTCCCTTATGGCACTATATTTGACTATGCATTTTCGCTAATTGGTCCAATTTGACTAATTGGTCCAACAAATTCTAAACGAAATCAAATAAATATTAACAAGGCGAAGCCGAGTGCCAAAAGTCTTGATACTCGTTACTCGCTACTAAAAATCTATATTATGGCAAAAGGAACTATTGGGGTAACTACGGATAATATCTTCCCCGTGATTAAAAAATTTTTGTATAGCGATCATGAAATTTTCTTGCGTGAATTGGTGTCGAATGCGGTAGATGCTACTCAGAAGTTGAAAACTCTTGCTTCGGTTGGTGAATTTAAAGGCGAAATGGGTACTACTAACGTGGAGGTTAAGATTGATGCAGAAAAGGGTACGCTTACTATCTCAGACCGTGGTGTTGGTATGACTGCTGAGGAGATTGAGAAATATATCAATCAAATTGCTTTTTCTGGCGCAACTGAATTCCTTGATAAATATAAAGATGATGCAAATGCGATAATTGGTCATTTTGGTCTTGGTTTCTACTCAGCATTTATGGTGGCTAAACAGGTGGAAATCTTTACTAAATCGTATAAAGATGAGCCTGCACAACATTGGTCGTGCGATGGTTCGCCTGAATTTACATTGGAAGATTGCGAGAAAGCTGATCGTGGTACTGACATTGTGCTTCACATCGACGATGAGAATAAAGAGTTCTTGGAAGAGGGTCGCATCAGCACATTATTGAATAAATACTGTAAATTCTTGCCAGTGAACATTGTGTTTGGCGAGAAAAAAGAGTGGAAAGAGGGCAAAGAGGTGGCTACTGGCGAGCCTAATGTAATCAACAACACTACTCCAGCATGGACTCGTAAGCCTGCCGATTTGACTGATGAGGACTACGATAAATTCTACCGCGAATTGTATCCATACGGTGAAGACCCATTGTTCCATATTCATTTGAATGTGGATTATCCATTCAACTTGACAGGTATTCTCTATTTCCCACGCATCAAAGAGGGTGTAAATCTTGAACGTAATAAAATCCAATTGTATTGCAACCAAGTGTTTGTTACTGACTCGGTTGAGGGTATCGTACCAGAATATTTGACATTGTTGCACGGTGTGTTGGATTCGCCAGATATTCCGTTGAATGTGAGTCGTTCGTACCTTCAAGCCGATGGTAATGTGAAGAAAATCTCTAACCACATCACTAAAAAAGTAGCTGACCGCTTGAACGAGATTTTCAAAAACGACCGCGCTCAATTCGAGGAAAAATGGGATGCATTGAAGATATTTATCGTATTCGGTATGTTGACCGACGAGAAATTCTACGACCGCGCTAAAGACTTTGCTTTATTCAAAAATGTTGATGGTAAATTCTTTACATTCGAAGAGTATAAAGAGTTGATTAAAGGCGAACAAACCGACAAAGATGGCAATTTAATTTGCCTTTATGCACAAAATGTTGATGAGCAACACTCTTATATCGAGGCTGCACAGGCTAAGGGTTATGACGTGTTGTTGATGGACGGACAATTGGATTCGCACTGGGTAGGACAATGGGAACAAAAGAACGAGAAAGTGCGTTTTGTGCGTGTCGATAGCGATGTTGTTGGCAAATTGATTCAAAAATCGGATGCTCCACAAGTGGAATTGTCGGATGATGAGCGTCAAGCGTTGACATCGGTGTTCCAAGCACAATTGCCAAAAATGGAGAAAACAGAGTTTATCGTAACTCTCGATTCGCTTGGCGAAGAGGCTGCTCCTATCGTGATTACACAAAACGAGTTTATGCGTCGTATGAAAGAGATGTCGCGCAACGGAGGCAATCCGATGATGGCATTCTATGGCGAAATGCCTGATTCATATTCGCTTGTGTTGAATACAGCTCACCCATTAGTAAAAGATGTGCTTGCAGCAGAAGAGGCTGAATGTGCTGGCGAAATCAGACCTATTGTAGATGAATTGAAATCGCTTGATGCACGCAAAGCAGAGTTGAAAAAATCGCACGAAGGCAAGAAAGACGACGAAGTGCCTGTCGCAGAAAAAGAAGAGATTAACAATCTCGACAGACAAATTGCCGAATTAGGCGAAAAACGTACAGCAGTATTTGCTCGTTTCGCAGCAGGTCACGAAAAAGTGAAACAGTTGATTGACCTTGCATTGCTTGCAAACAATATGTTGAAAGGCAAAGATTTGGCAGATTTTGTAAAGCGTTCTATTTCGTTAATGAAATAAAAGTTATTATAAAAGTATTATGTGAGGTATTAAGTGCTTTACACACAAAAAGAAACTGTATCAAGATATAATCTTGATACAGTTTCTTTTTGTATTTATATTTTTATAACGATTAGTTTTTGTGTGATTTTTGAGTTGTTGGGGTGGATGGCTTGAATTACTAATACGTAGAGTCCAGCAGGGATTGTTTCGTAGTTGGAGTTTGTGCCATTCCAAAGGGTGTAGCCTTGGGTGCTAAGTAGTTGGTTGTCGGTGATGCGGCAGATATGTGCTCCGTGACGAGTATAGGCGTCGATGGTGAGGGTGTAACCTGCAGTGGGTAGGTTGTGATGAATAATGAGGTTGTCGCGATGACCGTCGTTATTTGGCGAGAAAGTTGGGTCGCCGAGCCAGAAGTATTTGTTTTGTTGTGTGTTAGAGTTATTGATAGTTTGTGAGTTGAGCCAACCTGCGGTATTGTGTGATGCTGAGCTATGCCAATTCGTAGGGTCTTGTGTCGAGGACATAGGGTCTATACGTTCGAGGGATATGTCGTGTAGGTCGTTGAGCAGAGGATGATGCCAAGAGTCTGAATAGTGGACTTCATCTATGGTGTTACCACTGCGGTCGGTGAGCACGAGAGTGCCTTCGGTCGCAGGCATAGATGGTAGGGTTGCGGTGATATAAATAGATTGTGGGTTGATACTTAAAGGACAATGGATTGCGCTTGTGTCGGGTGATATGACGGCATATTGTTGTGGGGGTAGGATAGAGCTTGTGGAACAAAAGATTTTTGAATTGTGCAGGTTGTTGTCAACATCGCGGTTTGAGAGCATTAGTCGGCTGAGGTCGATGTAGAAATTGCTGTTGTTGTAGAGTTCGATAAATTTGCTATTATTGTCGCTGACATATGGCATCAATTCGTTGAAAATGATGTCCATATATTTAGCTTGATAAGGTAGGGCGATGGTGATTGTGGTGTCGGGCATAGTCCATCCGCTGATGCATGTGAAATCGTGAAACGAGATGTCGATTGTATTAGTAGAATCAAGTGGTTCAGTGAGATGTAGATTGAGAATTTCGCGTTGAGGTTCAATCCAATTGAGGGTTTTTAGAGAGTTGCCTGTAATGTTGATGTTTTGTTGTAAAGTGATGATTTCGCCTTGCATAGGTTTGTTGAAATGGATTTGAATAGAGCGAGAGTCGCTGATGCCAATGGTTGTTATACATGGGATTAGATTGTCGGGTAAATAGGTGGCTGTGCTATTAGGCTCGGCAGGAGTGCCACCGCGAGGATCGATAGATGGTATCCAAGTGGTTGAATTAGAGAGAGGATTGGATGGGTCGCGACGTTCAAGCGACCAACCTCCATCGGCTTTGAACGGCTCTGTAGCGTACCAATCGGGTGTGTATTCGACAAAAGAAATTATATGATTTTGTTTGTTTTTGAGTGTTAGAAGGTTACCATCGTTGTTGAGTGCAGGCATAGATTCTACAACGCAAATTTTGTTGGTGACGGCAATAAGTTCGGTCATTGCGTTGTAGGAACAGATGACAGCGTAGTCGTGAGGTTCAAGTATATAGTCGTTGAAAGTGCCTGTTTTGGCAGGTGTACTGATTTTGCAACCTTCGAGAGTTAGAGTGCGGTCGGTGGTGTTGTAGATTTCAAGCCATTCAACCTCAGGTAGTTCGACTGCAGGATTGGGTTTTGCCATAATTTCGGTGATGACAATGTCGCCTGTATTTATGAGTTCTGTTTCAGTAGGTTTGTCGCCACAATTCACGCTGTTGATGCGAAGATTGAAAGGATTGTCGGGATTTTCAAATAGAAGAAAGCCAGTGGAAGTTGAATTTGTAACAGATGCTGTATTTAGTGTTGTTTTTTCAAATTCAATATTTTCACCTTCTATGGAACATAAGATATTCCAATTGCTTCCATTGCGAATTATTTTGCATAAAAAATTTATTTCTCCATATGGTAATTGCTTTTTTGATTCCATTATAGGTTTTAAAGTTTTACCATCGCAATATACTAAATATATACTGCGACTTAGAATGTTAATTTTTAAATATGTACCAGATGATTCGCCAAGAGAGGGAAGTGATGACGCGATATAGAATGAAATTTCTCCTTCCGAATCTTTATTTATATCAAATGTCAAATCGCATCCCCACCAAGTGTTGTCGGTGAGGGTATTAGCTGTGCGGAAAGAGCCTTTTTTGAGGTTGCTATTTTCGATGTTGCCAGTTGGGTGTAGTTCTACTGCATAACCATCGTCGGAAGTTACTATTTGGGCATCCATATCGGTCATAAACCAACGCGGATTGGCGGTGTAGTTACCATCGGAAAAATCGTCGTAGAATTGAGCCGATATAGATAGTGAGAGTAGTAGAAAACAGAGAATTAAGATTTTTTTCATAAACGTTTTTATATGTGAATTTTTTTTCTTAATTTTGCAACGTGGTGTTTTGTGCCACGAGCAGAAAATATATGCAAAAGTATAAAAAAATAATTGATTAACAAAATTTAATATAACTAACTATGAGAGTGGCAATTGTGGGCGCAAGTGGCGCCGTTGGACAAGAGTTTTTGCGAGTATTAGCAGAACGTAAATTCCCTATTACAGAATTGAAATTGTTTGGCTCGTCGCGTAGTGCGGGACGTGAATATGAATTTTGTGGACGTAAAATCAAAGTTCAAGAGTTGCGTCATGGCGATGATTTCAAGGATTTAGATATAGTTTTCACGTCGGCAGGTGGTTCTATTTCACAAGAATATGCCGAAGATATTACACGTTTTGGCGCAGTGATGATTGATAATTCGAGCGCTTTCCGTATGGATGAAGATGTACCATTGGTAGTTCCAGAAGTTAATGCAAAAGATGCATTGAATCGTCCTCGTAATATAATAGCAAACCCTAACTGTACTACAATTCAGATGGTTGTGGCATTGCAAGCTATTGAAAATGTGTCGCATATTAAACGAGTTCATGTATCGACATATCAGGCTGCATCGGGTGCTGGTGCGACAGCTATGGCTGAGTTAGAACAACAATATCGCGAAGTATTGGCTGGTGAGCCTGTTACAGTAGATAAATTTGCTTATCAGTTGGCTTACAACCTTATACCTCAAATTGATGTATTTACTGATAACGGTTATACAAAAGAGGAGATGAAGATGTATAACGAAACTCGTAAGATTATGCATTCCGATGTACAAGTGAGCGCTATGTGTGTGCGAGTGCCATCGTTGCGTGCTCACTCTGAATCAATTTGGGTTGAGACTGAACGACCAATATCAGTGACTGAGGCTCGTGAGGCATTTGAAAAAGCTGATGGTGTGGTGGTTATGGATAATCCTGCTCAAAAAGAATACCCAATGCCATTGTTCTTATCGGGTAAAGACCCAGTTTATGTAGGGCGTATTCGTGAGGATTTGAGTAATCCTAATGGATTGACTTTCTGGTGCGTGAGCGACCAAATCAAAAAAGGTGCAGCATTGAATGCAGTGCAAATTGCGGAATACTTGATTCAAGGAAAAAGGAACAAGGAATAAGGAATACTTATGAGGTGAAAATTAAAAAAATGCCGAATGGTAAGTCTCGTTACTCGCTACTCGTTACTATATATCTAAATTATGAAAAAAATAATATTTTCAGCATTAGCAATGCTTATGTTGATGGCTTGTAATCAAGCTCCAAAAAGTTATAAAATTACAGGAACACTTGACACTGACGAATTTAATGGTAATTGGGTGTATGTGGCTGAAACATTGCGTAAATTGGCTACTGAACCTATTGATAGTACACAAATTGTGGATGGCCGATTCGAGATGAAAGGTATTGCTACAGAGCCATTGATGTCGGTGGTAGTTATTACAGATGAAAATCGTCAGATGACAGAGCAAGGCGTAGGTGCATATTTTATTCTTGAAAATGGTGATATCAAGATGCATGTGGATACTGCCTATACGATGACTGTCGAGGGTACAGATTTCAATCGTGTATATGCTGAATATGACTCGATTATTATGTCGTATGATGGTGTTTGTGCTGAAATAGGTGAAAGAGATATGACAAATACTGAAAAATTTGAGGGGATAGTAGAAGCTCGTAAAAACTATAAAGAGTCGCTTAAGGATTTGATTTTGCCATACGTTTCAACTCAACCAGCAAAGAAATTCGTGAAAGATATTAAACACCTTTATACAAATGAGGAGTTGGCTGTTTTGATGCCAGTAGATACTGCTGTTATGGCTCGTTCGGTTGAACAACCTTATATGGCGGTTGGTAGTTATTTAAGCGATGAAGCAACACCAAATGCAGCGGGTGACACTATTCGTTGGATGGATATAGTTTCTCAACACGACTATACTTTAATTGATTTTTGGGCTTCGTGGTGTGGACCATGTATGCGTTCTATGCCAGGACTTAAAGAGTTGTATGCCGAACATGCTGGTGAGCACTTTGAAATAATTGGTATATCGTTAGATAAAAATCGTGATAATTGGCTTGGTGCTATCGAACGTTTAGATTTAAAATGGGTGCAACTCTCTAATCTTTTGTTTTGGGATGAGCCAATGGTTAAGCGTTTCGAAATACCATTTATTCCATCAACTATGTTGGTAAATCGTGAAGGTGAGATAATTATTCGTAACCCTAATCACGATGAATTAAAAATTTATTTAGCAAAATGAGAATATTTCCAGCTGAATGGGCACCGCAGCAATTTGTGCAACTCACATGGCCTCATGCTGACACCGATTGGGCATATATGCTCGAAGAGGTGCAAGAGTGTTTTAAGAATATAGCGCGAGAGATTGCAAAACGTCAGCAATTGCTTATCGTGGCACCAGATGTAGAGGATGTAAGGCGTCAGATTGCCGGCGAGGTGAATATGGCAAATGTGCGTTTGGTGGAGTTGCCATCGAATGACACTTGGGCTCGCGACCATGGTGGTATCACAATTTTTGAGACACGAGACATGAGACACGAGACACGAGATGTAGAGTATTGTCTTGTGATTCTTGATTTCCAATTCAATGGGTGGGGGCTGAAGTTTGCGTCGGATAAAGATAATTTGATTACAGAGCGATTGTATCGTGGCGGACATTTGTTTGGTGAGTTGCGTAATTGTCGTAATTTTGTGTTTGAAGGTGGCTCTATCGAGAGTGATGGTGAAGGCACTTTGTTGACCACATCGGAATGTCTTTTATCTACAAATCGTAATGCCACAATGTCACGTGAAGATATAGAAAAATATCTCTTGGAGACATTGGGAGCAAAACAAATGCTTTGGTTGGACCATGGCTATTTGGCTGGTGATGACACAGATTCTCATATTGATACATTGGCTCGTCTTTGTCCTAATAACACAATATTGTATGTGAAATGCGAAGATGAGTCGGATGAACATTACGAGGCTTTGCATCGTATGGAAGAGCAACTTAAAACATTCCGTACACTTAACGGAGAACCATATCGTTTGATTGCATTGCCAATGGCGTGTCCAGCTTATGAAGATGACGAGCGCATACCAGCAACTTATGCAAACTATTTGGTAATCAATGGTGCTGTGCTTGTTCCTACGTATGGAACCGATTTAGATTCAGTGGCATTGGAGCAAGTGGGTAAGGCATTCCCAGAAAGAGAGATTGTAGGCATAGATTGTCAAGCTCTTATTCGTCAACATGGTTCTTTGCATTGCGTCACTATGCAGTATCCTTTAATCGTTTAATTGCTCATTAAATAACTATTAAATAAATTTTGAGTATATGAAAGTTGAGATTTTTTGTAATTATTATTTATTGTTTTTTATTTTAATTTTATGTAATTCTTGTGAGACATCACTTGATGATATTACGTATGAATATGTTGATTTGGGATTGAGTGTAAAATGGGCTACATGTAATATTGGGGCTAAAAATCCAGAAGATTTTGGAGCTTATTTTGCTTGGGGTGAAATAAAATCGAAAAAGAAATATACTTGGGATAATTATAAGCATTGTGTCGATAGTTATGATAATTTGACTAAATATTGCACAAAAAGTGGATATGGGTATAATGGATTTGTGGATTATAAGTGTGAACTTGAGGCTGAAGATGATGCAGCAACTATGATTTGTGGTCAGGGTTGGCGTATGCCTACTGATTTGGAAATTTTTGAATTGAGGCAAAAGTGTAAGTGGATTTGGACGAATCAAGAAGGTGTAAATGGTTATAAAGTGGTGGGACCGAATGGGAAATCTATTTTTTTTCCAGCTGCTGGTTCTCGTGGAGGTAGTAAACGTGAAGGAGTCGGTGAATGGGGAGGTATATGGTCAAAATCTTTGGATTCAAGTAAACCAAATTATGCGCTAACATTAGATTTTAATGCAAATTTGGTCGAAGCTTATTATGAAAAAAGGGGGTTTGGCCAGACAATAAGACCTGTGTGTCCATAATGATATTTTTATTAACCATTAATATTATAATAAGTTGTTTGTTTAATCTTTTATTTAATTAATATGAAAAAGTTAATTATTATTTCAGTGTTGTTTTTCTCATTGTTATCAATGGGGTATGCTAAGAGTCCGAAGGCTAAAATTTGGAAAGACTCTAAAGTTGAGTGTTGTGGAACGAAGAATCCAATTAAAATTTTAGAGTGGTTGAAATTCATCCAAGATGCAGATAAATATGATTTCTCTTGTGTATTGTTGTTTAAGAATGATGCAACACAAGAGTATTGTATTGTAACTCGTGGGGTTAATGCTATGCGAACAGGTATGCATTTAATTGTAATGGATAAAATTGCTATGTATGATTGTAATGGTGACATGTTGGATAGTGGTGCATTTTTTCGCGGGAAACCAAGTGATGTTTCAATGAATTTTTCTGTTATTCAAAATAAAAAATTAAATAAACGAATAGCTACATTGAATAAAAGACTCAATAAATTAGAAAAAAAGTTAGATAAAGCGAGAAAAAATATAACAGAGTCAGCTCCTAATTTGCAACGCCCTAATCCTTGTGAAGGTTGGGAAGATTTTGTTATGACACATACGTTGGTAGATGTTGTAGCTTACTCTTATATTAAATAAGGAGTGAAGTTGAGATCTTGTGTTTAATGTCTAAAAATTTAATAATTCCGAATAGCAAGTTTCGCTACTCGCTATTCGCTACTAAAATATGAAAATAGGAATAATTCAACAGTCTATAACTCCAGATGTGGAGGCTAACAAAGCGATGTTGCGTGCCGAAATTGTGGCTGTGGCTAATGAGGGCGCTGAACTTGTGGTGCTTCAAGAGTTGCATAATACTCCATATTTCTGCCAAACAGAAAATACTGAATTGTTTAATTTGGCAGAGCCTATACCTGGACCATCTACAGAATTTTATTCACAAGTGGCAGCCGAGTGTGGCATTGTACTCGTAACATCATTGTTCGAACGTCGTGCAGCCGGTTTGTATCACAATACTGCTGTAGTCTTCGAAAAAGATGGTTCTATTGCAGGCAAATATCGCAAAATGCACATACCTGACGATCCAGCCTATTACGAGAAATTCTATTTCACACCAGGCGATTTGGGCTTTGAACCAATCGAAACATCGGTTGGTAAATTGGGCGTGTTGGTTTGTTGGGATCAATGGTATCCCGAAGCTGCGCGATTGATGGCTTTGGCAGGGGCTGAATTGTTGATTTATCCAACTGCAATTGGCTGGGAAAGCACTGATACTGACGATGAAAAAGCTCGTCAGCGTGAGGCTTGGATTACTGTGCAACGAGGTCATGCCGTGGCAAATGGTTTGCCTGTGGTTAGTGTTAATCGTGTCGGACATGAGCCCGATCCAAGTGGTGCAACTAATGGCATATTGTTTTGGGGTAGTAGTTTTGTGGCTGGCCCTCAAGGCGAATTCCTTTATCAAGCATCTTCAGACAAAACAGACCGCCGTGTGGTAGAGGTAGATATGCAACGTAGCGAGAATGTGCGCCGCTGGTGGCCATTCCTTCGCGACCGTCGCATCGAAAATTATGGTGATATAACAAAAAGATTTTTAAAGTAATAAGTAAAAAGTAGAAAGTCGTAAGATTTTTATCTTTCTACTTACGACTTTTTACTTACGACTAAATAATATGCAACGAAAAGATTTTGAAATAATGGCACCTGCGGGTTCGTGGGAGAGCCTTCAAGCCGCAATACAAGCGGGAGCCGATTCGGTATATTTCGGTATTGAACGATTGAATATGCGCTCTCGTTCATCAAGTAATTTTACTACAGAGGATTTGCATCGTATTGTTGAGCGTTGTAAAGAGGCGGGAGTAAAATCATATCTTACAATCAATACAATCATCTATGATGAGGACCTTGAACTCATGCGTGAGATTGTAGATAATGCTAAAGAGGCAGGCGTAAGTGCGATTATTGCAGCCGATGTGGCAGTGATGCAATATGCTGTTTCGCAAGGTGTTGAAGTGCATTTGAGTACGCAACTTAATATCTCTAATGTTGAGGCATTGCGTTTTTATGCCCAATTTGCCGATGTCGTGGTGTTGGCTCGCGAACTTAATATGGATCAAGTTGCTGAGATACACCGCCGTATAGTAGAAGAGAAAATAGTTGGACGTAATGGCGAACTCATTCGCATCGAGATGTTCTGTCATGGTGCATTGTGTATGGCTGTGTCGGGTAAGTGCTATCTCTCGCTTCACGAACTCAATTCATCGGCTAATCGTGGCGCTTGTATGCAAGTGTGCCGTCGTGCTTATCGTGTGCACGATGAAGATTCTGACATTGAACTTACAGTTGATAATAAATACATTATGTCGCCAAAAGACTTGAAGACCATTCATTTTATGAACAAAATGATGGATTCAGGGGTGCGTGTATTTAAGATAGAGGGACGTGCTCGTGGACCTGAGTATGTTAAGGCTGTTGTGTCATGTTATAATGAAGCAATAATGGCGCACCTCAACAATGATTTTACAGATGAAAAAGTGGCAGATTGGGATGTGCGTTTATCAAAAGTCTTTAATCGTGGCTTTTGGGATGGTTATTATCTCGGTCAACGATTGGGCGAGTGGAGTCACAACTATGGTTCAAAAGCTACTCATAAGAAAGTTTATATCGGTAAATGTACTAACTTTTTCCAAAAGATTGGCGTAGCAGAATTCCTGCTTGAAGCACAAACCCTCTCGGTTGGCGACGAAATTCTCGTAACAGGCGAAACTACAGGTGCATACGAAGACGTAGTAGAAGAAGTTCGCGTTGATCTCAAGCCAGTCGAAATCGTTGAAAAAGGTACATATTTCAGCATTAAAACAAAAGATGTTGTGCGTCGTAATGATAAATTGTTCAAAATAGTACCATCCGATGAATTGAAATAAATATGGAAGATATACGTTGGCAACAAAGATTTAGTAATTATCAAAAGGCTTTAATGCGATTGTCGGAGGCTGTTGATGTTTTAAATAGTCAAGATATAGTTAATGTTTTAGAATTAACATTGCTTAAAGAGGGGCTTATTCAGCGTTTTGAATATACTCATGAATTAGCATGGAAGGTGATGAAAGATTATCTTGAATATCAAGGCTATGTTGATATTCGAGGTTCGCGAGATGCTATACGTAAATCTTTGGAATTAAATATTATCTCAGATCGTAGATGGATGTCAACAATTGAGGCACGCAATTTAACTTCGCATAATTATGACGATGAAACAGCTGAAAATATTTACGGAGAGATAATAGAGGTATATTATCCTTTATTTATTGAATTTGAGAATAAAATGAAATCATTGTATTGATATGCATTGTGGATTAACAACTGAAGATTTGAAGGTATTGAATGCTACTTTTGCTAAAAGTGAGCATATTGAGCGTGTTGTGTTGTATGGTTCACGAGCGAAAGGAAATTTTAAACCATTTTCAGATGTTGATATTACTTTGTTTGGTGATGCGATTACTTATGATGATTTGGTTCAATTAAAAATGGATATTGACGATTTGTTGTTGCCATATCAATTTGATATATCATTATTTAAAACATTAAAGAATCAAGATCTTATAGCTCATATTGAGCGAGTTGGTATAGAAATCTATAATAAAAATAATTTATGAAAAAAACACTACTATTTTTATTGTGCATTGTGTATTGTACATTGTGCACTAATTTGAAGGCAGAGACATTGGAAGAAAAAGTGGCTCGTCTTGAAGCTAAATTGGCTTCGCTTGAGGCTAAAACTGAGGCTACAGATTCGGTTATTACAGCTGAAGTAATTGAACCTAAAAAGAAGATGCAACCTATTTCTGTTAAATTTGATGCTCGTTTCGATTGGCAATCATCGTTTGTTCATCACGCAGATGCTAAACCTGACTATGCGTCGAATTTCAATGGTCGATATATTATGTTTATGCTTGACGGTAATATTAGCCCTAAGTTCTCATACTCATTGCGTTATCGTATGATTCACCCTAGTCATGATTATACTTGGCGTGGTGTATTTAACGCTACCGACTGGGCTAATCTCACTTATCGTCCAACAAAAAATTGGGAAATCACTGCTGGTAAGATGCTTGTGTTCTATGGTTCGTATGAATTTGATAAAAATCCGCTTGATGTATATATGTGGTCAGGTTGGGGTGGTCGTGTAGGCTGTTTCCAATTTGGTGTATTGGGTAAATATATTACCAATGATGGACGTAATAACATTCTTTTCCAGATAAATAATTCGCCATTTGCCGACCCTCTCGATTTAGGTGCACTTTATAGCTATTCAGTTCAATGGAATGGTAATTTTGGTGTGTTTAACTCGCTTTATTCTGTGAATTTCTTTGAATATCAACCAGGACGTTTTGTGAATTATATTTCGCTTGGTAATCAGTTTAATTTTGGTCCTGTTACATTCGAACTTGACTATATGAATCGTTATGGCGCACGTGGCACACACTTTTTGAAAGACTTTTCGCTTATAGGTAAGTTGAATTATAATTACAACAATCGTTTTAATGTATTTGTGAAGGGTGGTTTGGATTATAATATGGCGCAAGACGAAAATACTCCGACTGAAGAGGTGATTGATATGCTCGTTCTTCCTGGTGAACGTAATGTTTATTATGGTGCAGGTGTTGAATTTTTCCCAATTAAAGATAGTAAAAATGTGCGCATTCACGCATTTTGGTATTCGGGAAACAATAATTTGAGTGTTGATGGTCCACAATCATGGAATAAACACAATGTGGGTATCGGTTTCAAATGGAGATTAGTTGCTTTTGAACGTAAATAATTTTTATAAATAATCTAAATCTATGAAAAAATTTAAAGACTTGAAATTCACAACAAAGCGTACAATTGAGGCTTTGATTTTTCTTGTGATTTTCTTTGTGATATTTGGATATATCGCAAATCGTATGGGTGTGGCTAATATGCTTAATACCATTATGCAAACCTCGTATCGTCTTTTGATTGACACATGTTTTTATCTTATGGGTATCACTGTGTTGTCGGGGGCTTTGGGCAAATTGCTTACTGAGTTCGGGGTGGTTCGTTTGTTGGAAAATATTCTTAAACCATTTATGAAACCGCTTTACAACCTTCCTGGTGTTGCGGCTCTTGGTGCAGTGTTGACATTCTTGTCTGACAATCCTGCTATCATTTCGTTGGCAAATGATAAAAACTTCAGTCAATATTTTAAGAAATATCAACTTATTTCGTTGACTAACTTCGGTACTGCTTTCGGTATGGGTCTTGTGGTTATTGCCTTTATGACAGGTAAGGGTTATGCTTCAGGCGCATTGGTTGGTCTTCTTGGTGCTGTTATTGGTAGTGTTATTTCTACTCGTATTATGCAACGTTCTATTATCAAAGCATACCCTAACTTCAAAGAAGAGGGTGCAGCTGGTGGTAATGAACAAGAAATTTCGTTTAAATCGGATGAAGGCGCTTTCCTTCGTGGTTTGAATGCAATTCTTGATGGTGGTAAAACAGGTGTTGAGCTTGGTCTTGCTATTATTCCAGGTGTATTGATTATCTCTACTTTTGTGATGATTCTTACATTTGGTGCTTCGGCAACAGGCGAATATACAGGTGCTGCTTACGAAGGTGTTAAAGTATTGCCTTGGTTGGCTGGTAAAATTGATTTCTTGTTTGAATGGTTGTTTGGTTTTGAGCACCCAGAACTTGTTGCTTATCCTATTACAGCCCTTGGTGCCGTAGGTGCTGCCCTTGGCCTTATTCCAACTTTCATTCAACAAGGTTTTATTGATGGTAATGTGATTGCGGTATTTACAGCAATGGGTATGTGTTGGTCAGGATTCCTTTCTACTCACACAGCTATGCTTGATTCGCTTGGTTATCGTCAGTTGACATCAAAAGCTATTGTGGCACATACTATTGGTGGCCTTTGTGCAGGTATCGCAGCGCACTGGTTGTTTGTGTTGGTTGACCTTATTTTCTAATGTGATTTTTGTTTGAAAATTACAATATTGAAAATTCGTAACTACAGTTTTATGACTGTGATTGCGAATTTTTTTTATTTTTGTTAAAAATAATTGTAGTATAAAAAACTTTTATTATCTTTGCAAGTTGAAGAGGACTATGTATTTGAATTGAAAATTAAGAATAGGATGTTGATTGTTTAGGAAGATGTGGGTTTTAGTTTGTTTCTTTATTTTGATATAATATATTAAATTGAATAATAAATATATAGAAATGAATAAAATTGTAAATAAACAGCATTTTTCTGCAAATGTTGTGAAGTTGGAGATTGAGGCTCCACTTATTGCGAAATCACGTAAGGCTGGTCACTTTGTTATCGTTCGCGTTGATAAAGATGGTGAACGTATGCCTTTGACAATTGCTGATTCTGACGTTGTGCGTGGTACAATCACACTTGTAGTGCAAAAAATGGGTGTGTCGTCAACAAAATTGTGTAATCTTAACGTTGGCGATGAAGTGCTTGATTTGGTTGGTCCTCTTGGTAAAGCTACCCATATTGAGAAGTTTGGTACAGTTGTATGTGCAGGTGGTGGTGTTGGTGTTGCTCCGATGTTGCCAATTATTAAAGCAATGAAAGAAGCTGGTAATCGCGTTGTTTCTATTCTTGCTGGTCGTACAAAAGACCTTATTATTCTCGAAGAACAAGTGCGTGAGTATAGCGACGAAGTTGTTATTATGACTGATGATGGTTCGTATGGTAATAAAGGTTTGATTACACAAGGTGTAGAAGAGGTTATCAATCGCGAAAAAGTGGACATGTGTGTTACTATCGGTCCTGCAGTGATGATGAAATTTGTTAGTCTTTTGACTAAAAAATATGAAATTCCTACAGTTGCATCATTAAATACTATTATGGTTGATGGTACAGGTATGTGTGGTGCTTGTCGTGTTACTGTTGGGGGTCAAACTAAGTTTGTTTGCGTTGATGGTCCTGAATTTGATGCTCATCAAGTTGATTTTGATGAGATGATGATGAGATTATCAGCATATAAAGATGCAGAAGTAGAATCGTTTGAACATTTTAAACCAATGCATAATGCATAATTCATAATTCATAATTAGCCATTCGGAATATATTTTTGTGTTGCTAATTCGGGTTGGTTAATCTATTGTGATTATGAATTATGAATTGTGAATTATGAATTAAAATAACTATGGAAAGAAGAAATGAAGCATGGCGCGAAGAATTGCGTACTGCCATGAAACCAAAAGAGCGTATGGCTATCGAGCGCGTGAAGATGAATGAGTTGGATGGTGAATATCGTAGCAAAAATTCGGAAGAGGTAAACCAAGGTCTAACAATGGAGCAAGCATTGTTAGAGGCTAAACGTTGTTTGGATTGTCCTAATCCTTCATGTATGCAAGGTTGTCCTGTAAGTATAAATATTCCTACATTTATCAAAAATATCGAACGTGGCGAAATTCTTGAAGCTGCTAAAGTGTTAAAACAAACATCGGCTTTGCCTGCTGTGTGTGGTCGTGTTTGTCCTCAAGAGCGTCAATGCGAAAGTAAATGTATTCACACTAAAACAGGTAAACCTGCTGTGGCTATCGGTTATCTTGAGCGTTTTGCTGCTGACTATGAACGTAATAGCGGACAAATGGCTGTGCCAGAAGTGGCTGCTTCAAACGGAATTAAAATTGCTGTTGTAGGTTCTGGCCCTTGTGGTTTGTCGTTTGCTGGTGATATGGCTAAATTGGGTTATGATGTTACTGTGTTTGAAGCATTGCACGAAATTGGTGGCGTGTTGAAATATGGTATTCCTGAATTCCGTTTGCCTAACAATATTGTTGATGTTGAAATTTGTAACCTTGAAAAAATGGGTGTTAAGTTCATCAAAAACTGTATTGTTGGTAAAACTATTTCATACGACCAATTGAAAGCAGAGGGCTATCGTGCTATGTTTGTGGCTTCGGGTGCTGGTCTTCCTAACTTTATGAATATTCCAGGCGAAAACCTTATCGGTATTATGTCGTCAAATGAATATTTGACACGTGTAAACTTGATGGGTGCTGCTAAATCTAATACAGATACACCTGTGTTGAAAGGTAAACGTGTGGCTGTTATCGGTGGTGGTAACACTGCTATGGACTCGGTTCGTACGGCTAAACGTCTTGGCGCAGAGCGTGCTATGATTGTTTATCGTCGTTCGGAAGAAGAGATGCCTGCACGTCTTGAAGAGGTTAAACATGCTAAAGAAGAGGACGTTGAATTCTTGACTTTACATAATCCTATTGAATATAAAGGTAACGAAAAGGGTCGAGTGGCTCAAATGTTGCTTCAAAAGATGGCTCTTGGCGAACCAGATGCTTCTGGTCGTCGTAAACCAGAACCAATTCCTGGTGCAATCGAAACTATTGATGTGGATGAAGTAATTGTTAGTGTTGGTGTTTCTCCAAACCCATTGATTCCAAGTACTATCGAAGGATTGGCTGTTACTCGTAAAGGTACTATTGAAGTCGGTGATGATACATTGCAATCTTCAATACCTACAATTTTTGCTGGTGGCGATATCGTGCGCGGTGGTGCAACTGTGATTTTGGCGATGGGCGATGGTCGTAGAGCGGCAGCTAGTATGCATGCTAAAATCCAAGCTGGAGAAATTTAAAAAAGTCTAAAGTATAAAGTCGTAAGACTTATTATTCTTTAATTTTGATAAAAGTCTTTATACTTTCTACTTATTACTTAGTACTATATGAATATTTGTGTATATTGTTCGTCGTCGGATCAAGTTCGTGACGAGTTTAAACAACAAGCAACAGAGTTTGGTAAGTGGATGGCTAGTAATGGTCATACTCTTGTCTATGGTGGTGCGACAGGTGGATTGATGAGTGCTGTGGCTCAGGGTGTTGCAGATGCCAATGGTGATATCGTTGGTATAATACCTGAATGTATTATAGAAAAGGGGCGTAAGAGCGATTTACCAACAGAGTTGTTTATTGTTGGAGATATGGCAGAACGTAAGAGTATGATGAAAGAGTATTCTGATGTGTTTGTGGTATTTCCTGGTGGATTTGGTACGCTCGATGAAATGTTTGATACCATATCATCTTGTATGGTAGGTGAACATGATAAGACTACAATATTATTCAACCCTGATAATTTTTGGATGGGATTGTTGTTGCAACTTGATAAAATATTGAAAGAGGGATTGGGATATAAAGTCTCTCGAAACGGAAATTTAAAAGTTGTTGACACTTTAGAAGAGTTGAAAGAGGCGATAATTAAGACTGAAAACGAACAAAATTAGTTTGTTTGCAAGCAAATCTCGCTACTAGCAAATATTGTTCCCCTTGTTTTAGGGGGACGAGTGGAGGGGGTATTTCTCGTTACTCGTTACTAAAAATCTAATGAATCCGAATGGTTAGTCTTGTTACTAGCTATTCGTTACTAAAAATCTAGAATATGAATCTCTATTGGAAAAGTCTTTTTGGCGGATTGATGTCAACATCTAAATATGAAGATAAGCTTCATAAAGAGGTGGCTGACTATAAACGTTTTCTTTTGATTAGTGAATCTAAAGAACTAGAAGAGTATAACGAGCTTTACAAACAAGTAAAGTCATCGAACTTCAAAGAATTAAAACGTACACTTCGTAGTCGTAAGTATAAAGATACTCAAGAGTATCGTGATATGGCTAAATTCAAGAAGTTGGATTCAAACTCTAAGTTAAAAACATACTTTCAAGTTTTAGACAGTCAAGAGTTGGCAGATTATTTAGCTTTTAAAGCAACACCAGAATTTGTTTCGTTGGCTAACCATGATTTGGTTAAGAAGTCACCTGAATTGACTCGATTTAAGAAATTTGAAAAGTCTAAAGATTATCAAATTTATACTCGTTTCCATGGATCTTATATTGTAAAAGAGTATTTAGAATTAAAAGAAAAAGTTTCAAATCCTGAATTCCAGAAAAATAATGAATTTTGGGCTAATCCTAAACGTTGGGAGACAACAAAAGAATATCAAGATGAAAAAAGATTTCATCAATTAGCAGATAATGAAGATATTCAGTTTTATGTTAAGCACAAAATTGAAGATTTTAAATATATCGCAGGGTGTGAATTAGTTTTCGAAGATAACTTTGATTGGAACTCGTTAAACGCATCTAAATGGGATCCAGGTTTTCATTATAAGAGTCCACTCCTTGTTGGAAATCACTCGTTTGTAAATGAGCAACAAGCTAATAATAACGGAAATAATGTTCGTGTAATTGCTGGTAATTTGCATATCGTTACAAAAGAGCAAAAAACAGAGGCATTGACATGGCATCCAGAAAAAGGTTTCGTTCAAAAAGAGTTTAATTATACATCAGATGTGATACATGGGTGTAATGCGAGTTTCCAAAAGGGAGGTCTTTATCGTGCTAAAATGCGTTTTGCTGGTTCAAAAGGTGTAACTCATGCTCTTTGGTTAAGAGGTGAAGAAAAAACACCTCACATCAATATTTGTAAATGTGAAAATGGCGAAATAGAAGTTGGTATTTATTGGAGCTCAAAATTTGAAACTAAATATACTTCAACCCGTATAAAAGGACTTAATCTTTCTAATTTCTTTGTCTATTCTTTTGAATGGAATGAGAAAGAATTGATATGGTATATTAATGATTTAGAGGTATTCCGTACTTCTAATTTTATGCCACAAGAAGCTATGTATCCAATGATTAACTCTTTTATTGCAGAAGGTAAAAAAGCTGGAGAGGCTGATTTCGAAATAGATTACATCAAAGTTTATAAGAAAAAGTAATAAAGTAGAACTATTGTGTAATTGCAAAAAAAGTAGTAACTTTGCTTGCTGAATTTTACTTTTTGATATATTTGTAGTCTAACTAATACAAAAACACAAATAATTTATAATTTTATGAAAAAAACATTTGCTTTAATTATGGTAGCAATGATGGCCGTAGGCTGTTTTGCTCAACTTCCATCGGTAACTCTTAAAAATATTGATGGTAAAACAGTAGATACTGCTAAATTGAATAATGATGGTAAACCATTTATTATTAGTTTCTTTGCTACTTGGTGTAAACCATGTCAACGCGAACTTGATGCAATCCACGAACAAATCGTAGATTGGGAAGAAGAAACTGGCGTAAAAGTAATAGCTGTGTCTATCGACCAAGGTCAAAATGTTGATAAAGTAAAACCTTTAGTTGATGCAAAAGGTTGGGAATATGAAGTATTGCTTGACCCTAATGGAGATTTCAACCGTGCTATGAATGTTAACGGTACAGTTCCAACTGTATTTGTGATTGATGGTAATGGTAAAATTGTTGACCGTCGCTCTGGTTATGTTGATGGTTCTGAACAACACCTTATCGAAAAAGTACGTGAACTTGTAAAATAAGTAACTATTAAATAGTAACGAGTAGTGAGGCTATTTTTATCTACAAAAAGCCTCATTACTCGCTACTCGTTACTAAATGTCTTAAAAGAATGATAAAACAATTAAAAAGTATAATCGGCATATTGTGTGTCGGATTATTGATGTTCCCTACTATCGCTAAAGCAGATGGTGGGGGTGTTACGTTAAAAGGTAACTTTCAAACTGAAGCCCTTGTTGGTCAGGTTGATAGCGTAATTGGAGCAACTGAATATAATGGACCTTTTGTAAGTAATTCTTACCTTGATTTATCTTTAGCGAGTCAGTATGTAACAGCTGGTGCCCGTCTCGAATTATTACATTGCCCACTACCTGGTTTTGAACCTAATTTTGCGGGAGGTGGGTTGCCAAATATTTATGTAACAGGTAAATATAAGTGGTTTGAAGCTACTGTTGGTAATGTGTATGATCAATTTGGCTCTGGTTTTATTTTCCGTGCATACGAAGATCGTCCTCTTGGAGTTGATAACTCGTTGCGTGGTGCACGTGTTGTGTTTACCCCTTATAAGGGTATCCGTTTTAAAGCTTTAGGTGGTATGCAACGTAAATATTTCAATTACGGAATGAGCAACGCCTTTGGTTTTGACTATTCACAAGGAGCGGTTATGGGAGCTGACCTCGAATTGAATATCAACGAATGGTCTAAAGCTATGCAAGATGGTGGTTATAATCTTTTATTTGGTGCATCCTATGTGAGCAAGTATGAACCGAATCATGCAGATATTTATCCGAACCTTTTTTATAAACTTAATCTACCGAAGTTTGTAGGTGCTGGTGATGTTCGTGTTCGTTTCCAAAAAGGTGGTTGGAATGCTTTGGTAGAATATGCTTATAAAGCTAATGACCCATCGGCAGATAATGGTTATATTTATAAACCAGGTCAAGTTGCTATGATTTCTTTGGCATATTCGCAGAGAGGTATGAGTTTCATAGTTCAAGCTAAACGTTCTGAAAATATGTCGTTCCGTTCAGATCGTACAGGCGCTGGTCTTAGTGGTAATATCAACCACATGCCGGCATTTTCAATGACTCATACTTATGCACTTGCAGCAATGTATCCGTATGCAACTCAATATGGTACTGCTCCAACTGTAAGTAATCCTCATGCTGCTCGTGGTGAATGGGCATTCCAAGCAGAAGCTCGCTATACTTTCAAACGTAAAACTCCTATGGGTGGTAAATATGGCACAAGTTTCCGCTTGAATGGTACTTACATTCGTGGCATTAAAGCTGACCCTGTTGAAATGAATGCATCTGGTACATTGCAAGGTACTGAAGGTTATACTTCTCCTTTCTTTGCAATGGGTGATGAAACATACTATCTTGATGTACATTTGGAATTTTCAAAGAAAATTACTAAAACTTTCTCTATGACTGCACTCTATATGTTCCAACAATACAATCAGGCTGTAGTTGAAGGTCATGGTTGGAATGCTGCAGAAGAAGGTTATGGTTTTAAAGCTTCTAAACCAGGAAATATTGTTAATTCTAATATTGCTATCGTAGAGTTGAAATATAAACCTTCTAAGAATATCGGTATGCGTGGTGAGTTGCAATATTTGCACACTCGTCAGGATCGTGGACAATGGATATATGCTTTGTATGAAATATCGTTGTTCCAACAAGCAATGATTGAGGTTTCTGACCTTTATAATATTGATGCAACAAAACAACATTACTACAAAGTAGCAGCTACTTATAATTGGGGTACTCATCGTGTTCAATTGTCTTACGGACGTACTCGCGCTGGTTACAATTGCTCTGGTGGTGTTTGCCGTTATGTGCCCGCATCTAAAGGTTTGGCATTGTCTTATAGTGTAAGTTTCTAATTCTCAATTTGTCTAAATTATGAAAATAAAATGTTTAATATTTATGTTTGTTACCGCAGTTGTATTATTTACTGCGTGTGATGTCGTCCTAGAGGAAGATAGATTGATTCCCGTGAAATTAGAGCCAGAAACATCTGAACGAAAAGTCCTTTTAGTAGAATTTACTGGTCAGAATTGTGTTAATTGTCCAACTGCCGCTGCTGAGGCTAATATGTTATTGAATGGTTTGCCTGATAATTTGATTGTTGTTGCAATGCATCCAGCTGGACTTGGTTTTGTTAGGGAACAATTGGCTTCAGAAGAGGCTATGGAATATTTGAGAGAATTTGGTGGTAGTGTATCTACAGCATTGCCTACAGGCTTAATTAATTGTTGTAATTTTGGCTCTTCATCAAATGAGTCATATTTGCAAGGATATTCATTGTGGTCAGGATTGATTCTTAAAGAGCGAGCAAAGGCTCCAGATTGTTTAGTTGATCTAACATATTCAAAAGAGGATAAGCATCAAGTTCTTGTAACTCTTACTCCTAAAGTTAATATGTCGTATGATGTATCTTTGCAATTATGGTTATTGGAGAACAATATACAAGGATTTCAAGCTTCAAAGGGTAATCAATATGTTCATAATCATATATTTCGTAAAAGTATTAACTCTTTGTGGGGTGAAGAGTTAGGTGTTATATCGGGTTTAACTACGAAGGAATATAGCTTTGATATTGAGTCTAAGTATGAGGAAAAAAATTGTTCTGTAGTAGCTGTTCTTATTAAAACCGATACAAAGGAGGTTGTTCAAGCTTCGGAGATTGCTTTAGGTGAAGTGTTACATTAAAGAATAATAAAAATAATAAAATAATATAGTATTAATCATGAGAGATGTAAAAAGTTTCTCAATAAAACACATTAAAAAATTATGAAATCATTGAAATTTTTATTTGTAGCCATTTTAGCTGCATTTGTTTTTGTTAGTTGTGATAATAAAGAGCCAGAACCAGATGGCAAAGATTTTCACAAAGGTCCTATCGTACTTAATTGGGGTAATGCTGCCAGTGTAAATGGTAAAGTTTTTGAAATTGGCATGGATAATTGGGAAGAAGACTTTCAACTTGTTGCACATCTTGATTTAAAAAATGCAACTTCTGAAAGTAAAGCCTTTACGCTTAAAGAAATTCGCAAATATGACCTTTCTTTGGCAAGTTCTGCTTTGTGTACAAATGGACAATGTAATTTTGGTAATGGAAAAGAGGAACAACTTTGGGAAATTGGTACAATTGAAGCAGCAGATCATCTTGATATCTCATTGGATTTAATTCCTAGTGATGTTGAAAAAGCTAATGTTTTTGCAACCGAATTTATTTTGTCTGATGGTACAAACGAGGTGAAATTTACAATTAACTATAACTATACTCCTGCTCAATAATTTGGTTTAGAGTCAGAAATGCGGGGACTTATTGTGAGTTCTCCGCTTTTTTGGTTAAAATATTAAATGTATAAAATTTATGAAAAAGACTATTTTATTTATTGCATTTTTGTGTGGCCTATTTTCTCTTACAGCGCAAAACGCAATTGATACAACTAATCAAGCTGTATTGAAATATGCTTCAGAAGATATTGTTTCTGCTTGTGGCGCTGAAGAGTCTCAAGTAGTTTATGGCCAGTCTGCAGCTATTCGTCTTACTCAGAAACAACTTGTGGCATATAAAGATAATTATGTCATAAAGATGATGGTAGGTTTGGCAAAACATGACGAGTGGACTCCTGATACTGTCCAAGGTTTGAAATTTTGGATTCGTGAAAAACTTACAGGTGAAAATCTTTGGGAACAAGAGTATGATACTGCTAAAATCGAATTTGGTGCATGGAACGAATTAGTATTTGATGAATTCTTCGCATTAGATGGAGCGTCAGATTTATATTTTGGTTATACTATTACTTGTGGCGGTTTGCCAATTGCTGGTGATGGAAATATTATGGCTGCCGATCCTAATGCTACACATATTCTTGACGTATCTGCTAATAAATGGATTCAATATTCAAGTTGTGGTAACTTCTGTATAAAAGTGGTTATTGCCGGTGAAAATATGCCTGCGTATAATCTTGCAATTAATGCTTTGCGTACAGCCGAATTTGTTCGCCCTGATTCTAAATTTGATGCTGTGGCTAATATTTCAAATACTGTAGATAAAGATATTAACTCTTTTGACTTTGTTATTTATGCAAATGATAAAGAGGTTTATCGTAAAACTGAAACATTGTCTAAAGCCCTTAAAAATGGAGAGGCATTGAATATTTTCTTTAAAGATATTCAACTTACAGAAGAGGGACAATATGATGTTGTTTATACTATTGAAAGCTTGAATGGAAGCAATAGTGATGACAGTGAAGATGATAGTAAACAAGTTGTAAAAACAAATGTTTCTAATGAGTTTGAGAATAAAGTAGTTATGCTTGAAATGTTCTCTGGTACTTTGTGTTCAAATTGTCCAACTGGTCATAAATATTTGCATGAAGCAACAGATAAGTTAGGTACAGAGAAATATGTTTGGGCTATTCATCATGCAGGTTACAATGCGTCAGAGCTTACAGTTGATGAAAGTGGTGTTGCTGTAGCATTTTATGGTGCACAAACGACTTATGCCCCAGGTACTATGCTTGACCGTGTGAATCTTTTGGATGTTGGTGTAACTACTTCTACTGGCGCCACAGGACCTGTATTTAGTGTAAACGAAGTTGGTTCTCGTGGAGTATTGGAAGATTATATGGAAGTTATTCAGAAAAATATGTCGCCTATCGCTCTTGATGTTGACTTTACACTTGATTCTGCTACTCGTGAACTTAATGTTATCGTTAATGGCGAATTATTGGGCGACTTTGATGCTAAAGGTCTTAGAGTAGGTGTAATTACTATCGAAGATGGTATCTCTGGTACTCAAGCAGGACATGCTGGAAAATATACTCATACTCACATTATTCGTTCTTTCTTGACTTCTGCTTATGGCTCTATTATAACTGTGGAAGATGGAGTCTTCTCTAAAGATTTTTCTCAAGTATTGAAAGAGAAATTTGTCTTAGACAATATGCGCTTGGCTGTATGGGTTGGTAAAAATGGTAGATCTTCGGATATTAATACTTTCGAAATTTATCAGGCATACGAAGTGAAATTGAATGATAATCCTTATACTCCAGTTGAATATGTATCAGATAATTCACAATTGGTAATATACCAAGAAGGTGATATGTTGCACGTTAAAGGTATTGATGCTGGTGATGTCCTTTCTGTTTATGCTATGGATGGTAAACTTATGATGCAAAAAACTGCTGATGCCGAAACTGCACAATTTGAATTGACAAGTTTAACTAAAGGAACTTATTTGTTGCAAACTAATGGTTCTTACGTTAAATTCGTTAAATGATAAAAGTTTGTTTTATAGTTAAGAAAAGACTGATTTCTATTGTCGGAGGTCAGTCTTTTTTGACCTATAGGTCAAATATTATTAGACAAATCAACACAAAAACAGCTTACGGATTATCTCATTCAGAACAATATCTATATACTTATGACCATGCTAATCGTTTGTTAAATACTAAATATAGTTATAACAATGGGACTCCAATTCTATTAAACCAATTTACATATGATGATTTAGGACGTATTAAGAAAAAAATATTTGGAATAATGTTGATTTTGTAAATTATAACTATAATATTCGGAGTCAAATTACAAAAATTCAATCAAAACGATTTAAAGAAAATATATATTATTCTACTTATGATTCATTACAATCTAATTGGTAAACACCACGATATAATGGTAGTGTTTCAGCAGTGAATTATTCTTATGGAAGTGCAACTAATGGATATGCTTATTTCTATGATAAACAAAATCGTTTAAGCTCTAATTATACTCTCATTAATGGTCAATCTGGAGATTATGATTATTCAGAAAGTTTTCAGTATGACAAAAATGGCAATATTCGATCACTCACTCGTTGGGATAATCAAGATATTATGGATTATCTTTCATTTGAATATAAAGGCAATCAAATCATAGGAGTATCCGACAATGGTTATCCTCCATATAGTTATGATTCTAAGCAATATTACGATTATGCAAATACAGATGTTGAGTTCGCTTATGATGCCAATGGCAACATGACATACGATTTGGACCGAAATATTTGCGCAATCAAATATAATTTACTAAATTTGCCCGACACAATCCAATTCGCTAATGGCAATCTCATTGTACATCAATACGATGCGCTCGGCAATAAATATTCTACAACCTATTACACTCGTAACACACCAATTGTAGTGCCAGTTGGTAATGTGGTAGAGCAATTAGGTTCGGCGTATAATAAACACCATTACGTATATAATGATAATGTTACTTATCGTCAACTTACAAACACTCTCTGGCGAATAGAGCGTATTGAGAATGTCGAAGGCTATATTGGTTACAATATACAACGAAATAGTTATTTCCCATATTATTATATTAAAGACTATCTCGGTAATGTACGTGAAACATATATGGGTTTAACAAATGCCACATCTTTTATGCGTGTTCAACAAATGGATAAAATAATTATTTAAAATTCTAATTAACAAAGGAGGTCTTGAAGAACTCTGTCGCACCTACGGTGCTTATTTTATATATAATCTTTCGCATCAGGGGTTTGACTACGTCCAAATTGCTTACGCTCGGCAGAACTTAAGTGAACTTAGTTCTGCTCTCGCTTACTCGCAATTTTTTTACCTCCTGCCTGTATTCTGTCGTCCCTGCGGGACTTTTTATAAAACATATAATATAAATTAGTGTGAGTTTGATATAATTTTTATTTTACACGGAATGCACGTATAACACGGAATTTTTTATCACATACCCTTCTGTTTTGTAAACATATTGAGCCGTGTGTCCCTACTTGAATTTTCTAGAAGTTTTAGTGGTTTTCGGGGTTTTGTTATCTAGTTTTTTCAGTCTGATGACTGATTTATATATTCAGCCTAATGGCAGATAGGACACGGCACGCCGTGTCCCTACTTGAATTTTCTAGAAGTTTTAGTGGTTTTTGGGGTTTTGTTATCTAGTTTTTTCAGTCTGATGACTGATTTATATATTCAGCCTAATGGCTGATAGGACATGGCACGCCGTGTCCCTCCATTGGGGAGGATGTTTGTCGAGTTTGCTTTTTTGCTTCGCAAAAATAATTTCGTTGAAATTGTTTTCATTCGGCAACTGAAGTAAATCTCGTTGCTCTCATTTATTCGCAATTTTCGCTTTACTGATGACACGGATACTATGTGGATTCTTATATCGAACTGACATTATTTTAATTTTAGTGACAGTAATAATATGTAATAAATAAAAACGGCAGACATTCGATTGTGAGTGTCTGCCGTTTTGTATTTGCTAGATGTTCTAGTTATTCTAGACGTTTCGTTTTTCTAGATGTTTTAGCCCGATGGCTGATTTTATATATTCAGCCTGGTGGCTGATAGGACACGGCACGCCGTGTCCCTACTTGAATTTTCTAGAAGTTTTAGTGGTTTTCGGTTTTTTGTTATCTAGTTTTTTCAGTCTGATGACTGATTTATATATTTAGCCTGATGGCTGAGCGGACATGGCACGCCGTGTCCTTACTTTTGTTTGTGCTGTTTGTTGACGGATATGGCCGTGTCCCTACTGTGTGTTATTATTTGATGCCGAGTTTTTTAGCGAGGGCTTTTGGAAGAGCGTCTTTGTGGAGCACGATGTTGATTGTTTTGTATTTCATGAATGCTTCAGATGCATACCAAATGCCTTTGTAAGTGCCTTCGTCGCCCCAAGAGTTTTTAACGATGAAGTATTCTTTTCCGTTTTGGTCTTTAGCTTTACCGTAAACGAGCATACCGTGGTCGTCGGTAGTTTTCCAGTTATCGAATGCTTGTTGGCGGAGTTCTTGAGTTACTTCGATTTCAGGAAGAGGACGAGCAGTGAGTTGAGCGCGTTGGTCTTGGTAAGTCATACCTGTCCATTTAGCCATATCAGAGCCAGTGAGTTCAGCTCCTTGAGCTTCGTTAGGAACTACGGCGAGACCATTGCGAGTGAAGCCAGTTTCTGATACGTCAGAGCCCCAAGCGAAAGTGTAGCCATTGTCGATGGCGTGGTTCATAACTTCGAGGAGTTCGTCGATAGTTACGTTGTAAGAGAGTGCATGACGCCAGTTGTCTTCGATTTCTACAGCGAATTGAGTGTAGAATGGGTGGTGAGTGAAAGATGTGATAGATACGTAGTTATCAGCATCGAGTTTGAGCGATTTAGCATACTCTTGTGGAGTCATTGTTTTGCCATCGACAGTTACTTCGGTAGGACATTCGCCGAGATAAGTGTCGTAGATAGCGCGGAGACCGTCAGCCCATACTGGAGTGAGTTTGTTGAATTTGCCTTTAGCGATAGCGTGAACGTAGGCTTTAGCAACGGCGTCGAGTTCGTTGTGAACAGGGAGTTCTTCGCCATACATGATGCCAGGCATAGCATCTTGAGGTACAAGACCGTGGTTTTCCATTACAGAGAGAGCGTCAGAGAAAGCACCGCCAGGAGCGAAAGTTGCGTTGCCGTGGAGGCGAACGAAGAGGCGAGCGCGTTCTTGCATAGTGTGGCTTACGATGAACATTTCGGCAAGGTCAACTTCTTTGCCTGTGAGACGAAGTACTTCAGCTTCGAGGAGACCTACAGAAGAGAAGCTCCAGCATGTAGAAGAGCGGTGTTGGTCTTTGATAGGAGTGATAGGTACTTCTTTGATGGTAGTGAATTGAAAACCTTCTTTGTTTTCTTCAGTTTTTGTTTCTGTTGTTTGAGCCGAAACAGCGATGCTACAACCGAGCATGAGGGCTAAAAGTGCTTTTTTCATAGTCGTTTAATTTTATTTTTAGGGTTAATAATTACTTACTTCGTTCGTAATTTGCATTTGGGTACAAAGTTACGAAAAATATTTGAAATTTGACATTTGATATTTGAAAAATTATTATTGGTGTTTGATAAGAATAGATAAACATCTTAGATTAACGTGAGTTCGATATAATTTTTATCTCATACGGAATTCACGGATTTTTTTCGCTAAATTCTCAAAGACCGTTGGTTCACGGAATTTTTATTACATATTCCTCCGTCATACGGACATATTGAGCGGACGCACGAGCCGTGCGTCCCTACATTGGGAGTATTTTTACCAAATTCGCTCTTTTGCTTTGCAAATTACTCCATTCTGTCGTGATTTTGTTCACGCTCAGCATAACTCAAGCAAGCTTGGTTCTGCATTCGCTTATCACAAAATTCGCTATACGGATTACCCGGATACCATGCGGATTCTTATATCGAATAGACGTAGTTTTAAGGGACACTTTTTTATATTTACCCCCTCCCCTCCGCTTTGGTTGACTTTGTCCAAATTGCTTTTGCTTGACATAGTTCAAACAAGTTTGACTCTGCTTGTTTTTTAGGTGTTGTGAGTTCGGATTTTTTTTTATAACTTTGCATGGTTTGGGTGTGTTATTTTGGGATTTTATATAAGTGTTTGATATGTAGATATATAATTGATATTATGGAAAATAAAGATATGAATTTGTTTGATTTTATACTGCTTTGTTGTAGGGGTTTAGTAACTTTGATGAAAAAGTTTGGTGTGTTTGCTTTGAAGACAATGCGTTTTGGTTTGCGTTATTGTTGGATTATTGTGCCGTTCGTTTGTTTGGGTTTGTTTGGTGGTTGGTTGTGGACTAAGCCGTTTGCAACGAAGTATAAGGGGAGTGCTACGATTATGTATGTTGAGGGGATGAGAGATGTTGTTAATGAGGGTCTTATGGTGTTTTTTTCGTCATCGTGGAAAGCTAAAAAAGAGTATGGTTTGAGTGATGATGTTTTGAAGGCGTTTGATAGAGCAATGTTTTATAATGTAATTGATTGTAATGCGGACTCGGTGCCAGATTATGTTGATAGAGATAGAACTATAAGTCTTGCGGATACGGTTAATGTGGTTATGCGTGACAGAGTGTGTGTTGAGATAGAGTTGAATGGAGAGACTGATTTTGAGGAATTTGAGGTGGCGTTGAAGAAATTTTTTAATTCGCAGGAATATGTTTTGAAGGCTGACGAATATTGCAGGAAGATACGAGATGAGCGTTTGGAGTATTTAACAAAAGAGGTGGCGAGATTAGATAGTTTTTCGACTTATGATTATTTTGAACGTAACGATGTGGCTAATTTTGAGATTGTTACATCGCGTTATTATATGTCGTCGGGTAAGGCATTGCATTATAAGGATGTTTTGTCGGTGTTGAAGCATAAGCAATATTTGGAAAATCAGAAATATTTTACGCCTGAAGTTGTCAATTTTCAGACACCTTTTGTGATACACACGTTGTCGCATTTGCGTAAATATTTTTATGGTGGACTTGCAGGTTTGGTTTTGGGTTTCGGTTTGGCATTGTTGATTAAGTATTGGGGTGTTGTGGTAGCTTATATGAAAGAGAAATAGGATGTTTAGAGCAACGAATAAGAATAAGATAATCAATGACCCGGTTTTGGGTTTTATTACGATACCGAACGAGTTGATTTATGAGTTGGTGCAACATCCGTTGTTTCAGCGTTTGACTCGGATTAAGCAGTTGGGATTGGCTAATGTTGTTTATCCTGGTGCGCAACATACGAGATTTCAACATTCGTTGGGAGCAATGCATTTGGTTGGTGAAGCAGTTAAGCAGTTGAGATTGAAGGGGCAAGTGATTACGGCGGCAGAGGAGAATGGGGTATTGGCTGCAATGTTGTTGCATGATATTGGACATGGACCTTTCTCGCACGTGTTGGAAAATACGTTGATTGAGAATGTGTCGCATGAAGAGTTGTCGCTCAAGATGATGGAGGCGATAAATGATGAGATGGGAGGACGATTGGGGTTGGCGATAAAGATATTTAAAGATGAATATGAAAAGCGATTTTTGCATCAGTTGATATCGTCGCAGTTGGATATGGATAGGATGGATTATTTGTGTAGGGATTGTTTTTTTACTGGAGTGATGGAGGGTTCGATTGGTGCTGCGCGGATTATTAAGATGTTGAATGTGTCGGATGATAAGTTGGTGGTTGAGGCGAAGGGTATATATTCGATTGAGAACTTTTTGGTTGCGCGGAGGTTTATGTATTGGCAAGTTTATTTGCATAAAACTTCGGTGGCGGCTGAGAAGATGTTGGTGAATATATTGCGTAGAGCAAAAGAGTTGGTGAAGTGTGGTGTAGATTTGTTTGCGACACCAGCATTGAAGTATTTTTTGGAGAATGATGTAGATGCAAATTCATTTGATACGGACTATGTGTTGAAAAGATACGAGGAGCTGGACGATGTGGATGTTATGTCGGCAGTTAAGGTGTGGATGAAGGCAGATGATGTGGTGTTGAGAGAGTTGTCGAAAGGTTTTATTGAACGTAGATTTTTTAAAACAGTTACAGGTGATGATATTTCGTTGTATAATGAAGAAAATATGAAGCGTCAGTATGCTGAGAGATTTGGTATAGATGAGAGTTTGGCGCGATATTTTTATGTTGAAGAGGTGGTGAGGAGCAATACGTATAATCCTGATGGAGCGAATATTATGATTATGTATGGAGATGGACGATTGGATGATGTGGCGCATGCATCGGATATGATGAATGTGGATATGATGAGGGAGATGATAGAGAAACGGTATTTGTTTTATATGCCAATCTTTAAATGAGGAATGAGGAATGAGGAATGGGGAATTAGGAATGAGGAATGAGGAATGGGGAATTAGGAATTAGGAATTAGGAATGGGGAATTAGGAATTAGGAATTAGGAATGGGGAATTAGGAATTAGGAATGGGGAATTAGGAATGAGGAATTAGGAATAGTTTATGATTAATAATGTTGTTTGTTGATGTAGAGAGGGTATTAACTTTCAATTTTCAACTTTCAATTTTCAATTTTTATAGATATGGAATTTACGGTACAGCAGATTGCTGATTATTTGAAAGGCGCAGTAGATGGTGATGCTACGTTGAAGGTGTCGGAATTGTCGAAGATAGAAGAAGGGCGTCCTGGGACATTGACTTTTTTGTCGAATCCGAAATATACACAATATATATACACTACGCAGGCATCGGCTTGTTTGGTGAATAGAGATTTTGTGGCAGAACAACCATTGACAACTACGTTGATACGTGTGGATAATGCGTATGAATGTTTGGCTAAATTGTTGGCTTTGGTAGAAAGTGTAAAGCCTAAAAAACAAGGGATTAGTGCAAAATCAGATATTCATGAAACAGCTAAGTTGGGAGATAATGTTTATGTGGGTGCGTTTGTTGTGATTGGTGCGAATGTTGTAATTGGCGATAATGTGCGGATTTATGCAAATACGTTTATTGACGATAATGTAGAAGTGGGTGATGATACAGTGATTTATGCAGGCGTGAAGATTTATGAGGGTTGTCGTGTGGGTAAACGTTGTATGTTGCATGCAGGTGCGGTGGTAGGTAGCGATGGTTTTGGTCATGCTCCAGATGCAGAAGGGCATTATCATAAGATTCCGCAAATTGGTAATGTTGTAATAGAGGATGATGTAGAGTTGGGTGCGAATACGACAATAGATAGGGCAACGATGGGCTCGACTTTAGTGCGTCGTGGTGTGAAGATAGACAACCTTGTACAAGTGGCTCATAATGTTGAGATTGGTGAAGATACGGTGATTGCAGCGCAATCGGGTATAGCTGGTTCTACGAAGATTGGTAAGCGTTGTATGTTAGGCGGACAGGTAGGAATTTCGGGACATATCACGATTGCTGATGGTTCGATATTTGGAGCTCAGTCGGGTGTGCCAAGTAATATTAAAGAGCCAAATCAGGTATGGCAAGGTTATCCTGTGATGCCGATTATGGGATTCAGAAAATTGAATGTGTTGCAACGACAATTGCCTGACTTGGCACGTAAAGTATATGATTTAGAGAAGAAAATTAAGTAGTAACGAGTAAATAGTAACGAGTAGCTAGAGCCATTCGGTATTAATTTTATTGTTTGTTACTAAAATATTAAAAATATAAAATTTGCGAAGCAAGTAGTCTCGCTACTCGCTACTCGCTACTAATTATCTAAAATATGGCAAAACAAAAGACATTAAAAGCGCCTTTTACGCTTGAGGGTAAGGGCTTGCATACAGGATTGAACATTGTGTTGACAGCGAAGCCTGCAGCAGAGAATACTGGTATTATTGTGCGTCGTGTGGATTTAGAAGTTGATAATGAAATACCAGCATTGGCTGAAAATGTGGCGGCTACTGAGCGTGGAACAGTTTTAGTGAAAGGCGAAGCTAAAGTTAGTACTATAGAACATTGTATGGCTGCATTGTATGCAGCTGGTGTAGATAACTGTGTGTTAGAAGTTAATGCTCCAGAATTTCCTATTCTTGATGGTTCGGCAAAGCCTTTTGTTGAAGCAATAAATAGTGTTGGTGTAGAGGAACAATCGGCAGAAAAAGAGTATTATGAAGTAACTTCTAAAAAAGTGTTTACTTCGGAGGATGGTAAATCGTCAATCACAATATTGCCAGATACTGAGTTCTCGGTACAAACAATGGTGAATTATAATTCTTGCGTATTGGGTAGTCAGTATGCAATATTAGATTCGTTGGCAGATTTTGAGTCGCAAGTGGCAGGATGTCGTACATTTGTATTTGTTCGTGAGATTGCAAAATTGGTAGAAGCAGGATTGATTAAGGGTGGCGATTTGGAGAACGCGTTGGTGATTTATGATCAACCAGTGGAACAAGCGCAATTAGATAAGATAGCAGCTCTTGTAGGTCAATCAGCTCCAAAGGTATCTGATTTAGGTTATTTGAATGGTCCATTACAATTTGACAATGAGCCGGCACGTCATAAATTGCTTGATGTGATTGGCGATTTGGCGTTGATTGGACGTCCGATTAAAGGTCGTGTGATTGCCGTTTGTCCAGGACATGGAGTGAATACTGCATTTGCAAAACAGATACGTAAAGAGATACGTAAACAAGAGGTGTTTGCACCAGTGATTCCTATTGATGCGCAGCCAGTGCTTGATATCAATCAAATTAAAGATTTGTTGCCTCACCGTTACCCATTTTTGTTGGTGGATAAAGTAATGGAGATAGGTGATAATCATATTGTTGCAATTAAAAATGCAACATTCAATGAGATGCATTTTATTGGTCACTTCCCAGAAGAACCAGTGATGCCAGGTGTGTTGCATGTAGAAGCAATGGCTCAATGTGCGGGATTGCTAGTATTGTCGAAGGTAGAAGATCCAAAATCATATTCGACCTATTTTTTGAAAATAGATGGTGTGAAATTCCGTAATAAAGTAGTGCCAGGCGATAGCATTGTGATGAAAGTGATGTTGACTTCGCCAATTCGTCGTGGTTTGGCTACAATTAAAGGCTATTGCTTTGTGAATGGCAAAATCACAACAGAGGCAGAAATGACAGCGCAAATTGTAAAAAATAAATAAAATATAGAAACGAGATATGAAACACGAGAAGTTAGATGTCTTGTATCTCGTGTCTCACATCTAAAAATCTAAAGGAAATATGAAACAACCATTGGCATATATTCATCCAGAGGCAAAGATTGCCGACAATGTAGTAATTGAACCATTTGTTATAATTGATAAAAATGTAGAGATTGGAGCAGGTTCGCGTATCCGTAGTAATGCAGTGATACTTTCAGGTACACGTATTGGTGAAAACTGTACAGTATTTCCAGGTGCAGTGATAGGTGCGGAACCTCAAGATTTAAAATTTCATGGTGAAGATACGTGTGTTATCATAGGTAATAATACCACTATTCGCGAATGTGCAACAGTTCATCGTGGTACAGCCTCTCGTGGCAAAACAGTCATTGGAGATAATTGTTTGATTATGGCATATTGTCATGTGGCGCACGATTGTATTCTTGGTAACAATATAATTATGAGTAATTCAACTCAATTGGCAGGTGAAGTGGAAGTTGATGATTTTGCTGTAATTGGCGGAGGTACATTAGTTCACCAATTTACACATATTGGTAAACATACGATGATTCAAGGAGGTTCGAAGGTGACGAAAGATATTCCTCCATTTGTTACTGTTGGTCGAGAGCCAATTACGTATGCAGGTATCAATTCAATTGGGCTTCGTCGTCGTGGTTATACCAATGAACAAATAAATAATGTTCAAGATGTATATCGCTTGATATATAATTCAGGCTTGAACACATCTGATGCAATAGCAAAAATTGAATCGGAATTCCCTGCAACAGCAGAGCGTGATGAAATTTTGCTTTTTGTGCGCAATTCATCGCGTGGTATTATTAAGTAAAAGATATTTTGATCTGTTTATAGTAGAGACGCAATATTTTGCGTCTCTTTTATTTATATAGAAAACATGTTTTATAACATGTTTTTGTTTTGTTAGTGTATTTGTTACATTTAGTATTAAAGGCTTTGATTTACAAAGAGAAGAGGTGTTTTGTGTGGCTGAATGTTGATTTTTCTTATTTGAAAATATTTATCAAAATACTTGTATATCTAAAAATCTTTATGTAACTTTGCATCTTCAATAAAATATGCGATATGCGATTGTTTTTTCTAGTTACTCGCTACTCGCTACTAATAGTCTAAAATATGAAACCTAATTATATATTTGAAACAAGTTGGGAAGTTTGCAATAAAATTGGTGGAATTTATGCCGTTTTATCTACTCGTGCGCAGTCGATGGTGGAATATGTGGGTGAGAATAACGTAGTGTTTGTGGGTCCTGACGTGTGGAAGAGTTCAGAGTCAATATATTTTGAACCAACTGTTGAATTAGAGGGGTTTGCTGAATATGTAGCGGAGCGTTTCGGACTTCAAGTACGTGTTGGTCGTTGGATTGTGCCTGGTCGTCCGTTGGCAATTCTTGTGGATTTTACTCCGCTTTATGCTCAGAAAGATGAAATATATGGTTTGATGTGGGAGACTGCTAAAGTAGATTCATTGCATGCATACGGCGATTACGACGAAGCAAGTATGTTCGGCTATGCGGCTGGCATGGTGATGCATGCGTTTTATGATTTCTATAAATTGGCAGACCAAAAGGTTGTCGCTCATTTCAATGAGTGGATGACTGGTTTTGGTCTTTGCTATTTGAAACATTTTGAACCACGTATAGCAACGTTGTTTACTACTCATGCTACGACAGTAGGACGTTCGATAGCGGGCAATGGTAAACCGTTATATGATTATATGCCAGGTTATTTTGGAGACCAGATGGCTTCGGAACTTAATGTAGAAAGTAAGCATTCAATCGAAAAACGTGCTGCACATTTGGCTGATTGTTTCACTACGGTGAGTGAAATTACCGATGATGAATGCGCTCAATTGCTCGAAATTCGCTCGGCCGAGGTTACTCCAAATGGCTTTGAACTCGACTTTGTGCCAAAAGGCAAAGCTTTGACCGAATTGGCAAAACGTTCGCGTGCAAAATTGCTTGAAGTAGCATCAGAATTGCTTGGTTATCCTGTGGCAAACGATGCAAAATTGTGTGCAATATCGGGTCGTTATGAGTATAAAAATAAAGGTATTGACTTGTATATAAATGCATTGAATAAGTTGAACCATAATGGTAATGGACAACTCGTTGCGTTTATTCTTGTGCCTGGTTGGCAACAAGGAGCAAAAGATTTGTCGCAACCAGGCGACCGCTATACAACGCACCAGCTTGTTGAACCATGGAACGACCCAGTATCAAACGCATTCCGTTTTTATGGATTTAACAATTCGGTGGATAGTCGTGTGAAAGTTATCTTTGTGCCAGCTTATTTGATGGGCGATGATGGAGTGTTCAATATGTCGTATTACGATTTGTTGGCAGGATTTGATTTCACAGTATTCCCTTCTTACTATGAGCCTTGGGGTTATACTCCGATGGAGAGTGTGGCGTTTGCTGTGCCTACAATTACAACCAACCTTTCAGGCTTTGGCCGTTGGGTGAATGCCGAAGGACAAAATATAGAATTAGGTGTAGGTGTAGTGAAACGTGGTGATAATAATTTCGATGCCGTTAGTGATGAAATAGTGGCTCAAATTGAGCATATTATGTCGATTGCTAATGATGCAAAACAGATGAAATCGGTGAAAACTGCAGCTCAAGCATACGCTAAAAAAGCCCAATGGAAACATTTCTTTAAGCATTATAAAGTGGCATACGATATAGCGCTTAGACAATGCACAATGCATAATTCACAATTCACAATTCACAATGCATAATTGATTTATTTGATAATTATGGAAAATAATAATATTATTGTAACTAAAAGTAAAAAGTTTGCAATTAGGATTGTGAATTTGTATAAATATCTTGTGGATGAGAAGAGAGAATTTGTGTTGTCGAAGCAATTATTGAGGTGTGGAACTAGTATTGGTGCAAATGTATCAGAAGCTATTAGAGGACAGTCGAAAGCTGATTTTGGGGCTAAGATGAATATTGCATTAAAAGAGGCAAGTGAGACTGAATATTGGTTAGAATTGCTTTTTGAAACTGATTTTTTGACTGATTTTCAGTTCGAAAGTATGATGAATGATTGTAAAGAATTAAATAAAATATTAACAACAATAGTAAAAACAACTTTTGCAAGTTAATGTTTGTTTCGCGTTAGCTTGCATTGTGCATTGTGCATTTTTCGCTACGGCTCAAGACCGTTGGTTGTGCATTGTGCATTAGTATTAGTAAATTAAAACAATGGAAGTAAAAGTAAATCATGTGAATGAATCAAATTTTATTGATTTCACAGTAAAAACTCGCTTACCTGAAAAACTACAACGTCTTGATGAAATTGCACACAACCTTTGGTGGGTGTGGAATGTAGATGCTAAACATTTGTTTAGCCAATTAGACGAAAAAATGTGGGATGAGTGTCGTCATAATCCAATCAGTATGCTCGAAAATGCTCATTTGGATCGCCTTACAGAGTTGGCTGGTGACCAACAATATCTCGCAGAACTCGACAAAGTGTATGCTAAATTTACTGCATATATGAATAAAGAACATCGCTCAGATGTTCCTTCAGTTGCCTATTTCTCAATGGAATATGGTTTGACTGACCACTTGAAAATCTATTCAGGCGGTCTTGGTGTCCTTGCTGGTGACTATATCAAAGAGGCTTCTGATAGCAATGTTAACATGGTGGCTATTGGTTTCTTGTATCGTTTCGGTTATTTCACACAAACACTTAGCGTTGATGGTCAACAAATTGCTAACTACGAGCCACAACAATTCAGTCATCTTCCTATCACTCAAGTGAAAGATGAAGCTGGTCATCCGGTGGTTGTTGAAGTGCCATATCCTAACCGTGTGGTTTATGCTAACGTATGGAAAGCTCAAGTAGGTCGTGTGCCTTTGTTCCTCCTCGATACAGATATGGAACTCAATAGCGAATTCGACCGTCAAATCACTCACCAACTCTATGGTGGCGATTGGGAAAACCGTATCAAACAAGAGATTATGCTCGGTATCGGTGGTGTGCTTACACTCCAAAAACTTGGTATCGACCAAAAACTTTACCACTGTAACGAAGGTCACGCAGCATTCCTTAACCTTCAACGTCTTTCTGACTATGTGGCTAAAGGTCTTAATATTCAAGAAGCTCTTGAAGTTGTAGGTGCATCAAGCCTTTACACTTGTCACACTCCAGTGCCAGCAGGTCACGATAGTTTCGATGAAGGTCTATTCGGCAAATATATGGGTGAATATCCTGCAAAACTTGGTATCTCATGGAACGACCTTATGGATATGGGTCGCGAAAATCCTGGTACTAACGAAAAATTCTCTATGTCGGTATTTGCTTGTAACACTTGCCAAGCCGTTAATGGTGTGAGCTGGTTGCATGGCAAAGTGAGCCAAGAGATGTTTAACCCAATTTGGAAAGGTTATTTCCCTGAAGAACTTCATGTTAGCTATGTAACTAATGGTGTTCACATGCCAACATGGGCTACATCTGAATGGAAAGCACTTTACGAAAAATATTTCGACAACGATTTCTATGGCGACCAATCTAATATGAAGATTTGGAGCGCAATCAACAATGTGCCAGACGAAGAAATTTGGGCTACACGTACAGCGTTGAAAAACAAATTGATTACTTATATCAAAGATCAATTTACAACAACTTGGTTGAAAAACCAAAACGACCCATCAAAAATCGTTTCTATCCTCGATCGTATCAATCCTAACGCTTTGATTATCGGTTTCGGACGTCGTTTTGCTACATATAAACGTGCTCACCTTTTGTTCACTGACCTCGAACGTCTTGAAAAAATCGTGAATGACCCAGTGCACCCAGTACAATTCCTCTTCACAGGTAAAGCTCACCCAGCTGATGGTGGCGGTCAAGGTTTGATCAAACGCATCGTTGAAATTTCACGTATGCCACAATTCCTTGGCAAAATCATCTTCCTCGAAAACTACGATATGCGTCTTTCTAAACGCTTGATTTCGGGTGTTGATATCTGGTTGAATACTCCAACTCGTCCTCTTGAAGCATCTGGTACATCAGGCGAAAAAGCACAAATGAATGGTGTTCTCAACTTCTCAGTTCTTGACGGATGGTGGTACGAAGGCTATGTGAAAGGTGCAGGTTGGGCGTTGACTGAAAAACGTACTTACGACAACCAAGCATATCAAGATCAACTCGATGCTGCTACAATCTATTCAATGCTTGAGCACGAAATCATACCTTTGTATTTTGCTAAAAACACTAAAGGTTACTCACCAGAATGGATTCAATGGATTAAGAAATCTATCTCAGAAATCACTCCACGTTTCACAATGAAACGTATGATTGACGATTAT
>JAFTSS010000034.1 GCA_017467185.1 Paludibacteraceae bacterium | reverse complement strand
CACGCTGTGGCAAATTCATATCTTGCAACGCCCTACCGAGTTCGTCATCTTTTGCTAAAGAGAGAATATCATCCTCAAGCTGCAAAGCATACAACACACGCAGATAGATGCCAATCGCTACCGTGGGCACGCCTTTCTCTATGCGTGAAACCGTGAGCGGAGAACAGGTTGCTCGCTCGGCAACTTGCGCAACACTCAAATTACGACGTAAACGGGCAAGCTTTATTTGCTCGCCAACAACCTGCATTTTCTGCTCCAACTTTCGGGGTAATTTAGTTCCCATCGTACTCTTTGTCATAACCGTAACATATCATATAATATGCAAATATAATACTTTTTATTTATTTTATGATAGGTTGAGTGTAAATTTGCGCGTTTGATTATTTTTTAGTCGCATGTCTTATTCAGAAAAGTGAGACATGTCCCGCATTTTTGAGAAATCAAATGTATCAGCAATTGAATTGTAAAGAAATTCTTGATATTTTAACCTATTATGAACAGGTTTCACGACTTGGGAACTTGCATGGTGACTTGCATAGTCACTTGCATGGTAGTATCATTAAATTAGCTTATACACAACTTATGCACTAACTTGTACACCCTTATATCAACTGGGTGCCGACTAGGTTCCGACTGGGTGCCAACTTAGTTCTATCTTAGTGCCGACTTAGTGCTATCATGAGCAGGTCACGAGAACTAAACTTATAAAAGGGAATAATGTATTTATTGTAATGTAATTGTTTTAGAGGTAGTACCTTTAACTGTCTTATTCTGCATTATTGAAAAGAACGCGTAACTAAGCGCAAATATAATTATTTATTTTAAAAGATATATGGGTTAATCCCATATATCTTTTAAAATATTCTCTAAAGCAAGATTTCTAAACTTTCTACTTGATAGGTCTGTAGATGCTCTCATACCCTTTCCATATGTTTCGACATCTATTGAAAATTTCTCATCGCCTTCTTTTGTAACACTTAAATATCTTTTCAACTCATTGCCAAAATCTACTAGTATTGAGTTGACTTTACTCCTATTATCTTTTGATAATGGTAGAGAATCAATATGATTGTTGAATACAAGAAATAGAGAATAGAAGTCTGTTTTTTTAGACCAACGCGTTTGATTTATTTCTGGTAAAATTTTATATATTTCTCCTAATACCGAATCAAAAGCCTCTTTTACTTGTTCTTCTTCTGAAAAATTATCTTCATATATTTGATAATATGTTTCTAGCTTATCTTTTTTGTTTTGCAATCCATTTAGAACAGCAATAGATAATTCACTAATATATTCAACATCTAACATTCTTCGCACATCGTTTGGTGTAAATAGTCCTATTTTAGAAAAAATTTCCTTATCGGATAATTGATTCATTAATTTAATGAAACTACCGCTATATGTAGCTTGTCGTAATTCTTGCTTATTGAGAGCGACAACATTTCTATTCAATCTTTGAAAAATTTCCCGTAATTCAGTGTCTCCAACATCGGGAAGGATTCTCACGACAAAATTATACTGGAAAAATTGCTTTTTATAATCTTCTGTCAGTTCATCAAATGATGCACCATTAAAACTTGGGCTATCTTTTTCATCAATAGCAAACTTACCCGATAAAAAATCTATAACAGAACGAATTCGCTGCTGTCCATCGACTATAACATATTTTGCATTCCCCATACTGTCTGTAGTCTCCTGCATATATATTTCAGGTATCGGATATCGATTTAATATAGTATCAATTAAGAAGCTTTTTTGTCTGGTAACCCATACTGGGTTGCGCTGAAAAGGAGGCTTCATTTCTAACTCCTTTCTTTCATACGCATTTTTAAACCAAGCAATATTTCTAAGTGTAGTATTCAAAAAATTTTCCATAATTATAAAGTAATTGACTGTGGTTCAACCTCTAATATGTTAATTATATTATGTTCTAGGTTATATCTATGATACGCTCTTAATGAATCGTGATCTTGGTATAATCTGAAGTTAATTTTTCTATCCTCAAAAATAGGGTTCTTTTTCAACTCATCTATCGCAGCTGCCCATGTTTTTCCAAATGGAAAAAGTCCAAGCAACTTATCTGTTGCTATAGTCCCCCAAAATACAAGACGTTGGCGATGGTCATCTATTGCGGCCTTAACAATCGGCATTTGTGAGTTCCTATCTATGTTTCTAATATAGTGCCATGCTATATTAAAATGGTAATTTGATATAATGGCTATATCTATGTCTGATTTATCATCATATATTTTGAAATTTTTACTTGGATTAAGGCTAAATCCAGTAGATGAACTTCCAACAAAAACAATAGCACAACTATCCACTCCTAACTTTTTCCCAAGTTTAATTTTGGTTTCAATAAAAGCCGCATAATCAGATGCAAATATATGCGGAATTTCCTCCATAATCCATTTTGAAATCACAAAATCTGAATCATAGGTTTTATAATCATCTTTAAATTCAGCTATAGGCATTTTGCTAAAGAATTAAAAACATTCACGAAACAAAGTTAATTATAATTTTTCTAATCTTTCATTCCCAATAAGAAAAACAGTATTTTTGTGGGTGTAGGACTATAATTTTATTAGTGAAATTGATATGAATAGTATACAAAAGACACCAGAACAACAGATTTAAGAGGTGGTAGAGAGTTTGAAAGCATTGTTTCTTCCGCAGGCGAGGAATAAGCAAGAGGCAGATGAAATTAAGCGTCGATTGGATTCCTTAGGACATGAAGCAAAAGCTGTTTCGGCAATTGTTAATGACCGAGACATTTACAAAGCAGCTATCCATAAAATTTTATCACAAATGAGATAATACGACAATAGCCTGCAAGCAGGCTATTGTCGTTTATTCTTAAATAACAGGCTATTTTATTCGCATGACTTTGTTATTGTCTCCAACTCTAAACTCAAATGGTTTAACGGGCGCTAATGGATTCTTTGTATAACCAAAGATTTTTAATATAGGTTCCTGTTGGTTGTAGTTTATAGTTGCCAAATAAAATTCAGTGATATTAGGATCGTCTTTTACCATTTCAAGGGCATTGATAAAGTAGCTCTTATAGGTTGCTATTTCTTCTTCATTTAAGCCCCCACACAAGAGTAGATTATCAATATCATAGGAAACACAATTTGCCACAAACTTGGGTGCATTAGGATATTTATCTTCAACCTCTTTTGCTTCAAACCTATATGAATTATTGACATTTACCATCTTAAAATACTTCAGCCCTCGGCCTTTAAGTTTCTCCATAATATAGTCAATGTCGCTACCCGGCATTCTACATCCAAAATATATAGCAGTTACTGCCTTAAAATCAATTTCAAATAAGCCAGTATTCTCAAATATAAGTCTTACCTCCTTTTCGTGTGCCCAAGACGATGATTTTGTGCCAATGAACCTCTTGAGCATTTCAACTATCTCGTTACCCCTAATAATTGAAATATCTATCTGAGGTACATCATTCAAGTATTCGACATCAAATTTATATAGTTGTTTAGCATAGGTGTTATAATTTAACGACTGCTCTAAAATATCAATATCATACTCGATTGCAAACCCCGTATGACCACTAGCATAATAAGCCCACAGCAATTCATTGTCAAATGATTTGCTCAGCGAATATACTCCTACATTTCTAAACTTATCAGTGAACTTGTTGTATTGCTCTTCTACATTATGAGAGTATTTAGAGAAAACTTTGAAGAACATTCGCAACGCATCATCTCCATACACTCCCTCCGTTGGATCATTAAGCCCATCCTTAGTCGGCAGATATAATTGGTTGTTCACGAGAGTCGCAACATCTCTTTCAAAAATGGACTTACCGTCTTTATCTAGTATGCCCCGACCACCTCTGTATTTATATGCTTTAGTCATTATCTTAATAATTTGTCACAAAGGT
>JAFTSS010000033.1 GCA_017467185.1 Paludibacteraceae bacterium | reverse complement strand
TACAATATCAAGAGCGATAGATGTAGCGAGAGTTGGTTTTACTACGACACGGCAAGTTGCTGTAAGGTTAGAGCCATCGGTTGTTGCCACTGTGATTGTTGCTTCACCTACGCCTATTGCTACTACTTTACCATCTACTACGGTTGCAATAATAGAATCGGAAGTTGACCATGCGATTGCAGGGTTAGTAGTGTTTGTAGGCAATACAGTTGCAGTAAGAGTAAATCCTTCGCCAATATGAGTTTCTTTTTCTGTAATATCAAGAGCGATAGATGTAGCGAGGACTGAAGTTTTTTCTACGATAACAGGTATAGAGGCTGTGAATGTTTTTTCGCCATAACTTGTTGTATTGTGTTTAATCACTTGAGTCAACTCGATAGTAGCGTTGCCTGAAACATAGTTAGAAACAGTTATAACAAGAGTATCGTTCACGATTTCGGCAGCAAAAAGATTGTTTTCACTTACATTAAGAGTGTTGACAAATTTACATTTTGTATTTTTACTATTATCGAATATTGAAGAGATGGCTTTACGAACTACAATGGTAGAATCAGCTATAGACTTGATATTGATTTCACGCTCAGAGATTACTGGTTTATAGATACGAGGCTTAACTGTGAATGTAGCTGTAGTTTTGACAGAAGCACCATATTTATCAATACATTCGAGAGGGAATGTAAAATCGGTATCGGCATCGACATCACCAATGTATGTTACTTTTGGAGTCATTTTGCCATCAGTACCGTAAGTAACCTCCATCCAATTGACATCTTCGCGAAGGTACATTTGGATGTTGCTAACGTCTGTGCCTCCATTGTCGTTAAAATAATTTGATAATTTAGCAGATGTACAAGATTTAGCAGATGTAGCACGCTCGTAGATACTAGAACCACCTGTATAGACCTTCTTCACTGTAGGGGCTTCGTTTTCGTCAGTTGCAGCCATAAGAGTCATAGCTGATGGTATGGCTACGATTGTTTGTTTTGGTTGAGTGAGGTTGTCAGACTCATAAACATAGAGACCTTGATTATAAGCGATGTAGTAACGTTGATATTCAACCGACTCTTTCGCAAATGTTTCGCCCACAGCGAGAAGTGGTATTTGGTCGCCTGCTGAGAGTATAGATTCAGAGCCGAACGAGCCAGTTGTAATGTTATAAGTAATAAAGCCCACTCCACGAGAGAGAATAATGTTGTCGCCAGCGATAGCCGATGTGCTATGAGCTAATTGTATGTTACCTTCGATTGTAGCAGAGTGGAGAGTGCTGGTATTGTCAACAGTGTTAAATTCTACAATAGAGGCAGGAGAAGCTAAATATTCGCCTGTCGCGATATATAATTTATCGTTGTAGAGGTACATACCAGAAGCATTGGCACCAGCAGCAAGTTCGATGTTAGAGGCATTGAGAGTCCATGTAGTGAGGTTTAGAACATTCATTTGGGCAACCCCCTCATTAGCAGCAAGGATATATAGAGCATCGTCTTTAAGTGTAATTTGCTTGATAGAACCATTGATTGTGATAGATTTGAACGCCTCGAGGTCTGTGCGATAGAATACTTTGAGAGAAGAACCATCACCAACGAGAAGTTTGTCTTGATATACAGCAAGAGCATGTCGGTCGGTAGATGAGAGAGTTGCAGTTGCAATAGTCTTGCCCCATTCTACGTCGTAACGAATAAGAGATGCACCTTGTGCAACATAAGCATAAGCACCATCGGCGAGGATGTTGTCGGTAGGGAAAGGATTGTCGGTAGAGACAAGAGCTATTTTGTCGACATAGACCTTAGAGGCATAGGTTTCGGCATCAATACCCTCGAGACGAGTATTGGTTAATGAAGCGAAGGTTTCGCTGTTGAAAGTGTTGCTCATCAAGAGTTTTTTGCGAGTAGCAAGGTTGTAAGGACCATAAGTGATAGGCACTTCGAGGTCGTATTTTTTGCCGAAGAAGGTAACTTTGCATTTAAGGATATCAGTTGCATATTCTCCTTGAGTAAACTCGTAGAAAAGGTGGTTGTTGTAGAGCGAAACCTTGACATTGCCTTTAGTAGCAACTACCTCGTCCATATAAACAGTAGCATTGTTGCTTATAGAGAATAGGTTGGTGTTGCGTAGTTCGCCAGTAGGTTGGTTAGTTGCAATTTGCTGAGGTTTAATAACGATTTCAGGCACGTCAAGCACATTGATTTCGATTTGATCGCTTAAATCTGGGTCGATGTTAGAAACAGCTGTTAGAGTGGTTACTCCTGGTTTCAAAGCAATGAAATTGCCTTGGTCGATAGTACCAACCTCTGGATTAGAGTTGAGCCAAGTATAAGTGTCGTAGATGAAGCGATTGGATGTTGACTCGTTGATAACATCAGAGCTAGCATCTTCACTTTCAACATTGATATAGACTCGCTCGCCTACTACGCACGACAATTTGTCGCTTGTAGGGCCTGTGTTGCCTTCGAGAGAGATAACAACAGATTTGAGATTAGAAACCGACACCTCAAACGACTCTTGTGGGATACTATCCATAGCCGAGAAGTGTACCCACACGGTACCATAGTCGTGGGCAGTGAGCAGACCAGTGTTGTCAATAGTAGCAATAGCAGAGGCACCTTCGGTGAGTTTGCCCTCTTTGTCGGTAGTAATCCACCAATGTGGAGTGGCATCTTTCACAGGACGACCATTTTTGAAAAGAATACCATCGTATTTACAAGTATGGCCTTTAGGTACTTGAAGTTGAGTGATACCGACATAGTTGTAGTAATAATCGCGAGGCACATAGGTAGGGTCAGGAAGCGTTATAGCGCAATTCGATACCTCGGTAGACCATTCGCCAAGCCAACCCGCATTGACTTGACCAGCAGTATATACTTTAACGAAATCAATCTTTTCGAGATCGACATGATTGCCGTTTTTATCAACAGCCCAACTGATGTCCATACCATCGCCAGCAGTTTCGCCCAAATAGAAACGACCATAAGGATTTTGAGCAATACGAGAATCGTCTTTTACGAAACCTTTGTTATCGCAATAGCCAAAACCAGCACAAGTATAGAACTCAATATAAGCAGGGGCACGCATATCAATACAACCACGAATATAATTCAAACCAGTGAAGGTGATAGAGTCGCGTGATATACTTGGATTATACCAACGATATTCAGGATTAGGATTATCTTGATTATAGAAATAGTCAGGATAGAAAGTGTGATTGTGGAAATTGTTAGTTACTACACAACCATGTTTGTAATGAGTTTCGCCATTCTCTTCCCATTTCATAGTCCAAGGCACAGAATAGCGACTGTTGTAATTAGGATTATAATAGGTAATTTCGACATTGTGTTTAGTAGTCGAGAGCCAATAGTCGCTACCAGCGAGTTCGTACCACTCGCCATCGTTAGGAATACCATCGCCATTTTTATCTTCCATTACTTGTACAGCACCAGGTTCGGTCCACACACCCTTTTCATTCGCCACAAACGAGTTGCCTTCGATAGTAAAATCGACACCATAAGGGTTTTGAGGATTGTTGTATATAGGTTGGTCGAAACCATACACCACGTATCCACCCAATGCACCGAGGCTAAGGCCAGTACCATTATTTGGATTGTCCCACGCACTTTCGACACGGAATTGACCAGCAGCAGGTTGATATTCCACGATTTTAGTACTATAACAATTTTTAGTTATATAAGTAGTGAAGATATTCGACGACGACTCGCTTGCATCGGACAAAGTAATGGTATATTTAATAATCTCAGAAACAATGTGATTTTGAGAACCTGTTTGAGTGTACTTAATCACTTTGTAGCCATTTCCGCCATCGACTAGTTCGGCAGTACCATATTTAAGTTCCGAAGCATTATCGATAGTCAATGTAGAGGCAGTTTTTTCGGCATCTTTATAGAATTTTGCAGACGCAATAGGGTCGAGAATTACGCTTGCAGAATCGGGATGTAAGTAGGTTTTTGTGCCAGATGTGGTTACGCCATATACTTTCACAGGGAATGTGTTGGTGATAGTTTCACCACGATAAGTGATAGATACGGTGAATGTAGTTTCGCCTTTAGATTGGCCAACACGTTTGAGTTGTAAGCGAGTTTTGTTCATGTGCTGACCAATAGAGGTCAGTTTAATGATAGACTCATCGCCTGAAGAGGCAGAAATCGTAATAGTGTCGATTTTAGAAATATCTGTTGAGATAGATATTGCATCTGGATAGGTAAATAGATCATAAAAATAGACATAGAAAGATTTGTCTGCATTAGAGCCGACTTCGGTATAAGAATAGGTTTTAGGGACGAATTGATCGCCAGCCTTCGCTGTAAATGATGTTACCAACAACAAAAACAGCATTAAAAAAAATGATTTTTTCATATTTTTGACTTTTAGCAGTAAGTAACGAATAGTAAAACTCGCCTTACATTGATTAATATTTTTAGTAGAGAGTAGTGAGAAAGTTATTATGCGCATTACTTAGTTCCGGATGGATCTCTCTATTCGCTACTAAATTACAGGTTTAAAGAATTATTTTGAATGATTGATTTGATATTCGAATGATATAGAGTGTGCCACGAGTAAGATCGGAGATGATGTCGCCATTATTAATGATAGCACGTTTAATAAGCATACCTTGAGTATTGTAGATTTCGATAGGTTGAGCATCAGAGATGCCAGTAATCATGACATTGCCTCTGACGGTGATAACATTTATTTTGTTGATGACTTCATCTTCGGTAGAGGTAATTATATCAGATTTAACAGATACTTTGAAGGCTTTAGTAGTAACTTTACCATTAGAGTTGAATGCGAGTTCGACAGAAGTTGTGCCTTTTTTGAGTGGAGTTAGGAGTAAGTTGCCCTTTACGATTTCGGCTTTCACGATTGACTCGTCGGCTACTTTGTTTATACTTTTGATGATAGAGGCATTGTTAGAGTCGGCGTCTTTCACCTTATCGACAAGCGTGATTTCTATAGGACTCTCATCTGCGATTGCCACATCGGAAAGATTCTCTACCACTGGGGCTTCGTTGTCGGGGAAAATGAACATAGCAGGATACCAATAGCGTTTAATAGGAGTTTGATATTGTTGCATTTCGCCTTTGTTGTCGATGATGGCATAGACCCAGTCTTGAGTGGCAATATTCTCGCCCATATAGAGAGCAGCATAGATGTTACCATCTTTAGGATTACATTGGATTGCTCCACCATAAAAATATAGACCGTCAATTTCACTATTATAGATTTCTTCACACTCGTTGTTATCAATATCGTATCGGTATAATTTACAATTACGGAACCAGTTGATTTGTCCTGCACTTGGGTCGGTATATACGAAATAAAGAGTGTTTTCGGTATTACTTGCAGTGAGAGTGCCAGCTGTCCAAGCATACCATGATTGAGGCACACCCCCTTCTTCTAAATCAACACAGCGAGTTTCGAGAGTGTATTGGTCGATGCACATAAGTTGTGAACCATTCCATGCGTTGCCATTCCAGCCGTATGGATATTGGAGATTAGACTCGTAACCCTCTTTTTGATAGTTGACACCTACCCAAATGTTGCCGTCTTTGCTTTGAGCCATAGTAGAGAAACAGCCTTCGATGATTTTTACCACATCGTCTGTCTCGGGATCAATGACCATTACACCCAAATCTTGTTTGATAGCAAATACATAATCTTGAGTACGAAGCATCATACCGATTTGATTTTTGTAGAGAGGACCAAGACCATCGGCATTGCTGACCTCATCGCCTGTGATAAGGTTGTTGCCTGTGCCGTCGATGATAGCTTCAGAATTCCAAGTGAAGATTTTGCCTTTATCATCCCACTTGAACACATAAATACCGTTGGATGTACCGACATAGAACTTTTCGTTGTTGACAAAGCATACACCACGACCATCGGCATCAGATTTATCATTTTCGTTGATAGAAATAAGGGGATAGATTTCGTCGCCAATAGGTTTGAGTGTGTTTTTGTTTAGAATAGTGATACGACCAGATTGCACATCGGCAGGTTCGCCTGGGTCGCGGTCTTGTTTGGCTATAATGACGATATAGTCGCCATAGAGTTGGCCATACTGGGCGGTACAACCGAGTGAATACTCGTAATTGTTTGCCATCTGCATGATGAGATAGTCAATGGTGCTGGTAGTGGGATTCCAAAAATTGAGTGTGCTGTTGTTGTGCCCGTACCAGTCTTCGTTGAGAACATAAGCGCCATTGGTGTAGTCTTGCGCTTTGATGTTAGTGCATAATACGGAAGCGATTATGCAGAATAATAGGGTAAGTTTTTTCATATTATTATATAGAGATTAGTGTATAGTTAAGGATTTGGGATTGTAGAGAGTTCGATATGGAGGTCTTCGGCACGACAGAGTTCGGTGGATGTTTCGCCAAGCCACCCACAAGACTGATTGACACCTGTAAAGACTCGGATGAAATCGGCTCCATCGAGATGCACCGGGTTGCCGTCTTTATCAACAGCCCAATCTATATTGAAGCAACTTTTATCCTCTACCTCGTTAGGATGATTGTCGGCATAACCCCAATCGTAGGCATATAGGACATAGTAACTACCGATGCCACTTTCGTCAATCGCATTATGAGCGAGGCGTGTACCAGAGAAAGTAATTTCATCAGAGTCAATCCATTGAGGGAAATATTCTTGGCGATGATAAGAATTTTTTTCGATATAACCAGTAGAGCCGTCGTTAGCTATCCACGCAATATAAGAAGTGTCAGTAATAGGCGTTTGAGGTATTGGTGTAGCAACATGGTCAGATGGAGTGCGATAATAAGTAATAGTATAGTTGTGAACTGTTTCTGGTTTGTGATATTCACTACCAGCAAGTTCATACCATTCATCATCAGGCAAGCCATTGCCATTACGGTCAAGGGCAACCATCACGATGCCAGGTTCGGAACTACCACCTGACTCAGGAGCATTGGGATTGGGGTTGGCTTCTGCATAGAATGAGTTACCGAGTATCTTAAAATCCATCTCGCCAGGCGCATTGACTACGGTGTGGTCGAAACCAAAGGTTACATAACCTCCATAACCACCAAGAGAGATGAGTACGTCGTTTTTATCGCCTATGCACTCTAAAACCTTATCGCACATCGACTCTTCGGTGTCGCCCTCTTTATATTCGGGCAATAGGTTGACAAACTGACCAGGCGCAGGACGATATTCGTAGACCTTGGTGATGTAGCGACTATAGGCTACTTGCTCTTGCCACACTACGACTTTTACGTTGTGCTCGACAGGGTCGGTATTATCAATGATGTTTAGTCGAATATAATAGGTGCCTACCTTGCTTGCTACAAAGAATAGGTCGCGTTCGGTGGAAATGACGGAATCGTTACCAAGTGAATCTTTCATGGTCCAGAGATAAGATTCGCCTGTAAATTCAGGATGCAAATGCAGAAGACGCATTCGCTCGATAGCATATTCTTCGTCGATACCAAGGCTGACCATTTCGATTTGAGGGGCACAAGAGACAAAAAAGAGTACAGAGTACAGATAACAGAGTAAAAATGGTTGTATTTGACGATATAGTTTCATTGGTTGTATATATTTTGCAATTGTTTTTTTTCTTTAGTTGAGAACCAACAGCGAACTTATCTTTACTTTCACGCCTTGGATGTTTTCTTCGGTGCAGTTTGCTTAAGGGTTGCTATTGAGTTGGGTTACTCGAAGGTAAATTATTTTTTAAATAAAAAAACCATGTGGGCAGGGATATCTCCAGCGCGGATAGACCATTTTTTTTTGCCTTCACTACTATAGCAATGTAGTGCGCCACTCGAAACATAGTTTTTGGCATCGGTGACGTAGATGTCTCCATTAACTGGGTTGACGTTGATTCCATAGGGGATTTCGATGTTCTTCTCAGTGCCATCGGTAATGAAGTGGTCGGTGATTAGTTCGCGTGTGCGGACATTGATGATTCCGTAGGTAATGTTATTGCGCTCCTCTTGGTTGTTCCACTCTACACTATAGAAATAGAGCGAATCGCCTTGTATGCACATTTCGGAACAAGGGATATCGAGTGTGTCGGTAACAACCATTTTGTGAGAAAACTTATTCTCTCTTTCCAGAACAAACATTTTGGAACGCACTGAACCATAATTTCCTCGCGAAGTAACCCAGAGTTTACCATATTTGTCAGCCTCGATACGATGCAGATTAATTCCTACAGGGATTTTTTCGACTTGTGTCATACCATACATTTCAACAACCGAGACGGTATAGTCGTATTTAGGCACACGATAACCACCTGAATTGGCTATGTAAATGTATTCGCCTACGATTTCTAACTCATCGGGTTGATAGCCTACGGTGCATTTGCCCGTAATCATAAGTGATGCAGTATCAACCCGATAGACTGCGCCCAATTGTGCATCAGGGTCGATGGCAACGGGTCCTACATACGCTGATACATAAGCGTTGCCTTTAGCGAATTTGATATAACGACAGTTGGGGATATCGATTTGTCCGATGCGGATAAGAGAGTGGGCATCCATCACTTCGACCTTGTGAGAGCAGTTAATCACAGCATAGATTTTATTGCCATAAATTTGTATGTCGTTGCCCACATCGCCTAACTCCTTGATGACCGTAGGATTGCGCTCGGCGTACATATTGCGCACATAGTAGGCATTTTTGAAATCAACAAAGTCAATAGATGCCTTGTTGCTACCCATGTTACCTTCGTTGAGAATGTACATCCCAATAGGGTCAGCATCAGGGTCGATGTCGAATGGGAGTATTTCGTATTCGGTAGGCACAACAAGCTCGTCTTGGCGACAAGCAGCTATGCTATAAAGAATAGCAATAATCAATATATAAAATAATACTTTTTTCATACGTTAAATTTCTACTACAAGTCCGAAACGATAGTTGCGTTTAGGCATAGGATAATTGAGGATGACATCATAGTCTTGTGACAAGAGATTGTTTACTTCGATGGTAGCTTTCATGACTACTTTTTTGATTTTGAAAGACTTCATAAGCGAAACATCACTTGTGTACCACGGTTGAGTGTAGTTGTAGCGAATGTTCTCTTGTTGATTGTAACGCTCACCAGTATAGATAAAACTGTAGTTTAAATGCCAGCCTCGCCAATCCAACATCACCACTGCGGAACCACTATGCCAAGGGATGTAAGGGATTTGATGTCCATAATAGTTGTCGGCTGGATTAGTTACATCGATGGCTTCTTGATAAGTGTATTGTAGTTTAGTAGTCAAATCAATGTCGTAAGGCAAGCCGAAAGTCATGCCCAACTGAGCATCGACACCCATAATCTTCACACGACCGAGGTTGAGCATAGTCCAACGGAATTGTTGCCCTTTTGGGTAGGCTATAATCTTATCTTTTACATTATTATAATAAGCATCAGCACCTATTTTGAAGTATTTAAACCAGCTCTTTTCTTGAACTAAATCGTAGAGAATACCAACGTTGTATTGTATTGCAGTTTCAGGTTTTAGGTAGGCATTACCCATGTCGGTGTAGTAAAGGTCGTTGAATGTAGGCATACGATAACTATGTTTATAGAACGCACGCAAGACAAAATTAGGACGGAAAGGTTTGTATGAAATAAAAACAGCAGGTGTGATTTTTACCTTGTCGGGCACCGAGTCGCGACCTCGATCCTCCTCATCAACATAGGTCATCAAGCCCGAAGCTTGCATTTTGAGACAATCAGCTAAAGAATAGGCAGTTGCTACCGACAACCAATGAGTGAAACGCTCCACTTCCATATATTCAGACAAACCATTCCATTGGAAGTCATACGAAAGTGATACATCCCAATTCTTTAGAATTTCGTATTTATTAGCCAACGAAATATACATTTCACGTTGTTTATAAATGTTATCTACATGTATCAACTTATCGTCGTTGTTGACATAACGAGTGTAATCGTAGGCATATTTAGTATTGAAACGAGTTTGCAATTTAGGTAAGAATTCGTATTCAAAAGTGCCTTGAATAAAGGAGTTTTTATCCCAAATACGCTCGCCGCGACGCCAGACGTTGTTAACAATTGCACCCGGAATACCACGCTCAGAATTGTAGTGATAGAGATAGACTTTCCAGAGCCCTTTAGGCAAATAACCATGTACACCACCCTCTAAACGCACAGCATCGATGTCGCCATTTTCACGAATAGCAGTAGTATCGTAAGCTAATTCGCCTGATGGTGTTACACGACGATAGCGAAATTTATATTTACCAGAAGCGTTTACCCATTCGGCATTGAAACTGGCACTGACCGTCTCACACAATTTATATTCGAATGTAATAGAAGGATTTAATAAATCGAACGAGCCTGCACGAAGACCAGCACGGAGGTGACATTGTTCGCCCTCTTTGAATTTAGGAAAACGAGTGGTGAGATATATCGATCCAGCCGAACCAAATTCGCGAGCCGATTGGAAAATATCACTCTTCTGACCATTGTAAAGCGACACAGCTTCAATGTTTTCGAGAGAATATTTGCCCAAATCTACTTGCCCATTTTGGGCATTACCCAACTCAATACCATTATAATATACACCCATGTGGTTAGTACCCATTGAACGAATATTTACGGTTTTAATACCACCAACGCCACCATAGTCTTTGAGTTGAACACCAGAGAAATAGCGCAGTGCATCTGCTACGCTATGAGAACGAAGCATCTCTAATTCAACACCTTTCATAGTTTGAGCAGGAATAACCTCTTTAAATGATTGTGCCACAACTTCCACTTCTGGGAGGTGTTGAATGCTATCGAAATACGACTGCCAATAAAGAGAGTCTGATTTACTGTCAGTTTGAGCCAATAGTAATTGCATAAAAAATAGAGCAACTACGAATAAAAACATTTTTTTTATCAGCATCCAAATAAAATTTATAAAGTGATTTTTTCATGTATGAATAAAAAAAGTCGTATCCTGCAACTTTTTTACAGCGCAGGATACGACAATATTTATCAAAAACACAATATAAATTTAAGTGTACAGATAACAGAGTACAGAGTACAAATAGCCCCTAATTACTCATTCATCATTGAACTTTTTTTAAAATCAGAAAATATGCAAGTGTTTTGATTTGCCCGTTATCCTGCGGGTATAATCGATTTAGAAAGCAAAGGCAGGTCTTCTGACTTATCCCGTTTATTGCGCCTTCCCAGTGTTAACCAGTGGCAGAGAGTACAATAAACCTATTTTTAGGAATTACAGCAACAGGTATTGTTTCGGATTTACACCGAATTCCCTTTTAACCCAAAAATGGCGTAACCATTTTAGGAACCATTTGCGACTGCAAAGATACAAAAAAAATTATTATATATACAATATATTTAATTTTTTTTACAAAAAAAAACGATACTATTGATTATTAAACCATTAGTATCGTTTCATATAAATTAATATCTAAAAACTTATTTCCTTTTAACTGTAATAGCTCCAACTATTGACAACAGAATATACCACAATATTATCAATGGCAAAGACTTACTAACAAAGCATATAGCTAATACAACAACTCCTATTAAAAACATATAGCGGATGCGGTTGTCTGCCCAACGGAAGTTGTGGAATTTGAGGGAGAACATTGGCAACTCGCAGACCAAGAGATAAGAAAACAATAGGACTGCAACCAAAATCCACCATGGAGAAATTGCTTCTAATAGCGACTGATAGCCATACGCCATGCCGAGCCAGAAGATAGCGTTGGCTGGAGTGGCAAGTCCGATGAATGAAGATGTTTGGCGTTCGTCAATATTGAATTTACCGAGACGATAGGTTGAAAAAAGCGTTATGAGAAATCCCAAATATGGCAAGTAGGTCCATACTTCGGCAAGCGGAGCAAGCAGACGGAAAGCTATCATACCTGGCACGAGGCCAAATGTGATAACATCGGCAAGAGAGTCGAGCTCTTTGCCAAGAGGCGATGATACGTGAAGTAATCGCGCCACTGCCCCATCCATAAAATCGAGTAATGCGCCTATGAGGACAAAGAGCAAAGCCATGTCGAAACGAGAGTTATAGGCGAAGATGCTGGCAATGATGCCTGAAAACTGATTTAAGAGGGTGATTGTGTTTGGGATATGCTTTTTACAATTCATAATTCACAATGCATAATGCATAATTATTTGCCTTACGGCAGTATAATTCTTATCAGTTAGAGTTTTAATAGCTATATAGGAATTTTTTATCGGACTAGTCTGACCGGTCCGACGAGTCAGACAAGTCGGACTAGTCCGACAAAAATTTCAACTACTTATTTGCAAGCGCAACGAGGTTTGAGTTGTTTGAAGAAGTCGTTGCCTTTGTTGTCAACGAGGATGAATGCAGGGAAGTCAACTACTTCGATTTTCCAGATTGCTTCCATGCCGAGTTCAGGATACTCAACGCATTCGATACTCTTGATGTTGTTTTGAGCAAGAATAGCAGCAGGACCACCGATTGAACCAAGATAGAAACCGCCGTGTTTTTGACATGCGTCAGTAACTTGTTGTGAACGGTTACCTTTAGCCAACATAATCATGCTACCGCCGTGAGATTGGAAGAGGTCAACATAAGAGTCCATACGACCAGCAGTAGTTGGACCCATAGAACCACAAGGGAGACCTGCAGGAGTTTTGGCTGGGCCAGCGTAGTAGATAGGGTGATTTTTGAGGTATTCAGGCATTTCTTCACCACGATCGAGACGTTCTTTGATTTTAGCGTGAGCAATGTCGCGACCTACAATGATAGTACCATTGAGAGAGAGACGAGTAGATACTGGATATTTGTCGAGTTCTTTGAGTACTTCGCTCATAGGTTGGTTGAGGTCGATACGAACTGCATCACCTTCGCCTGCGTTACGAAGTTCTTCTGGAATATGACGTGCTGGTTGGTCATCGAGTTTTTCGATCCAAATACCGTCTTTGTTGATTTTACATTTGATGTTACGGTCAGCCGAACAGCTTACGCCCATACCTACAGGACAAGATGCGCCGTGGCGAGGCATACGTACGATACGGATGTCGTGAGCAAGATATTTGCCACCAAATTGTGCGCCAAGACCGATGCGGTTAGCTTCTTCGAGCACTTGTTTTTCGAGTTCTACATCGCGAAAAGCACGACCGAATTCGTTACCAGTAGTAGGGAGTTCGTCGTAATAGTGAGTAGAAGCGAGTTTCACAGTGAGGAGGTTTTTCTCAGCCGATGTGCCACCGATACAGAAAGCAATGTGGTAAGGAGGACATGCAGCAGTACCTAAAGTTTTGATTTTTTCGATCAAGAAAGGCACCAAAGTCGATGGGTTGAGAAGTGCTTTAGTTTCTTGATAGAGATATGTTTTGTTGGCAGAACCACCACCTTTAGTAACACAAAGGAAGTGATACTCCATGCCTTCGTGAGCGTGGATGTCGATTTGAGCAGGGAGGTTGCATTTAGTGTTCACCTCGTCGTACATGTTGAGAGGCGCATTTTGAGAGTAGCGAAGATTTTCTTGAGTGTAAGTGTTATAAACACCAAGAGAGAGAGCCTCTTCGTCGCAGCAACCAGTCCATACTTGTTGACCTTTTTCACCGTGGATGATAGCAGTACCAGTGTCTTGACACAAAGGAAGTTGACCTTTAGCAGCCACTTCGGCATTACGAAGGAAAGTAAGAGCCACATATTTGTCGTTCTCGCTTGCTTCTGGGTCGTTAAGGATTTTAGCTACTTGTTTGTTGTGGTCTTCACGAAGAAGGAATGATACATCGCGGAAAGCAGCTTGTGCCATAGCAGTAAGACCTTCTTTTTCAATTTTGAGGATTGGTTTGCCCTCGAATTCACTTACAGATACATAGTCTTTAGTAAGCAAATAATACTCAGTTTTGTCCTCTCCGAGTTCGATGAGAGGTTGATAACGAAATTCAGCCATTTTTATTTAGTTATTAATTAGTAGTTATTAGTTATTAACGAATTAGATAGCTTAGCTAATTTAAGAGTATTAGATAACCGCCGATTTTCTAATTCAATTATGCAAAGGTACAACTTATTTTGTGAATCTGCAAGCAAATAAAAGATTTTTGGCTCAATAAATTTAGCATTACAAGATTTTGATGAAAATATTGTGAAAATTAGATATTCTAGATGATTTAGACGCCACGCTATCTATATTTTCCATACAACTATATAAATTAAAACAAATTCAATGTAACTTTATAAATGAAAAATTTTATAAAATATTTGGTAATGCAATAAATAATGTGTAATTTTGCATATTATATTAGAATTAATGTGCTCTTATGAAAAGATTTTTTTATACATTTATTATATTAACTATCGCAATATCAAATATTTTTGCGACAAATGAAGTAATTAAATTGACTTGGCCCGATGATTTTAAGAATGCAAGTCAATATGTGGGTAAGACTATAGAGCTGAATCAGACGTTATATGTTACGAATACTGGTAATTGGAATAAGTATGGTGAGATTACCTTGTCGAGCAAGAGGTTGATGTCGCCAACAGAGGTTGCATTACCAGGGTCGGCTGAGTATAGAAACATCGTAGCAGAGAATGAATTTGACCAATTGATATTAAGTGATGGGTCAAACGAGCAATACCCTAATCCTCGACCTTGGACTGGCGATAAAGATTATATCCGCACGGGTGCATATACTAATAAAATCGTGGGTGTATTTACAATTGAAGAATATGGATATACAATTACACCAATAGAAGAGCCTATGTTTGAAGGAAATGAGCGTCCAATTGAAATTGCAGAATTGGGCGATTATGACATAAAAGTTTGTGGTTTTAATTTGAAAATCTATATTGCGACAGAATGGGATGGGGATTATGGTCCTGCTTCTGAAACAGAGGCAGAGAAACAACATGCGAAGATAGTGAAGGCGTTGGCAGCGATTGATGCCGATGTGTTTGGCTTGGTTGAAGTACAACAAGGACAGGTGGCTTTAGAGAAATTGGCTAATGCATTAAATGCACTCGACCCTTCAGCACAATATGAGTATATAAACGATGGCACACAAGTCTATGGAACATACACAAAAGCTGGATATTTATACAAAGCGAGCAAAGTAAAACCAATCAGACAGTTGCAATCGAATGACACTGGCGTTAAACATAGAAAAAAAGCTCAAGGATTTGAAGTATTAGCAACGGGTGCGAGATTTATATATATGATAAATCACTTTAAAGCCAAAAGCGGTAAAGGTTCGGGCGACAATGCCGATAAAGGCGATGGTCAGAGCACATATAATGGTGATAGAGTGCGTGAAGCTACGGCTGTAATAACATTCGCAAAATCGTGTGCTTCATATTTTGGAGATGAAGATGTGCTAATAATGGGCGATTTAAATGCTTATTCATTGGAAGACCCAATCCGTATATTTACAGATGCAAACTACACTAATTTAATTAAAAAATTTGAAGGAGATGAAGGTTATTCTTATTCATATCGAGGCACGGTAGGATGTCTTGACCACGCATTAGCTAATAAGACTATTGAAAATCAAGTGACTGGATGCGAGGTTTTTCATATAAATGCAGATGAGGCCTCTGTATTTGGATACGATGGGTATAGTTATCAAAACAATATGTACCGCTCGTCGGATCATGATCCTGTGGTTGTAGGATTGAAACTTAATATTAGCACTCCAACAGAATCGATTAATATGAATGATAACCGAATTGTGTATGGCGGAAATGGCATAATTGGTATTGCTGCAGCTGAAGACTACAAAATAGACATCTACTCAACAACAGGACAATTAATTTATACCGACAGAATCAACACAAACGACTACACCATTTCAACCTCCGAACTCAATCTAAAAAATGGCATTTATATTATAAAACTAAGCGACGAGAATAATTCTATTGTTGAAAAACTCAAAATAAAAAAATAAAAACACCCACTATTCCTTATTCCCTAAATAAAAATGAATCCTTACGAAATAATAGAAAAATATTATATACCAGGCAGTGATTTGTACAATATACTTGTGAAACACTCGGAAGCAGTGCGTGATAAAGCATTGGCTTTGGCTCGTCGCCACCCAGAGTTAGGGCTTGACCTTGAATTTATAGCCGAGGCTGCGATGTTGCACGACATTGGGATATTAGAGACAGATGCTCCGGGCATAAAATGTTTTGGCACACATCGTTATATCGAACATGGATATTTAGGAGCAGAAATGATGCGGCGCGAAGGATTGCATCGCCACGCATTGGTGTGCGAACGACATACTGGCACGGGATTGAGATTGGCAGATATTATTGCGAGAGATTTGCCTGTACCACATAGAGAATTGTCTCCTGTGACGTTGGAAGAACAATTGATTTGCTATGCCGACAAATTCTTTTCAAAAACACGTCTTGACACGGAAGATTCATACGAACGAGTGGAGAAAAAGATGCAGAAGTGGGGGGAAGAGTCGGTGAAACAATTACGCCATTGGAGAGAAAAGTTTGAATAAAATACTTAACTAACGTGAGTTCGATATAACTTTATAGCACACGGAACCAACGGTCTTGAGCCTTGACGAAAAAAATACGGATGACACAGATGCCATGCGGAGTTTTATATCGATGAAGTTAACTAAAACCTATGAAAAACGAAATATTAAAACCTAAAAATTCAACAATAATAAATTCGGAACTACTAACAGATGTGCACAATAGCATAGTTTATATACGTAATATTCCAGTTATAACGGATGCTGATGTTGCTGCATTATATGAAGTTGAAACGAAAAGAATCAATGAAGCAGTAAAGAATAATCCTGATAAATTCCCGAGTGATTATATGTTCTCTATTACATTAGATGAACTTTCTGATTTGCGGTCGAAAAATTCGACCACAAAAATATCCACGAAAAGCAGAACTTTACCTAAAGTATTTACTGAAAAAGGATTATATATGCTTGCTACTATTCTCAAAAGTAAAAAAGCATTAAATGTTACATTTGCTATTATCGAAACTTTCACAAAAGTACGAAATCTAAAAAAAGAGTTAGTTGAATTACATAAAGAAACAGATCCAGACAAACAAACATCCAAAATGCAACACTTTGGTCAAGTTTTGTCAGATATAGTTATGCCTGATTTAGAAACATCAGAAACAGAATCGACTTTAGAATTAAACTTTTTTATTGGTAAAATAAAACACACCGTTAAAAGAATAAAGAAATCTAATACAACAAAAAACACAAAAGAAGAATAACCTTTTTCCTTATATGAACCATACTCTGAAACACATATTGTTAAAACCATTATCGATGCTATATGGCATCGGAGTTGGCATACGTAATAAACTATTTGATTTGGGTATATATCGCAGCTCAAAAAGCGTTATCACAACCATTTCAATAGGTAATATCACAGTAGGTGGAACTGGCAAAACTCCTCATGCTGAGTATCTTTTATCATATTTATCCAACAAAATAAGCACTGCTTATTTAAGCCGTGGATATAAACGTTCAACACATAATTTTCGCCTTGCTGATGAACATAGCAATGCTTCAACTATAGGTGATGAAGCATACCAAATTAAACGCAAATATCCCAATACAATTGTAGCTGTTGACAAAAATAGACATCACGCTCTAAAAAAACTAAATAATTTAAAAAATCCGCCTAAAGTAGTTATCCTTGATGATGCATATCAACATCGTGAACTACATCCCGACTTGAACATTTTACTCATAGACTATAATCGTTTAACTTACCATGATTCTATGCTCCCACTCGGCGAGTTACGAGAATCAAGCAATAATACTGACCGCGCTGACATAATTATTTTCACCAAATGTCCCGACTCACTTATGCCTGTAGATATGCTATCTACTCGCGTACAAATAAGACCTTTCCCCTATCAAACTCTATACTACACAAGTCTCACATACACAGAACCTAAAGGTTTATTTACCAATAAAAGTATAGACCTGAACAACAAAGAAATAATATTGGTAACAGGTATTGCCCAGCCTCAACATCTACACAAACATCTCGAACAATATGCAAGTTTAATAACTGCATTCAAATATCCTGATCATTACAAATTTACATCGCACGACATAAAAGAGATAGCCCACGATTTCGAAGCTCTAAAAACAAACAATCGCATAATCATTACGACAGAAAAAGATGCAGCTCGATTAGTAAATATGGATTTACCAGACACAATCAAAAATAATCTATACATTATAGGAATAGAAGTAAAATTTCTATTCAACGGACAAAAAGACTTCAATGCTCAAATAGACAAATTTTTAAGAAATCAGAATTTAATTTAGACACAAGATATGAGATATAAGACACGAGACACGGTATTTTCCGTTCTCGTGTTTTTTTATTTTTACACTATATCTAAAAAAAGAAGAAAAAAGTGCTATTATTTGACAAAAATTTATTAACTTTGCATGCTTATTAGATTATAAAGTTATAAACAATCGTTACTAACTAATAACTAATCATTAATCACTATTTTATATACTTAATCTTATGGCTGAAAAGAAATTAAATCTCTTAGCTGATTTCCCTGCTGTCACTACAGAAGAGTGGATGGCAAAAATCAATGCAGACCTCAAAGGAGCTGATTTTGAGAAAAAGCTCGTTTGGAAAACTAACGAAGGGTTTAATGTGATGCCTTTTTATCGTTTGGAAGACGTCGCTGAATTGAAAACAACCACTTCAGCACCGGGCGAGTTTCCTTACGTACGTGGCACCAAAACCGACAACGAATGGTACGTTCGTCAAGACATTGACGCAACATGTGCTAAAACAGCTAATGCTAAAGCACTTGACGTACTCAACAAAGGAATCAACTCACTCGGTTTCAAACTCAACAAAAACGAATTGAGCGCAGAATACATCGCTACTCTCCTCAATGGTATTTGCCCTGAATGCGTAGAATTGAACTTCCGCGTATGCATACGTTGCTCTGCTAAATTGGTGGCTCTCTTGGCTGACTATTTCAAAGCTCAAGGTGCTGACCTTGCTAAAGTTGAAGGTTCTATCAACTTTGACCCTATCAACCGTATGTTGTTGAAAGGCAAAGAACTCAAACAAGCCGAAATCGCAGAATTGGCAACTGAAATCGTAAAAGCTGCTGCTGTTCTTCCTAAATATCGCGTTATCGGCGTTAACTCTCTCAGTCTCAACAATGCAGGTGCTTACTGCTCACAAGAACTCGGTTATGCTCTTGCTTGGGGTGCTGAATATATGACTATGCTTACAGAAACAGGTCTTACAGCTGACGAAGCAGGTAAAGCAATCAAATTCAACATGGGTGTTGGCGGTAACTACTTCATGGAAATCGCTAAATTCCGTGCTGCTCGTATGTTGTGGGCTATGATTGTTAAAGCTTATGCTCCTGCTTGCGATTGCGCTGCTAAAATGCGTGTTCACGCTGAAACTTCTACATTCAACAAAACTATCTACGATGCACACGTTAACCTCCTCCGTACTCAAACAGAGGCTATGAGTGCTACTATCGCAGGTGTTGACTCGTTGACTGTTAATGCTTTCGACGTTACATATAAAGAAAGCGACGATTTCTCAGAACGTATCGCTCGCAACCAACAACTTCTTCTCAAAGAAGAATCTAACTTCAATAAAGTAACTGACCCATCTGCTGGTTCTTACTATATTGAAAACCTCACAAATAGCATCGCTGAACAAGCATGGAAACTCTTCCTCGATGTTCAAAACAATGGTGGTTTCTTCGCTGCTGTTGAAGCAGGTAAAGTACAAGAAGCAATGAAAGCTACATCAGCAAAACGTCTTAAAGATGTATCTGCTCGTAAAGAAGTTCTTCTTGGTACAAACCAATTCCCTAACTTCAACGAAATGGCTGCAGAAAAAATCACTAAAGAAGAATGTGCATGTGGCAAATGCGGTTGCGAAACTCCACGTGGTCTCGAAACATTGCCAACTGTACGCGCTGCTCAAGAATTTGAAGCACTTCGTCTTGCAACAGAACGCGCTGCTAAACGTCCAAAAGCATTTATGCTTACAATCGGCAACTTGGCTATGCGTCTTGCTCGTGCTCAATTCTCATGCAACTTCTTTGCATGTGCAGGCTATGAAGTAATCGATAATCTCGGTTTCGAAACAGTTGAAGCTGGTGTTGAAGCTGCTCAAAAAGCTGGTGCTGACATCATCGTTCTCTGCTCAAGCGACGACGAATACGCAGAACTCGCTCCTGCTGCATTCAAAGCTATCGATGGCAAACAAATCTTCGTTGTTGCAGGTGCTCCTGCTTGCATGGAAGACCTCAAAGCTGCTGGCATCGAAAACTTCATCCACGTTCGCGTGAATGTACTTGATACACTTAAAGCCTTCAATGCGCAATTATTAAAGTAAGACACGAGTAGCTAGACACGAGATACTAGACTAATAGCCATGAACAATATCAAAATTCACAATTTTAGGGAACTTAAAGTTTGGCAAAAGTCAATGGTTGTTGTAAAATTGATTTATACTACAACTTCAAGTTTTCCAAAATCTGAAACTTTTGGCATTGTATCACAAATTCAAAGAGCTGCAGTTTCAATTCCAGCAAACATAGCTGAAGGTTGTGGGCGAAACACAGATAAAGAATTATCTCGATTTCTTGATATTGCAATTGGTTCTTCGTTTGAACTCGAAACGCTACTTCAAATATCTTTAGACCTCGAATATATGACCGGTGATCCATATAAAGATATATTATCACAATTATATGAGGTTCAAAAGATGCTATATGGTTTTAAACAAAAAATAAATAACAATGTGTGACTACGAGTCTCATATCTCGTGTCTCACATCTCATATCTAAAAAAACATGAAACCAAATTTTAATGATATAAACATCAAAGAAGTTGCTGCTAGCAAAGCTACAGTCAACGGTGAAAATTGGTTGACTCCTGAACAAATTCCAGTAAAACCAATTTACACAAAAGAAGACCTTGAAGGTCTCGAACACCTCAACTATGTTGCAGGTCTTCCTCCATTCCTTCGTGGCCCTTATAGCGGTATGTACGCTATGCGTCCTTGGACAATTCGCCAATACGCAGGTTTCTCTACTGCTCAAGAGTCTAACGCATTCTATCGTCGTAACCTTGCTTCTGGTCAAAAAGGTTTGTCAGTAGCATTCGACTTGGCTACACACCGTGGTTACGATGCTGACCACGCACGCGTTGTCGGCGACGTAGGTAAAGCTGGTGTATCTATCTGCTCTGTAGAAGATATGAAAGTACTTTTCAACGGTATTCCATTGAACAAAATGTCAGTTTCTATGACAATGAACGGTGGTGTGCTTCCTGTTATGGCTTTCTACATCAACGCAGGTCTTGAACAAGGCGCTAAACTCGAAGAGATGGCTGGTACTATCCAAAACGACATCCTCAAAGAATTCATGGTGCGTAACACTTACATCTACCCACCTAAATTCTCTATGAAGATTATCGCTGACATCTTCGAATATACAGCTAAAAACATGCCTAAATTCAACTCAATCTCTATCTCTGGTTACCACATGCAAGAAGCAGGTGCAACTGCAGATATTGAGTTGGCTTACACACTCGCTGACGGTCTTGAATACCTCCGCGCAGGTGTTAACGCAGGTATGGACATCGACACATTCGCTCCACGTTTGTCATTCTTCTGGGCTATCGGTACTAACCACTTCATGGAGATTGCAAAAATGCGTGCAGCTCGTCTCCTCTGGGCTAAAATTGTTAAACAATTCAACCCTAAAAACCCTAAATCTCTTGCTCTTCGTACTCACTGCCAAACTTCTGGTTGGTCACTTACAGAACAAGACCCATTCAACAACGTAGGTCGTACATGTATCGAAGCTATGGGTGCAGCTCTTGGTCACACTCAATCACTTCACACTAACGCTCTCGACGAAGCAATCGCATTGCCTACTGACTTCTCAGCTCGTATCGCTCGTAACACTCAAATCTACATCCAAGAAGAAACTCAAGTGTGCCGCGAAATCGACCCATGGGCAGGTTCATACTACATCGAAAGCCTCACTAACGACCTCGCTGAACGCGCTTGGGCTCACATCGAAGAAATCGAAAAACTTGGTGGTATGGCTGCTGCTATCGAAACAGGTCTTCCAAAAATGCGTATCGAAGAAGCTGCTGCTCGCACTCAAGCTCGCATCGACTCAGGCAACCAAACTATCGTTGGTGTTAACAAATATCGCCTCGACCACGAAGATCCAATCGATATCCTCGAAATCGACAATACTGCCGTTCGAAAAGAACAAATCGAACGCCTCAACGAACTCAAAGCTAACCGCGACAACGAAGCAGTTAAACGTGCCCTCGATGCAATCACTGAATGCGTTAAAACAGGCAAAGGCAACTTGCTCGAACTCGCAGTTGAAGCAGCTCGCGTTCGTGCTACTCTTGGTGAAATTTCAGACGCTTGCGAAGTTGTCGTAGGTCGTTATAAAGCAACAATTAGAACTATTTCAGGTGTGTATAGCGCAGGAACTAAAAATGATGCAGACTTCAAAGAAGCTTGCGAATTGACAGCTAAATTTGCTAAAGAAGAAGGTCGTCAACCTCGTATCATGATCGCTAAAATGGGTCAAGACGGACACGACCGTGGTGCTAAAGTTGTAGCTACAGGTTACGCTGACTGCGGTTTCGACGTAGATATGGGTCCTCTCTTCCAAACTCCAGAAGAAGCAGCTAAACAAGCTGTTGAAAACGACGTTCACGTACTTGGTGTTTCTTCTCTTGCTGCAGGTCACAAAACTCTTGTACCTCAAGTAATCGAAGAACTCAAAAAACTTGGTCGTGAAGATATCATCGTTATCGCTGGTGGTGTTATCCCTGCTCAAGACTACGACTTCTTGTATAAAGCAGGTGTTGCAGCTATCTTTGGTCCTGGTTCTCCAGTTGCCAAATCAGCTAAAACAATTATGGAAATCTTGATGGAAAAATAATTTCTTTTAACAAGATAACATAAAACTAAAAGAGGCATCAAAAATATTTTTGATGCCTCTTTTTCAGTCTTATAATAAAATTCTACAAATTCGCAATAAACGACTCTATCAAATAATTTACTCTATCTGGCGCATCGGTATTAGAATTATGCCCCGCACCCGCAATCCATTCTATAGGAATACCAGCGTCATTATGCCATGCTCTATTATATCGAATAGCCGAACCTGCTCGATCTTTTTCACCACAGATAAGCAATGCAGGACACTTGATTTCATAAGGCAAATCAGCCTCCATAGCCTCCGCCAACATACGAAAACCATGCCCCGAAAGTTGCGCATATCGCTCTTGATTACCATCATAGGTCATCATTATTTCATACATCAATGCACGACCATAATCAGATGTAGCGACGCCATTTACTCCCGACTTCAACAACCACCGCCACGGATAGTAACGATAAACAGGCTCCATACGTTTCAATAACCATATTTCAATTGCAGTAACATAATGCCGTTGCAATGGAGCCGAATCAATCGCAATAAAACCAGCCAACTTTTTAGGGTAAAGCTGAGAATACATCTGTCCCACATAACCTCCCATTGATTGTCCAACTATAATAGGAGCAGTAATTCCCTCATGTTGAAAAATCGCATCAAGCCATTGCGCCTTATCTTGCATAGTAAACGAAAAATCAAACAGCCACGATGCACCATGCCCAGGGGCATCCCATACCAAGACACGACATTTATCCTCAAAATAAGCCACTTGCCTATCAAATAACCGATGATCAGCAGTAAGTCCAGGCAAAAAGACCAATGACACCGACGAATCGGATATGTCATTGGTCCAATAATGTATCGCGCCACACGATGTTTCGTATGTTTTCTTTAACATCATTAAATGAATATATATTTCAATATGAAAAGTATAGCCAAAATAGACATAGTTGGAGTAAGTTTCTTAAAGTTGCCACACACAAGATTTAGTACAAAATAAGAAATCATACCCAACAAGATACCATCAGAAATAGAATATGCCACAGGCATCATAATGAGACAAACAAAAGCAGGTATAGCCTCAGAAAAATCACTAAAATCAATATTTTTTATTGGTTCAAGCATCATCAAACCAACAATAATAAGCACAGGAGCAGTAGCCGCAGCTGGAATAGAAAGAAACAATGGAGAGAACAATAATGCCACAGCAAAACAGCATGCCACAACAAATGCAGTCAAACCAGAACGTCCTCCTTGCGCCACACCCGATGCACTCTCTACATACGTCGTAGTAGTTGATGTACCAAGACATGCTCCCACTGTAGTAGCAATAGCATCGGCCATAAAAGCCTCACTCAAACGATTAATATTACCATTTTCATTTACAAGTTTTGCCTTTGTACAAACACCAATAAGTGTGCCTACAGTGTCAAACATATCAATAAAAAGGAATGTAAATACCACAATAAGCATATCGAGAGTAAAAACATTTTCCAATTCAAATTGGCAAAATATCGGAGCTATAGATTCGGGAGCAGACAAAACACCTTGAAAGTCTGTAACACCCATTGGTATACCTATTATGGTAGTAACAAGAATGCCCAACAACATAGCACCCTTCACATTTTTAATATAAAGCAACCCTGTAACCACCAAACCAATCATAGCGAGCAGAGCCGAGCCCGATGTAATATCTCCAAGAACAACAAGAGTTGCATCATTATTAACCACAACACCAGCATTTTGCAAACCAATAAATGCAATAAACAAACCTATACCGCCACCTATAGCATAGCGCAAATTGATAGGTATAGCATTAACAATAGCCTCACGCACATTGGTGATTGTCAATAAAATAAACAACAACCCCTCAATAAACACAGCAGTAAGAGCAAACTGCCACGAATAGCCCATACCAATGCAAACGGTATAAACAAAAAAGGCATTCAAACCCATACCTGGAGCCAAGCCAAAAGGCAATTTGCCCCAAAACGCCATAACCACACATCCAACTATTGCAGCCAAAGCAGTCGAAGTAAACACTGCCCCCGAAGGCATACCTGGCAACAAAGAAAACATAGCAGGGTTAACTGCCAAGATATACGACATAGTAAGAAATGTAGTGATTCCAGCTATAATCTCTGTACGCACCGATGTCACAGACGCATCAAATCCAAATAATTTTTTCAACATAATAACCTAAAAAATTATTCAATATTTTACGGCAATAAATCACTAACATCACGACCAAACGAAGCCAATTCTCTCACCAACGATGATGAAATATGGGCAGTATCGGCATCAGCGATAAGAAACACTGTTTCAAGCCCTGCAATACGACGATTGGCATCGGCTATAGTACGTTCATATTCAAAATCGGTAACCGAACGCACACCACGCAATATATATTTAGCACCATATTGCTCCGCCAAATCCATAGTTAGAGTTTCGTAGGCAACTACCTCAACTCGAGGCTCATTGGCATATAGCATACGTAATCGCTCTAAACGTTCCTCAATAGGCATCCAACCTTTTTTTGCACGATTTACGCCTATAGCTATCACCAACTTGTCGAACATCGGCAATGCCCGTTCAACTATAGCTTGATGACCTCGCGTAAAAGGGTCAAACGAACCTGGGAATAAGGCTATTTTTAATTCATAATTCATAATTTACAAATACGCACATTAGTTTCATTTGCCCTACTCATTAATTAAATTCTTGCAATACGTTTGATTTCGTCAATTATCGCACCTGCAAATTTGTCAGCTTGTTCACGTGTAGGAGCTTCGGAATATACGCGAATAATTGGCTCGGTGTTAGATTTACGCAAATGTACCCACCCTTGTGGGAAATCTATTTTAACGCCATCAATATCTGTAACTTTAAATTGCTTATAACAACCTTTTATCACACATAACACACCTTCAACATCAATTTGTGGAGTAAGCTCAATTTTGTTTTTTGAAATATAATAGTTTGGATAAGTAGCACGCAATTCGCTTACTTTTTTACCCGATTTAGCCAAATGAGTAAGGAATAATGCCACACCCACCAAAGCATCACGGCCATAATGCGATGCAGGATAAATCACACCACCATTACCTTCACCACCAATCACAGCACCAACCTCTTTCATCTTTGTAACTACATTAACCTCACCAACAGCTGCAGCCGAATATTGTCCACCATGAACAGCAGTAACATCTGCCAAAGCACGTGTTGAACTAAGGTTAGAAACTGTATTACCTGGTGTATGAGCCAAAACATAATCAGCAATAGAAACCAATGTATATTCTTCACCAAACATTTCTCCATTCTCACAAACAATTGCAAGTCGGTCAACATCAGGGTCAACCACAAAGCCCACATCGGCTTTTGTATTGCGTATATGTTCAGATATTTCAGTCAAATGCTCTGGTAGTGGCTCTGGATTATGTGCAAAATGGCCTGTTGGTTCGCAATTGAGTTTCTCAATTTGCTCAACACCTAATGCACGCAATAATTCTGGGATAGCAACACCGCCAATAGAATTCACAGCATCTACTGCCACACGGAATTTAGCTGCACGAATAGCCTCAACATCAACCAATTCGAGTTTCAACACCTCATCAATGTGACGTTTAATATAATCGTTCTTCTCAACACAAGTACCAAGAGTATCAACCTCAGTGTAAATGACATCATCACTCTCTGCCAAACGCAACATCTCCTCGCCTTGTTGTTTGTCAAGGAATTCACCTTTCTCATTAAGCAATTTAAGTGCATTCCATTGTTTTGGATTATGCGACGCTGTGAGAATGATACCACCATCAGCACCCTCCAATGTAACAGCAAGTTCGGTAGTTGGAGTTGTTGCAAGTCCAATATTTACAACATTACATCCACAGCCCATCAACGTACCTATAACAATATTAGAAACCATAGATCCCGACAAACGTGCATCGCGACCTACTACTACTGTACAATTTTTCTTACCATGATAGCGTTTCAACCACTCGGCATAGCCAGTAGTAAACTTCACTATATCAATAGGCGAAAGTCCTTCGCCAATCGTGCCACCGATTGTGCCACGAATACCCGAAATCGATTTAACAAGTGTCATATTTTATTCAATTCATAATTCACAATCCATAATTCATAATTAAATCAACATTGAGTAACTAATTATGCAAATTATAGATTATGAATTTGTTTAACTATTTAGGTACACGACGTATTTTCAATTCATATACATACGGAATAACTTCTGAGTCGTTACGTCCAAGTTTTGATGGCACAATAATACGTGCATGAGCTTCTGATTTTTTCATTAACTCGAATGCTTCTTGCCAACCTTCACAACTATTTGTCAACGAACCGTATGTGATTTCATTTGGATAAGGGCGATCTTGAGTAGTCCAATAGTCCTCAACCATTGGATATACATCAAGAGTTGATTGCTTATAACGCAATACAAGTTTATCGCCAGTGCGCAAAGTATCACCGACGCCCTTTTCTATCATTTGGAAATATATACCATCTTCAAAATGATACATCTCGTTCGCTCCAAACACTGTATCAGCTGGAAATTCGTCCAACAAAACAATATTGTTGCGAACCAACCAATTATCAATCAACTCCTCTTCTGCCTTTAGCAACTGTGAATAATTATTGCTATTCTCGCATGCTACCAACAACAAGAGTAGCAACATTGTTCCAAAAAATCTTATTTTCATATTTTAAACTTATAATATCAAGTTATTCTAACATCTTAGATCTCGTGTCTCACATCTCATATCTCATGTCTCACATCTCGTGTCTCGTGTCTCGTGTCTCACATCTCGTGTCTCGTGTCTCACATCTCGTGCCTATTAAGTTGCAAAGATACTAAAAAAAATCTGAATATCACTACAATTTTTAGATAAATAAATTTTTTACAACAAATATATTGATATATCAGAAATTTTTCGTACCTTTGCACCCGCAAAAGTTGGTGGAGCGAGTTACGCTAAACGCTATACTCTAGACACTATACATTCAAGCATGTTGGTCTCGTAGCTCAGCTGGATAGAGCAACAGCCTTCTAAGCTGTGGGTCGTGGGTTCGAATCCCGCCGGGATCACGAGAAAAGAGTTCGTAAAGAACTCTTTTTTTGTATATCCCTAATATATAGAAAAAAGTTCGTAAAGAACTCTTTTTTTGCATATCCCTAAATATATAGAAAAGAGTTCGTAAAGAACTCTTTTTTTTGTATATTAAATCACTAGTGTCCACTAAAAAAATAAAAATTGCTCTTTGACTTATTGAAAATTAGTTATTTACAATGATTTTTTGAGTCAACGGATTTGATTTTGTAAATTTGCAGCAAAAATATTAACTGCTTATGAATCAAGATAGATAC
>JAFTSS010000032.1 GCA_017467185.1 Paludibacteraceae bacterium | reverse complement strand
TCTGTAACTCTTAAAAACAAATCTCTTTAAGCCTTGATTTTACTGGTTTCTTTTGATTGACGTTTTGAAATCTTGTGTGTTTTACGCCAGCTTTACGCCACTTAGTTATACGAATTGGGGCGATATCTTCTATATAATAAGGTAATCTATACCGCAATATTCATCTTTTGCATCTCACTAAAACGATGCTCATCTGTAACGTGAACATACAAATCCATCGTTACATCTAATGTTGAATGCCCCATAATATTTTGCAAGACTTTTGGCTGAACCCCATTCTCCATAGCCCTTGTTGCAAATGTGTGTCGTAATGCGTGCATATATGCGTGTTCAAACTCTTTGTACTTCTCTCCGTCTATGATTTTTCTGTCTGCGTTAATGTTGTTTATAATACGCACCATCATCATTCTAAACGTAGATGCTCCAACTGGATTTCCGTTAATTGTTGTAAATACTAAGCCATCCCACTCACTATGCCAATTTTTACTTTTAAGTTTTAGTTTTGCTTGTTTGATTTTTTGTGCTTTTAATATTCGCACTGCTTCATCTGTTAGAGGTACTATTCGTATACTTGTATCAGATTTTGGGATTCCAAAATAGAATCCACCATGACTTGCATCTTGCAACAACGTTCTTTGAATTGAAATATATCGTTTTTCAAAGTCTATATCGTTCCATTGCAATCCACCGACTTCTCCTGCTCGCAATCCAGTTTGCAAGACCAATTGGTATGCGTTGTCATATAACGAACCTCTAGCATATTCTATAAATTCTCTTTGTTCTTGTCTGGTTAATACTCGTCGTGCTGATTCTTTCTTTGCCTCACGCTTTATTTTGATGCCATCTGCTGGATTATGTTTTAAATAATTATTTTCCACGGCACCCTTGAAAATTGCGTGTAATGTGATTTGCGTTAGTTCTATTGTCCCATAAGCGTATCTTCCATTGTCGCTCATATCATTTAGAATTTGCTGACAATGAATTTGTCGCACATCTTGCAATTTCAAAAAACCAATTGCCTTTTGAACATTTTGTTTGTATCGTGTTTTATAGTTCTTTGAAGTATTGTTAGCAACAATCCCATCTTTAAAATTTGTTATCCAATAGTTATACCATTCGTCAACAGTCATTTCGCCTGTCACAAGTTGCGAATCTAAATATCTTTGTTCGCTTAACCATGTACGTGCGTCTACCAGTTTAAAAAAGTATTTCTCTATTCGACATCCATTTGATTTTGTAAATCGTGCCGAGTATCTACCATCTTTTCGTTGGCTTAAACCCATACCGAGTTCTTTGCCTTTTAGGTCTTTTCCCATCTAAATCTCCTTTCTGAAAAAGACCAAGCCTGTATCAGATTTTAACACACAACTTGGTCTTTGGCAATCGTTTAGATATAAGAAATACTCTCAAGATACTTTTCAAACATTTTCCTTTTAATTAAGATATTTCTACCATTATGTATTACGAATTTACATCCGTCTTCTTTTGCTAGTTCATATAACTTGTCTCGTCCTATGTTGAAGTAATCACTCGCTTCAAGAATTGTCAAACTATATTTTTCACTAATAGGCACTGACTGATGCATATTCAATCACTCCTTTACGATTGTGTTGTTGTACTGCCGAATCCACCATTTCGAATACCAGCAGCTTCGTCGTCATATGTAATGCCATATTCAACGAATATACCTTGCATAAATCCTTCGCCGCTTTTGACATTGACTATTTTCTCGTCGTTAGCGTTAGTTAGTTTGGCAAAGATATGTCCTTCATTGTCTGAATTGTAATAATCCCCGTCAATAATGCCTACAGTATTATTTAGTTGCAGTCTGTATTTAAAACCAAGACCACTACGTGGATAACATTTCAATACCCATCCACTTTTCATTTTACACCGTATTCCGGTTGGAATTTTGATTGTTGAGTTTGGTGATAGAGCAAACGATAATGGTGCATAGAAATCATATCCAGCACTGTCTTTTGTTGCACGTTGTGGCAATTGAATATTGTCATATGCTTCCTTAATATCCTCATCAGTTAATATATCGTATGTGTCATGCATATCCTTTTTATATTGTTCAAAGCTTACTTTTTCAAATTGTGCTATTCGTCGCATTTCTCTTCCTCCGCTTTCTTATTCTTTTTCCGGTCTTCCCATAAAAGTCCTTCACACAATTCACAAATCTCATCGGAGTGTGATTCGAGATATTTCATAATATTATGTATAATACTAATTTCATGAGCGTCCATACCGTAATCATTTGGCTTGTACATTTTGATTAACTCATCGTGTGGTATGAAAGCAAATTGCTCCATACAATCAAATTCAATCGGTATAAGCATATTTTCTTCGTATTCATTGCTAGGGTCGTAATCCAAAACAACTCTCACTCGCCATCCATCAATTTCAATTTTCAATTGATGTTCATTATCGTCTTTAAGAAACTTCTTTATATCTTTTAATAAATTCATTATTACACTCCTTATTTATATAACTGATATTTTTTGCTGATTAAGTGAGATGTTTCATCGGATAATGGACAAAACCATATACCAGTCAGTGTGGTTCCGTCATCCTCTTCAGGAACTAATTCGGTCAGACATTTATCATATATCAATCCAAAATGTTTTCCTTCCACTAACCCTATTTCTTCTGCAATTGCTTTTGCTTTCAAGAGATGATTTTTGTTCCTTGCTTCACAAATCGTTTTCGTGAACGTACCATTGACATATTGCTCAAAAATTTCCCTTTCAATTATATGGTGTATTTC
>JAFTSS010000031.1 GCA_017467185.1 Paludibacteraceae bacterium | reverse complement strand
AATTATGATGGTGCTATCATAATCAAAGACGACCAACACACTGTAATATTAAGACTAAAGGCTACTTGCATCAAAAAAACACCTGAAATCAGTTGGATTAACGACAAATATATCAATTTAGGCGAAATTCTTTCAGGAGTTGCATCAGCAACATATGGATCTGTAAAATATGAATCACTTAATAGTGACATTATTACAATAGAAAACAACATACTTGAAAGTAAAACTTTGGGCACTGCACAAATAGTTGCAATAGTTGAGGAAAATGACACATGGTACGGAGCAAAAGATACTGCAACATTCAATGTAACAGACAAAATAATTCAAACTATTGAATGGAATCAAGATTTCACTAAACTAACTACAACAGCTCAATTAAGCGAATCAGGGTTAGATTTAATGGCCAAAGCTATTACACGAGCAACAGGAGAAGAGAATGGTAACGAAATAACATATTCAACAACCGACTCGCTTGAAAATGTTATTAAAATAATTGACGGAAAACTACAAATCGTAGGTCCTGGATTTGCCTATATCACAGCTCACCAACAAGGCAACGACGAATATGCACCTACATATATGACTAAACTTGTATTTGTACGCAAATTGTCGGGTGGTTGCTCAAACTTTTTAGCCCTTGAGCATGCTGGTAATTCGTATGGAGATATGGGTACTGGCTTTAAATGGGGGCCATACTCTTTTACTGATAGTTTAACTACTATTGGAAATACTATATCTTTCCGTACATCAAAAACATACGATGTACTTGGATCTTTTGATACAACAGGTGATAAAATTATTATAACAGATAATTTAGGCAATCTTGTATATGAAAGCACATTATCTGATGGTAAAGATAAAGATAATAACAATAAATCACACATCGTAACAAACAAAATCAATCGAGAAGCTACATCATTAACATTTACCCTCGAAGGAAACTTCCAAGTATCAATATCAGACATACAAGTTACCCCTGCTATATACCTCGAAGCAGACCATGATGCAATCAATTTCACAAGCACAGAAGTTGATTTAAATGCGATAAAAGAGGTTGTTTTTGATTGGGCTAACCAATCTGATTATGCTTGGGCTACGATTATTGATGACCCAGAAGGTGTATTCTCGGTTGATAGTAAAACTGCTATATTCGGTAGCCCAACTTGTGGCGACTATGGAACATCAACTGTTAAAGTTATATTCTCACCTAAAAAAGGTATAGATTATACAGCTAAACTCGCTGTATATGTAGGTGAAAATATCGAAACACCATTACTTACAATCCCAATTACAGGTAAAGGAGCTAAAGCAAAACAAGAAATATATTGGCTCAATTACCCATTAACTACAGCCGATAAAGAGGTAAATATTGCTCAAACTACAGCATCAACGCACCAACCAATAACATACACCATTTTATCTGGTAACGACATTGCTGTTGTAAATGACAATAATACTATCACAATATTGAACGAAGGTAAATTCACACTTAGAGCAGTACAAAAAGGTAACGACTCTTATCTTGCAACAGAAACAATAGAAAAAGAATTTACAACAAACATAGGTAATCTAATTTTCGATAATAAAATTGGTAACAATAACTGGAATACTATCGACAACTGGAAACCTGATAGCAGATTAAACTTGTACAGAAATGTCACTCCAGAAGAGAATATAAATCTTTCAATTGCTGCACCTTTAGTAATCAATAATAATACAGAAATAGTAACTAAAAACGAAATATCTCTATCAACTAACGGAAGAATAACAATTGCACCACAAGGAAAGTTAAAAGCTAATATTATAAACGGCACAACAACAAACAACCTAACCCTTCAAGCAAATGATAAGGGATCCGCTATTCTTGTGTATAATAATACAGCTGATAATAAGGTAAAAGCCTCTGTACAATTATACTCTATTGCTTCGTCTGACGAACTTCGTAATGGTCAACCTGGTAATTTCAAAAACCCTAAATGGCAATATCTTGGTATTGTAACAGAAGAGGTTGCTTTCTCTACTATCAATCCTGATGGCTCATCAAACTGGATTTTCCGCTGGGATGAGACCACTAATGCTACATCTTGTTGGGCTGAGGAACTTTCAAATGGCTCTACCCTCTCTGCTTGGACTGGTTACTGCCTTGCTCAAGAAGTAGCTAATACATACAACTATTCGGGCACACTCATAAATGGTAACCATACATATCCTCTTACATATACTCCTGAAAATGCAAGTGACGACCTCGGCAACAACCTTCTCACTAATAGCTATACTGCCCCTATCGACATTACTACAATTAGCGATGCTAACTTCACTAATGCCGAAGCAAATATATATATCTACAACACAGGTTCATACTTAGAATGGAAAGACCAAACCGAACTCGAAGGTTTCAATCCAGGACAAATAATAGTAATCCCTGTAAATACTATATCTGCTCTTGGCAACGAATATCCTCGCACTATTGCATCAGCACAAGCTTTCTTTGTAAAAGCAACCGATAGTGGCGCTTTGTTCACTATTAATTATGAAGAAAATGTATTTGGCTCTGCTCGCAAAGAAAATGTTATGCGCACTAAAAAAATGTCGGACAAGTCGGACTGGTCGGACGAGTCGGACCAAACTTTCAACTCTCTAAAAATTCAAGTTACCAGCTCGACCTCTAACGACCGCCTCTATCTGCTCGAACATGAAAATACAACTGCCGATTTCGACAACGGATACGATGCTGAAAAGATTTTTGATAATCCTAATGGTCCTCAAATTTATGCCTCTACAGCATTTGGTTGCACATCAATCAACACAGATAAATCGTTTGATGGACAATACATAGGTTTTATTGCTAACAACGAAAACGAACTATATACCCTATCTTTCGACATCGAAAATCTACACTCGTACGAGCAATTGTGGCTCTACGACACCGAAACAGAATTGTACGTTGATATCCTAAATCAAGAAGAATACCAATTCTATGGCACAACTACTCCAAACAACAATCGTTTCTATGTTACATCAATCAATCCAAATGCACCAGAGGTAGATAATACTCCAACCAATACAGAAACTACATGGGAAGATATACTCACTGAAGGCAAACCTATATATCTATACACTACAACAGGACAATTAGTTGCCACACTCAATGCTAAACTCTCAACTTTCAATGCTCAACTCCCTACTGGTGTGTATATAGTGAAAAGTGGAAACAAAACAATGAAATTAAGAATTATCCGATAATAATATAACAACGTAATACCACAAATTATAAAAATAATTCTATATGAAATATATCAAAACTATTAGCTGTTTAATCTTATTTGCTATCTCATTTAGTGCTTCTGCTGAGGTGAAATTACGTTCTGCAGCCCCAAAAATGAAATCAGAATATCGCATAAAAACCGTAACACCTAATTTCTCTGTAAAAGAAACAAAACACAATCAACGCATAAATAACATATCCAATGACTACGTAACACACAAAACCAACGTATCGTATCTCTCTATAGAAAACGACCAACATGCCACATCACATAGAAATACAATAACAGGCAAAAACACAAATTATTATCACCGCTATTCACCTATTTCTTCTCAAAACACAAAAGTATCGTACAACAATCATGTTGCTATAAAATCATATAACGTAGCAAACCGTACACCTTTCGAAGGTGATGCCAATGCAATTCAAACAACACCAGCACAATACTCGCAATTCGGTCCTCCCGATAAAGGTCCAATTGGTGATGTCGTATGGCCACTACTTATTTTTGTAGGAATATACCTTTTGAAGTTGAGAGTTAAAAGATGAAATGTCGGACAGGTCGGACACGTCAGACAGGTCAGACAAGTCAGACACGTCGGACACGTCGGACAGGTCGGACAGGTCGTCCGACTCCTTCATAAAATTAAACTTTTCACAACCTCTTTTGTCTAAAAGGTATGAAAAAACGGCTAATATATTCGATTTGCGGACTTATATGCTCTATGAGTATATTCGCTTCAACTTTGCAACAAACAGAGTTTATACACGCCGAAACAGCCTTAAAAAAGCAAGTAAAAGCTATTATCGAAAATGGCGATACTATTGCCCTCTACGAATTACCGACCGTCTGGGTATATCCGCCAATGAAATTTAAGAATAAGCGTGAAGAAAAATTCTATTGGCGCACCGTACGTGATGTAAAAAAAACACTTCCCCTATCAAAATATATTAAAGAGGTCATCATCGCCACGAACGACACACTGATGATGCTACCTACCAAACGTGAGCGAGACAAGTATATGCGGGGATTTGAGAAACGAATCTACAAACAAGAGTATGGCAGAATGAGTAAACTGACACTACGCCAAGGCATGCTACTTATACGCCTCGTTGACCGCGAATGTGATGCTACAAGCTACGAACTGATTAAAGCCTACCGAGGTGCTTTTACTGCAGGATTCTACCAGATGTTCGCCAAAATGTTCGGCGCAAGCCTCAAAACCGAATATGGCTCACATAAAGACGATGCCACAATCGAAAGAATAATAAATTTAGTTGAATCAGGGCAACTATAAAAGAATGAGGAATGAGGAATGAGAAATGAGAAATGAGGAATATAAAAGCTATAGAAACTATAGATGCTATAGAAGCTATAGTAACTATAAAAGCTATAGAGACTATAGAAGCTATAGAGACTATAGAAGCTATAGTAACTATAAAAAAACAAAAAAGGCTGACTAAAAATAGTCAACCTTTTTTGGTACCCGGAGCGGGACTTGAACCCGCACAGCCGCAATGGCCAAAGGATTTTAAGTCCTTCGTGTCTACCATTCCACCATCCGGGCGGTAAACATTGCTAAAAATATTAACCTTTATACAGAAAAATCGGGTTTTTCCCGATTTTAGTCTGCGAGCGGAAAACGGGACTCGAACCCGCGACCCCAACCTTGGCAAGGTTGTGCTCTACCAACTGAGCTATTTCCGCAAAATTTTGCAAGAGATAAACCTCTCATTTGCGGATGCAAAGTTACTGCTTTTTTTTGATATGACCAAATATTTTTGTGTTTTTTTTGATATTTTTTTTAGTTTGGTGATTTTTAGAGGGTTATAGAAACTATAGCAACTATAGTAACTATAGTAGCTATAGTAGCTATAGAAGCTATAGAAGCTATAGAAGCTATAGAAACTATAATAGCTATAGCCACTATTTAAAAAAAACTAAAATTCTATCTCATTAGCTTTCAGCAAATTCTTTAATCTTTCTATTTCTGCGTCTTGCTCTTTTACCTTCTCTTTCAATGCTGCAAATTCTTCATCTTGTTGTTTGCGGTAACCTGTTCGTGCTGCATGCATTCGCTCTTTAATACCTCCCTGCTCAACAAAATCATTTTCTAAAGATATTAAATATTTATTCAGCATTGAATCGGTCATGTAGCACAACGTAAGTGCTATATTTGCCATTTCTTCAGCGCTCCATCGTTGAAAAAATGGTTGATAATCTTCAACTTTATTATGGTGACGACAAAAAATCTTCATTTTTTCATATCGCTCATGTCCTTCTTTCCATATAATAAGATTTCGCGAAATTAAATAATCGCGATAATCTTCCCTTAACTCTTGTATCGAACTACGAGCTACATTAAGCAATTTTACTTGCATCTCTGTAGATGTTACTCCATCTTCATTTCCTTCAATAATATTTTGCTTACCACTTCGAGCAGCTTGAACCATCTGATCTACAGTGCGATCGCCATGCAAAGGAAAAAAACGTTGACAAAAAATATAGGTCAGATGATATAATACTTCTGATTTTTGATAAAAAAACATCTCACGCCATGGCTTCTGACGCTTTAATATTTGATATTTTTTGTCTTGCATGATTTTTTTTTTAGTTTTTTTTGTTGTTATTATTTTTTTATAGGGGCTATAGAGACTATAGTAGCTATAGATACTATAGTTGCTATAGCCGCTATAGTTGCTACAATATATTTGCTTGGTTAAAGTCTTTTCTTATTTGTTCGCGAAGATCATCGAGTGAAGAAAATTTTTGTTCGTGGCGCAAAAATTTATTAAATCGCAACTCTAAAATCTCCCCGTACAACTCTTTGCCTTCATACTCCATAATATGAACCTCTATAGTACGTTCATCGCCTGAAACTGTAGGACGAGTGCCTATATTCAAAATACCTCTATAAACTTCACCTTTAACAACAACATCAACAACATAAACGCCATCAGATGGTATCATTTTCAAAGCATCAACCTGCAAATTGGCAGTAGGAAAACCTATTTTACGCCCAATTTTCTGACCTTCTACTACCCTACCTTTTATAAAATATTTATATCCTAACAATTTATTAGCCAAAGGTATATCCCATAACTCTAATGCGCGACGCACTTTAGAACTACTTACCATTACCTCGCTCTCACTGAAACCATCGCAACGCTTAACTTCTAATCCTAATTGCTTGCCGTATTCAACATATTCATCAAACAAAGTGGCCCTATCGCTACCGAAACGATGGTCGTAACCCATCAACAACACTTTTATTCCATATTTCTCGACAAGCAATTGCATAAATTCGCGCGATGTAAGGCGAGATAACTGAGCATCGAATTGCAACATAACTACCTCATCAACACCTTTTTGTTTCAGTAAATCTAATTTTTCTTCCGACAAAGTCAGCTGTTTTAGACCACAATTTGGGTCAAAAAATAGTCGTGGATGATTGCCAAACGTGACAACCACCGACTGCATACCTCGTTGTTGAGCTTCTGATTTTAATTGCTCTAACAAATAACTATGCCCTAAATGTACTCCATCGAAAAATCCTATTGTGGCTATTTTATTCATTACTATAAACTTTTGCCCTTTCAGGGCGTAATTTTACATAAACCTATTTACCCAAGGCGTTGCCATGGGCTATGAACTATTAGGCTTTCAGCCTATTTTTAATTCATCCTAAGAGGTTACTTATTAAACTCTTAATATTATATTAACGTGAGTTCAATATAACTTTTATCTCACACGGAAGGCACGGATAATACTGAACCGATGGTCTTTGAGCTTTATTATTGAGTTTTTCGGTCTGATGACCGATAGGACACAGCATGCCGTATGATATACTATACTTTTGTTGACCTATCGGTCAATAGGACACGGCACACCGTGTCCCTACAATATGACGAATTTTATTTTTTTGCGTCAATACGTTTTGTGATTATCTCATAAAGAATAAGTCCTACAGCAGCAGCAACACCAATGGCAGCAAAATAGTACCATATATAATGTGCATTGGCAGATGCCTCGAGCCATGCTTCATGCGACTCAAACAATTTAGGGTCAGGACAATATTTTTGTAATAAAACACCTGATAAACCAAAACCTATAATTGAAGAGAAGAATGAATCTAACTGACTAAATCCGAGATACATACCTTCTTCGCCTTTAGGAGCTTGCAGAGAAAAATACTCTAAATAACGAGGTGTAATGAAACACTCGCACAAGCCTTGTAACATAATACCTATGACCAACATCAACGTAATAGGATGCATACCGAAGATTGGCTCACTACCAAGAAGATTACCTGTTGACATAACTAACGCTGCTACAGGCACAAGTATCATACCTACGACCATAGATGTAAGTGCTGTGTAGCGCGACATCCATTTTGTTATTAAGTTAACCATTAACACTACAACCAAAGGATTGACATTGGCAATCCAACCTGGTTTTGCAGCCTCGCCAGCCATACGGATAACATACTTAGGCATAGTGGCATACAATTGTTGTTGACACATCCAAAAACCAGAAGCAATAAAGATAAATATCAATAAACGTTTGTTAGTGAGACCTTTCCATAAGCCTTGCCATACTTCACGCATTGTTTTATTTTCGCCTTCAGTATTAACTGAATGATACATAAATATAATCAAAATCAACGCGATAACACACAATGCTGTAGAGAAAAAGTTGACATAAATATATGCTCGTTCGCCAATCCAACTACGCAAAGGGTCAATAACACATTTACCACTGAAAGCACCGATATTAACTAATGTGTAGAAAATAGAGTAGCCACGAGCACGAGTTTCGGTGGTTGTTTCACGTGCAACAGAGGCACGAATTAAACTACGAATAAAACTACCACCAAAGACCATTATCAACATAATTGGTATTACTAACCATTTGAGCGGACTCTCTTGTAAACCATAATATTGATTTTCAGTGATTATATTAGCAACAAGAGCTTTAGCCCCTTCTGGAGCATCGGCATAATGCACCAAACCAAGACCTTCGAGCATAAATGGCAATACGCCTAACAATAGATAACCAATAGGCATCATGGTGAAGGCAATAATCATAGCTTTTCGATAACCAATTTTGTCAGCATAAGCACCTGTGAAAATTGGTAATAGATACATCAATGCCGAAAAACCACCCGAAATGAAACCAGCCTCGATATCGCTGAAGCCAAGAATATTCGACAAATAAAATGTAATAGCAATGAATAACGCATAATAAGCCGTACGCTCAAGCATCTCGGCAACATTGGCTGTCCAAAAGGCAGCTGAAAATTTTAGTTTTTGAGTTTGCATTTTTTTTATTTTTTATTTTTTTTATAGAAGCTATAGTAACTATAGAAACTATAGTAGCTATAGTAGGAGGCTATAGTGGCTATAAATCCTATAAGTTATACAGTTTTTGTAAAATATTTGATTCTCAAGGCTCCATTTTTGGGTGAAAATGGGTGTAAATAACTGATGCTTTGGATTTTCCGACTATTTCAGAAAGTTCTGTTTCGGAAGCCAAAGAGATTCGTTTTACCGATTTGAAGTGTTTTAATAGTAAATTTTTTGTTTTTTCGCCTACACCAGCAATATTGTCGAGTTCGGAACGCGTTTGAGACTTACTACGCTTATCACGATGGAAAGTGATGGCAAAACGATGAACTTCGTCTTGTATGCCAGCAAGAAATTTAAACAATGTGTCGGTAGGTTTGAGTCCTATTGAACGTGGTGGAAATCCAACCAATACTTCCGATGTATGGTGTTTATCATTTTTTGCTAAACCAGCAATAGCAATATTCAAACCTAATTGGTCTTCGACAACTCTACGTACAACTTCCATCTGACCCTTGCCACCATCGGTGAGAATAAGGTCGGGTAGGGGAGTGTCCTCATCAATCATACGACTATAACGACGATACACAACTTCAGCCATCGAAGCATAATCGTCAGGTCCAACTACAGTTTTTATTATATACTTACGATAATCTTTTTTCGATGGTTTCGCCATTTTATAAACTACACAGGCTGCCACAGCATCGCTACCAGAAATATTGGAATTATCGAAACATTCAATATGCTGAGGTAATTTATCAAGATACAAACGCTCTTGTATATCCTTCATCAATCGTACTTGCCGTTGCTCGGGATTGAGTTTTTCACTCTGCTTATATTTATCAACACGATATTGCTTAACATTCTGAGTACTAAGGTCTAAGAGTTTTTTCTTATCACCTTTTTGAGGTATAATGAAATTAATCTTATCTAACTCAATATCAGGCATAAACGGCACAATAACCTCGCGCGATATACTCTTAAACCTCTCACGCAATTCGACAATTGCTAATGCAAGAATTTCTTCTTTTGGTTCGTCGAGCGTTTTCTTGTATTCAATAGTAAAACCTTGAACTACAGAACCTCCAGCAATACGAAGAATATTTATATAAGCCGAAGCCTCATCTTCGTCGTAACCAAAGACATCTATATCGTTATCACTTGTAGTTGTAATAACAGTTTTTGATTGATATTTTACGATTAAATCGTACTTTTCTTTTATTTTTTGTGCTTCTTCGAACTTATATTCCGATGCTAATTGTTGCATTTGTTGCATTAAATAATCAGTGATAATATGCGAACGACCTTTAGCAATTTCACGGATTTCATCGATAAATTTTGCATATTCTTCTTGCGACTGACGACCAACACATGGTGCTAAACAATTTTTAATATGATACTGTAAACAAACATCATATTTATGCAATGCTATTCCCTGTTCAGTCAACGGATGCTTACAAGTGCGGATAGGGTAGAGTTCGCGAATAAGTTCGAGCAGTAAATCAAGAGTCCAACTACTTGGATAAGGTCCGAAATAATCGGCACCACGTACAACATTTCGTGTTTTAAAAACACGCGGAAAAGGCTCTTTTGTTATACACAACCACGGGTATGTTTTTCCATCTTTCAATAGAATATTATATCGTGGTTGATATTTTTTTATAAGATTATTTTCTAAAAGTAGAGCATCGGCTTCGGTGTTTACACAAATGTATTTTATATCAGCTATATTATTAACCAAAATATTAGTTTTTGCTGAATCGTGAACTTTATTAAAATACGATGAAACCCTACGTTTTAGATTTTTTGCTTTACCTACATAGATAATCTTACCATCGGAATTGAAATATTGATATACTCCAGGAGTAGATGGCATGACAGAAATAATCTGTTTTAAGTTATCTTTCATGTAGGTGAAATTTGATAGAGACTATAGAAACTATAGAAACTATAGTAGCTATAGAGACTATAGTAGCTATAAGAAACTATAGAAAACTATATAAGTTATTTTTTACTAAAAATGTAATAGAGATTCTACTTCGATTTCGGGACCAAACATTTTACGTCCTTCGAGGAAATCTAGTTCAACAAGGAAATTGACATAAATCTTTTTTACACCAAATTTTTTAACCAAATCACAAGCAGCTTTCATTGTACCACCAGTTGCAAGAAGATCGTCGTGAATAAGAACTACGTCGTTTTTATCGAGAGAATCGGCATGAATTTGTATTACATCTTCGCCATATTCTTTACCATAAGAAATTTCAATTGTATCAGCTGGTAGTTTACCCTTTTTACGAATAGGCACAAATCCAACGCCGAGTTTATTACCAAGTATAGGAGCCATAATAAAACCACGAGATTCTATACCTACCACTTTAGTAATACCTTTATCTTTGTAAAGACGATACATTTCATCTTCAAAGAATTTCATACAATCAGGATTTTTGAATGCTGTAGTTAAATCCTTAAATACAATTCCTGGAATAGGAAAATCCACAATATCGCGGATGTTTGATTTTACTTCTTCGATTGTCATAGTTGTTTTTTTTATAGAAGCTATAGTAACTATAGATACTATAGAAATTATAGAAGTTATAGTGGCTATAGTAATTATTTTTTTATTAAACTGTTCCACGTGGAACATTATCTACCAAGCATTACAAGTAAAACATTTATATCATTAGGTGATATACCTGGAATACGGCTTGCTTGACCTATTGTTTGAGGTCGTATTTTATTTAGTTTTTGTCGCGCTTCGGTAGAGAGTGATTGAATAGTAGAGTAATCGAATTTATCTGAAATATTTATATAATCGAGTCGTTGAAGTTTATCAGCTACCATACGTTCACGATCTATATAGCCGGAATATTTAATAAGTATTTCAGCTGCTTCGAGAATTTCATCACGACGTGATTCTTCTATATAATCAGTTTGACGACGGAGTTCTGGTATTACATCTAAAAGATTATTTATAGTTAATTGAGGACGTAATAAGAAATCGAAAAGTCGCATAGTTTGACGTGCTGGAGTAGAACCAACAGAAACAAGAAAATCGTTTATTACCTCTTGACGAACTGAATAATTACGAGTAAACTCTATAAAATTAGATATAGCCTCACGTTTAGAAATCATTAAATCATATCTATTACGTTTAGCTAAACCTATTTTATAAGCTTTTTCAGTAAGACGCATATCTGCATCATCTTGACGAAGAAGTATGCGATATTCGGCACGTGAAGTAAACATACGATATGGTTCGTCAACACCTTTTGTAACTAAATCATCAATCAATACTCCAATATATGCTTCATCGCGACGAAGTACAAAAGGTTCGCCACCATGACAATTTATATGAGCATTAACACCAGCTACGAGACCTTGACCAGCTGCCTCTTCATAACCAGTTGTACCATTAACTTGACCTGCAAAAAAGAGATTTTTTACAAGTTTAGTTTCGAGAGTATGATAGAGTTGAGTAGGGTCGAAGAAATCATATTCTATAGCATAACCTGGACGATAGGCTTTCATATTTTCTAATCCTGGAACAGTACGTAATGCAGTAAATTGAACATCCATAGGAAGAGAAGATGAAAAACCATTTATATAAAACTCTTGTGTATTATATCCTTCAGGTTCTATAAATAATTGGTGCTGATCTTTATCGGCAAAAGTTACAATTTTTGTTTCAATACTTGGACAATAACGTGGACCTATACTTTGAATTTGTCCGTTATATAAAGGAGAATCTTTCAGTCCACTGCGAAGTATTTCATGAGTATCATTAGATGTAAAAGTAATCCAACATGGTTGTTGAGGAAGTGGACGTGGTTTATAATCAAGAAAAGAGAATTTATGAAAATCATTTTCACCATCTTGACGTTGTAACTTACTGAAATCTATTGAATTACCATTTACACGCACAGGTGTACCAGTTTTCATACGGTCGGTAATAAAACCTAAGCCTTTTAATTGTTCAGTAACTCCAAAAGAAGAAGGCTCAGATATACGACCTCCAACTATCTGAGTACGACCAATATGCATCAAACCATTAAGAAAAGTACCAGCAGTAAGAATAACACTATTAGCCTGAAAATCAACACCTAATGATGTAGTTACACCTTTTACCACATTATTTTCTATAATCAACTGAGTAACAGTGTCTTGCCAAATATCAAGATTAGGAGTAGCATCAAGTATTTCGCGCCATTTCATAATAAAGTGCATACGATCAGACTGACTACGTGGACTCCACATAGCAGGACCTTTACTACGATTAAGCATACGAAACTGAATAGCAGTCATATCAGTAACAATACCCATATAACCACCAAGAGCGTCAATTTCACGAACAATTTGACCTTTGGCAATACCACCTACAGCAGGATTACAAGACATTTGAGCTATCTTGTTCATATCCATAGTAATAAGAAGAGTCTTACTACCCATATTAGCCGAAGCGCAAGCTGCTTCACAACCTGCGTGTCCTGCTCCTATAACAATAACATCATATTGAAAATTCATAGCACAAAGATACAAAAAAAAGTTGAAATGTGAAATTTGAAAATTGAAAGTTTTTTACTTTTATTTTATTAACAAAAGTTATTAACAAAGATGTGGAATAGTTGTGGAAAAATAATAATAAATATTTCTTGAATGGTATTGTAATTGTAAAAAATAAAAATATATGAAAAAAGTTTTCTAATAACAATGCACAATTGGTATAAAATTGTTATGTTTTTTTTCAACACTAAATTCACATATTTAAAATTCTGAATAATAATATTATAAATATAGTTACTAACATTTTCAACACCATATATTGATTATCATTTTTTATTTTATTAAAAGAAAAAAATTAAATCTAATATTATAGTTTATGGTTTATAGGTTAGTTATTCGTTGCAGTTGCAGCATATATTTATTGATTGGCGATTGTTGAGTAATATATTACGAAAATTTTTTGATTTTTTGTTTTTCCATATATTTTCGATTTTATCTTCTTTTGTGTTGCCATAAATATGTTTTTCTTGTTTATCAAAACAACATGGTAAAATATTTCCATCGGCTGAAATGACCATTCCATACCAGGCACGAAAACATGCTTTAGTATAATCTTTTTTAATTTTCCATTTTCCATTTATTTTGTGGTATCTACTATATTTATTTATAGTAGGTATGATTTCAGAATTTTCATTTGGTGAATGAATTTGTGCCGATTTAATCGAAATTTTATCAGCTCCCCATGCTGGTGCCAATTTTTTAAATTCATCAATTTGATGTTCATTAAAACGAAAAACTATAAATTGAGCTTCTATGCATGGAGTTTTACTATTTAATTCTGTTTTTGCTTCTTTCAATAATTTAATAGCTTCAATAGATTTTGATAATAGTCCACCTTTACGATATTTTTCATAAACCTCTTGAGTGGTGCCATCTATTGATATTATTATTCTGTCAAGACCTGATTTTACAATATCAAGAGCAATATTTTTATTTATAATTTGAGCATTTGTAGATGTTATGGTATAAATATTGTATTGTTTAGCGTATGAAATATAATTAGCAAAATTTTTATTTAATAAAGGTTCACCTTGAAAATAAAAAATAGCATCGAGCATTGTAGTTCCTATTTCATCTATTATTTTGCAATATTCATTATAATTAAGAAAATTGTTTTTACGATTAGTGAGTTTATTACCTACATCACATTGAGGGCAATTGAGATTACAACGGGCAGATAATTCAAAAGAAGCAAAAGAAGGTTTACCATATATATGTACTTTTTTTGTTATTCTTGATAAAATATATGCAGTTATATTTTTAATAAAATTGCATAGTTTTAAGATGTTAATAAAACATAAATATTTCATAAAATTATATACTTATAATATTAAAAATCAACATATTAAATAAAAATTTAACATTGGTATTATTTTTGTTACAAATTTAGTAATAATATTTTAATTTTTATTTGTATATTTGCAAGGAATTATGATTTTTAGTATCTATTCATTTTTATATACCATAATAAGATAATAATCAATAACTTAATATTTTTTAATTATGAAAAGAAAATCGTTAATTTTAACTTTAGCACTTGTTGTGCTTACATTTTTTGGTTGTAAACCACCAAAAGAATTTATTGACAGTATTAAAGCTACTCCAAATCCAGCGGAGTATAAAGGTGGCAAAATTGAAGTAGTATTTGAAGGTAATTTTCCTGAAAAATACTTTGGTAAAAAAATGACAATGACAGTAACACCTGTATTGACAACTGCTGATGGTAAAGTTTATAAAGCAGAAGCAGTTAATTATCAAGGTGAAAAAGTAAAAGAAAATAATACTATTATTGCTTATAAAGTAGGTGGTAAATATACACAAACAGCTACATGGGATTATGTAGAAGGTATGGAAAATGGTGTTATCACACTTGAAGCAGCTGGTAAATATGGTAAAAAAGATTACACACTTGAACCAATTAAAGTTCTTGAAGGTGTAAATATCACTCCACTTATGGTAACAGTAAAAGCTGGTACAGATGATTTGAAACCTGCTATTACAGCTGATAAGTTCCAACGTATTATTGAAGAGACTACAGATGCTCAAATTAAATTCTTGGTTAACCAATCAAATATTCGTGGTTCTGAGAAAAAAACAGAAGCTATTGTTAATTTGACAAAAGCAATTAAAAATGCTGTAGAAACTGAAAATAAAGAACTTAAAGGTCTTGAAATTAGTTCATACGCATCACCAGAAGGTGAACTTGATTGGAACGAAAAACTTTCTAATCGTCGTGGCGAAGCTTCTTCTAAATATATCAACCGTGAGTTGAAAAAATTGAAAGCTTCTGTAAATATTGATTCTAAATTTACTGCTGAAGACTGGGATGGTTTCCAAAAATTAGTTGAAGCTTCTTCAATTGAAGATAAAGCTGTTATTCTTCGTGTGCTTTCTATGTATACTGACCCACAACAACGTGAACAAGAAATTAAAAATATTGCTGTAGCTTATAAAGCTATTGCTGAAGAAATTCTTCCAGAACTTCGTCGTTCAAAAATGACTTTGACAGTTAATGTAATTGGTAAATCAGATGCGGAAATAGATTCTCTTGCTAAAGTTGATGCAAAACAACTTAATGTAGAAGAACTTCTTTATGCTGCTACATTGGTAGCTGATAATGCTGTTAAAGCTGAAATTTATACTAAAGCTACTGAAATTTATCCTAATGATTATCGTTCATTTAATAACCTTGGTATGGCTCTTTATGCTCAAGGTAAATGTGAAGAAGCTGCTCGTTGTTTTGCTAAAGCATTGGAATTGGCTCCTAACTGTCCAAATGTAAACTATAACAATGGTCTTATTGCTCTTGCTAAAAATGATATAGCTAAAGCTGAAGAATTCTTTGGTAAAGCAGGTGGTGTAGGTAAAGATCTTGATTATGCTAATGGTGCAATTGCTATTTTGAAAGGTAATTACAAAAAAGCTGCTGACTTGTTTGGTGCTGCTGCTACTAACAATGCTGCTCTTGCAAACATCCTTAACAAAAACAATGGTGCTGCTCGTAAAGCATTAGAAAATGTTGCTAATCCAAATGCTGTTACTGCTTATTTGAAAGCTATTGTTGCTGCTCGTACTAACAATGCTGCTGAATATGAAGCAAATATTGCAGAAGCTTCTAAATGTGAAAAACTTGCAGAACGTGCTAAAACTGACGTTGAATTTGCAAATGTACGTAAATAATTAATAATTGATAATTGAAAAAGGTTGAACCTTATTTGAGGTTCAACCTTTTTTTTGTAGTTATTATAGTTGCTATAGATTTTATAGTCATTATAGTTGCTATAAAAAATATTATTTCCAGTGGGGGTTGTTTTTTTTGTAAAATGGTATTAAAAATAAAATAATTAGTATATATAAAGGATAAAGAATTGCCATTATTGGAAAAACTATTGGATAATATTTTAATACTCTATATTGTTTATATTTAATGAGATAAGGGAGCATTATTATATTTTCAATTATAATGATAATTGAAAATATAAGGAGCAAGGAGTAGGGAGTAAGGAGTAGGGAGATGAGTAGAAAAATATTTATAATTACTACTAATAGGGCAACTGATATTGTTGTTATGTCTTTGTAGTTTATTGATTTTGCAGCCCAGCGGGTGCGTTGTAATAAGAATTTTTTAAGAGAATTTGTACCTTTGGTTTTTACTAAGTAATTACTATTATAAAGATAATTTATTTTAGCTTTGTTTTTTTTGAGTGCATGTAGCATAAACATATCATCGCCAGAGGCAATAGAGGTGTTTATATTATTGATATATTCTAAATAAATTGTTCGACGTATTATAAGATTTGCTCCATTACACATAATTGGATTATTGAGTAGGGCTGTATAGGCTGTAACAGCTTGGAGTGAAGCAAATTCTATTTTTTCTATTATATTAAAAATACCTTTTTCATCAGTAATATCTACAGCTCCAAGTAGCATATCGCTATTGTTTTTGTTGAGGTATTCTAATGCTAATTGGCAGTGATTCTCATTAAGAATGCAATCGGCATCGGTAAACATTAGATATTCTGATTTTGCTATTTTTGCTGCTTCTATTAGTGCTGATTTTTTACCTTTTCCTGTATTTTTTATTACTTTTATATAGTCGTGTTTTTTTGCAAAATGTGTTAAAAAATTATATGTTTCATCGGTTGAATTATCATCAACAAATATAACTTCGTTAGGCTTGTATGTTTGGTTTTCTATTGATACAAGTAAATTAGGGAGATTTTTTATTTCGTTGCGACAAGATATTATAAATGAGGAATGAGGAACCGAAGGTTTTTGAGCCTTTGGCGATAAAATGAGGAATGAGGAATGCATAATATATTAATTTTTATAGTGATGATAATAACTATATAGATTATAGTAACTATAGAGGTTATAGAGAACAAAGTTAATATATTTTTTTTATATGAGGGTTGTAGTTTGATAAAAATTTAGTAAATTTGCATTATTATGTTGACTCTTGATACTCCTATAGAATATGTTTTGGGTGTTGGTCCTAAGCGGGCTGAGACTTTGACAGCTGAACTTGGCATTCGTTGTGTCGAGGATTTGGTTACGCATTATCCTTATAAATACATAGATAAGAGTAAATTTTATACTATACGTGAGTGTACAGAGGATTTAGTATACGTGCAACTGAAGGGTAGAATATTACAATTTGAGATGCGTGGTGAGGGTAGGGCGCGAAGATTAACAGCTACTTTTGCTGATGGAACTGGATTTATTGAATTGGTTTGGTTTAAGGGTTGGAAATATGTAGAGGAAAAATTACGTGTAAATACAGATTATATAATTTTTGGTAAGCCATCGAAATTTGGAGAGCGATTGAATATTGCGCATCCAGAAGTAGAGGTATATAGTGAAAAAAATTTAGAAAAAAACAGTGGATTACAAGGGCATTATAATACGTCGGAGAAAATGAAAACACGATTTCTTAATTCGGCGGGAATACGTAAATTGATGTACACTGTTTTTAGTGATAGAGAATTTTATATACCTGAAAATTTACCCGATGAAATCGTTAAAAATTTTGGTTTAATGTCGCGTAGTGATGCTATGCGTCAAGTGCATTTTCCGCAGAATTTTGATTTATTACGTCGTGCACAGGCTCGTTTGAAATTTGAAGAGTTGTTTTATATTCAATTATCAATTATGCGTCAAAGCAAATTGCGTGATATGAAATATCAAGGATTTGTTTTTGACAAAGTGGGAGAGTATTTTAATAGGTTTTATAGAGAATGTTTGCCGTTTGAATTGACAGATGCACAGAAGAGGGTGATACGTGAGATTCGCAGTGATATGAATACAGGGCGGCAGATGAATAGGTTGTTGCAGGGTGATGTTGGGAGTGGTAAGACTATGGTGGCGTTAATGACATCGTTGATAGCATTAGATAATGGTTATCAAGCATGTATAATGGCACCTACAGAGATTTTGGCGACTCAGCATTATCAGAGTATATCGGAGCAGGTGGCAAAGTTGGGTGTAAGTGTTAGGTTGTTGACGGGTAGTACACGTAAAAAAGAGCGAGAGGAAATTGATGAGGGGTTGCGTGATGGTACTTTGCAAATAATAATTGGCACACATGCGTTGATTGAGGACACAGTGCAATTTAAGAATTTAGGTTATGTTGTTATTGATGAGCAACATAGATTTGGAGTTGCGCAGCGTGCAAAGTTGTGGACAAAGAATATTCGTCCACCTCATGTATTGGTTATGACGGCTACGCCTATACCTCGTACGTTGGCAATGACTATATATGGCGATTTAGAGGTTAGTGTTATAGATCAATTACCTCCAGGCAGGAAGCCTATTGCTACGTATCATTATTTTGATAATAAGCGAGCTGCACTTAATGGATTTTTGGCGAAAGAGATAGAGAAGGGGCGTCAGGTGTATGTAGTTTATCCGTTGATACAGGAGAGTGAGAAGTTAGATATGAAGGATTTGGAGCAAGGGTATCAATCAATGGTAGAGGCTTTTCCGAAATATAATATTGTAATGGTTCATGGCAAGATGAAGCCAGCTTATAAAGATGCTGCTATGCAGCGGTTTGCATCGGGTGAAGCGCAGATAATGGTGGCAACTACGGTGATTGAGGTAGGGGTGAATGTACCTAATGCGAGTGTTATGGTTATTGAGAGTGCTGAAAGGTTTGGACTTAGTCAGTTGCATCAATTGCGTGGGCGAGTTGGGCGAGGAGCAGACCAGAGTTATTGTATATTGATGTCGAAATATGAATTGGCAACAGATACGCGTAAGCGATTGCAAATAATGTGTGATTCTACCGATGGATTTGTGATAGCAGAAGCAGATTTGAATTTGCGAGGACCGGGTGATATTGATGGTTTGCAGCAGAGTGGATTGCCCTTTGATTTGAAAATAGCTAATTTGGCTACTGATGGGCGATTGTTGCAAACGGCACGTTCGGTGGCGAAGGAATTGTTGGAACGTGATCCAGAATTGGGTTTGCCTGAGCATTCTATGTTGTTGCGACAATTGCAACGATTGCAAAAGGGTAATGTTAATTGGGGTTCGATTTCGTAGTTTAATTGGAGTAAGAATAGGGTATTTGATGTTAAAAATAGAATTTACAAAACGTAAATTCTATTTTTTATATTTTTATTTGTCGGGTGTTGTCGTCTATGACAGTTATATAGATTTTTATTGTGTCGTCGGGGAGGAGTGGTTCTATACATTCGGGCCATTCCATTAGGCAGATGTTGCCACTATCAAAATAGTCGTAGAGTCCGAAGTCAAGGGCTTCTTCGGGGCGGTTGATGCGGTAGAAGTCGAAGTGGTAGATTGTTTGATTAGTACCTTCATATTCGTTTACGATGGCGAATGTTGGGCTATTTACTTCACCTTGTACGCCTAATTCTTTGCAGATGGCTTTGATTAGGGTTGTTTTGCCTGCTCCCATTTGTCCGTAAAAGGCGAATAGTTGACCACCTTGCATTGCAGCGACTACTGCTTTTGCAGTTTCTTCTATTTGGTTTATTGTGTAGGTTAGTTCCATTTTGAGTTGAGAGTTAATGGTAGAGACGCAATATATTGCGTCTGTACAAGAAAATTAAGAGTTGAGAGTTGAAAAATAATGACCTTGCAAAGGTACGAATTTTTTGTGATATATGGGTGTTGTAGAGGGGTTTTATTTTTTTTGTGTTGTGGTGGTTGTTTGTTGTTGTGATTTTTGAGGTAGTCTTTCTATTTTAGTGGGTGTAAAAAAGAGAAAAAATAGCAATGAAAAATTGGTAAAGTGAAATAAAAATCATAACTTTGCAGAGAATTTATATTGGAAAAATTATGTTATTTAGTGATATTATTATTGGACCGATAAAGAGTCGTCGTTTGGGACGCTCGTTGGGTGTTAATCTTTTGCATCAGACTGCTAAGATTTGTTCGTTTGATTGTATTTATTGTGAGTGTGGTTTGAATTTCCGCGCTGATAGTCATCAACCTTCGCGCGATGAGGTGCAGAGGGCTGTTGAGCAAAAGATGATTGAACTCACTGAAAAGGGTGAGGGTATTGATGTTATTACGTTTGCGGGTAATGGTGAGCCTACGACGCATAGGGATTTTCCGGCGATTATTGATGATATCGTGGCGTTGAGGGATAGGTATTTTCCTGAAGCGAAGATTTCGGTGTTGAGTAATGCTACGATGATTTGGAAGGATGAGGTGCGCACTGCGTTGGCTAAGGTGGATAATAATATTCAGAAGCTTGACTCGGCGAAAGATGAGACTGTGAAGATTATTAATCAGCCTCAAGGCAGATATTCAGTGGCTAAAGTGATTGATGATATGCGTAGATTTGAGGGTGAGGTGATTGTGCAGACGTTGTTTTTGCGTGGTGAGGTGAATGGTGTGAGGGTGGATAATACAACGGAAGAAGAGGTGGCGGCATGGATTGAGGCGTTGAAGGTGATACAGCCGAAGGAGGTGATGCTCTATTCGTTAGATAGAAAAACGCCATACGATACGTTGTATAAGGTGGAAGGTGATGAGTTGCAGGTGATTGCTGATAGGGTTGAGGCTGAGGGTATTAAGACTCAGGTAACTAAATAATGAGGAATGAGGAGTTAGGAATTAGGAATGAAGAATTAGGAATTAGGAATAAAAAATGTTTAAATTTTACTCCTCATTCCTCACTCCTCATTCCTAATTCTTCACGTGTTTTGGTTGCTCCGTTGAATTGGGGTTTGGGGCATGCTACGCGTTGTGTGCCTATAATTAAGGAGTTGATAGAGCAGGGGCATGAGGTTGTGATTGCGGCGGATGGGTATCCGCTTAGGTTTTTGCGACGTGAGTTTCCGCATTTGGAGTGGGTTGAGTTTGAGGGATTGAAGGTGAGGTATGCGGATGGGCAGTCGCAAGTGGGGGCGATGTTGCGTCAGTTGCCTAGTTTTGTGCGAGGTATATGGTGCGAGCATAAGGAGTTGAAGAGGATTGTGAAGGCGTATGAGATAGATGTGGTGGTGTCGGACAATAGGTTTGGATTGTGGTGTAAGGGGGTGCATTCGGTGTATATGACGCATCAGTTGATGGTGAAGATGCCACGAGGGTTGAAATGGATGGAGTGGGGAGTGTGGCGATTACATCGTTGGTTTATAAAACATTATGATGAATGTTGGGTGCCAGATGTGGAAGGTGAAGGTAATTTGTCGGGCGATTTGTCGCATAAATATCCATTATTGAAAAATACGAAATTTATTGGTGTGTTGTCGCGCTTTTCGAGGGAAAAGGTAGAGTGGGAGGATGTGCGAGTTGAGGCGGAGGCGTTGGATTTGGGTGAGAGGTATGATGTAGTGGCGGTGCTTTCGGGGCCGGAGCCGCATCGTAGAAATCTCGAACTCGAGATTTCTTCAATGCATAATGCACAATGCACAATTCATAATTATGATAAAACACTCCTCATTATTCAGGGTTTGCCGGCGGATGATTTGAGGTTGGCTGAGCATAAGGATGGGGTGGATTATATACCGCATTTGCCGACGGGGTTGTTGCAATGGTATATGCAAGAGGCGAAGGAGATTGTGTGCCGGTCGGGGTATTCGTCGATAATGGATTTGCATACGATAGGGCGTAAGGCGCATTTGATACCGACACCAGGGCAGACGGAGCAAATTTATCTTGCTGAGATACATGGGTAGATATAATTTTTATTGCACACGGAATTCACGGAGTTCACGGAATTTATTAGTCATTATTTAGTAACTCGCTCTCTTGCTTCGCAAGAATCACGAGACTGAATCCACGGATATATATTCGATTTTTTGATAAATAAATAAATTTTTGCTCTCATTTATAGCAAAAATTCATAATTATTTTGTAACTTTGTATTTTCCTAAAAATAACAGATTATTAATATAAAACGAGCGAAGCGAGTAAGTCTCGTTACTCGCTACTCGCTACTAAAAATCTAAATAAGAATATGAAATTGAATATTTATAATACTTTGTCGCGCAAGAAGGAGGTATTTGAGCCGCTTCATGCGCCTAATGTTGGTCTTTATGTTTGTGGACCAACTGTTTATGGCGATGGCCACTTGGGTCACGCTCGCCCTGCTATCACATTTGATATCTTGTTCCGTTATTTGACACACCTTGGTTATAAGGTGCGTTATGTGCGTAATATTACCGACGTAGGTCACCTTGAGCACGACGCTGATGATGGTGAAGATAAGATTGCTAAAAAGGCTCGTCTCGATCAGTTGGAGCCAATGGAGGTGGTGCAACACTATTTGTTGCGTTATCATAAAGCAATGGAGAAACTTAATGTGTTGCCTCCATCAATTGAGCCTCACGCATCGGGACATATCATTGAGCAAATCGAATTTGTGAAAAAGATTCTTGAGGCAGGTTATGCTTACGAATCTGAAGGTTCTGTTTATTTCGATGTAGAGAAATATAATAAAGACTTTAATTACGGAAAACTTTCAGGTCGTAATATCGACGAGTTGCTTGAAACTACTCGCGAATTAGACGGACAAAGCGAAAAACGTCGTTCGGCAGACTTTGCATTGTGGAAAAAAGCAGCACCAGAGCATATTATGCACTGGCCATCGCCATGGAGCGAAGGTTTCCCAGGTTGGCACTTAGAGTGCTCGGCTATGGGTACAAAATATCTTGGCGAGACATTCGATATTCATGGTGGCGGTATGGACCTTATGTTCCCACACCACGAAGCAGAGATTGCACAATCGTGCGCAGCATTGGGACATGAGTCGGTGAAATATTGGATGCATAACAATATGATTACTATCAACGGACAAAAGATGGGTAAATCGTTGGGTAACTTCATCACCCTCGACCAATTCTTCGAAGGTAATCACCCATTGTTGACACAACCATTTGCACCGATGACTATTCGTTTCTTTATCCTTCAAGCGCATTATCGTTCGACAGTTGATTTCTCGTCAGAGGCATTGGTGGCATCGGAAAAAGGTTTGGCACGCTTGATGGAGGCATACGAACGCCTACAAAAACTACAAGCAGGCAAAGAGACTACAGTAGAAGTGGCAGGCTTGCGCGAACGTTGCGAGGAGGCTATGTGCGACGATTTGAATACGCCTATTGTTATTTCTCATTTGTTTGAGGCATCGAAAGCTATCAATACAGTGGCAGATGGTAAAGGTACTATCAATGAAGCAGATTTGGCTGAATTAAAAGAGGTATTCAAACTCTTTATTGAAGATATACTTGGTCTTCAAACCGAATCAGGCTCGGGTAGTAACGAGGCTTATAAAAAGGCAATTGACCTATTGCTTGAAATGCGTCTTGAAGCAAAACGTAATAAAGATTGGGCTACAAGCGATAAGATTCGTAATGAACTCACAGCTCTTGGTTTTGCTATTAAAGATACAAAAGACGGCTTTGAGTGGTCTTTATAATGTACAATTTACAATGCACAATGCACAATTTACAATTATTGCGGTTTTGTTGACTCTTTTTCTTTGTTCGTGTGAGAAGGAGAGGAAGGTTGTGCAAGGTGGTAGTTTCACTTTTCAGGAATCGGGGTATGCGATAAAACGAGTAAAGGTGGAGCATACAGGTTATGCAGAGGATGATTATGTATTGCGATTTTTGGCATATCCAACTACTTATACGGTGAGTGAAACTTCTGCTTCGGGTTATGGTGCGGTGATAGATGCTTATTTTGAGTCGGTGACTAAAGATTTTGAGGTAGGGGGTACTTATTATTTGCAGCCAGATTCGTCTTGGTTAATAGTTTATCCTGAAATACCCAAAGGTGATACTACGTATCACGATACACTTTATTATCACATAGTAAGTGGCGAATTGAAGGTAGATTCGGCAGATGGTTATCGCACATTTAATTTTGGTCTTATGACTGAAGATGGCGACTCTATTGTGGGGTCGTATCTTGGAGAATATACCTATAATTATACGCTCGACCAACGTGGGTATGGCGAATTGGCATTCGATACAATTTTATGTCAGTTGGCAATGCCAATGATGATGAATTGGGGCCATTTGTTTAGTGAAAATCGCAACTATTTTGAATTTACGTTTTATTCGACTGATTCGCGATTTTCGGATGCAGGTAAGATAAAATCGGGGGTGCAATTCGTTATAGGTGTGCATGATATACAACAAGAGTGGCCAGTGGAGGGTGATTATTTAGTATCGGTTAATGCGGATGATGCCACTTCGGTGTATTATGGTCATAAACTTAAAAATACAGCATGGGGCACCTATTGGCAGATGTTCTATAACGGTTCGGCTATAGGGAAAGCCAATGTGGTTGAGGGTAGTGCTAAGATAATTTCGATAGACGAATCGTCGCTTAATTTGACTTTTACTTTTATTGACCAACTTGGTAATGAGGTTGTTGGGGTGTATGATGGACCTTATTTTAATGAGGAATGAGGAGTGAGGAATGGGGAATGATGAGTCTTGTATCTCGTGTCTTATATCTAATAATCTAAATAAATGAAATCAGATAGAAAGAAACAGTTGGAGGCATTTGAGCGTGTGCTTGACGTGATGGAGACATTGCGAGAGAAGTGTCCGTGGGACCGTAAGCAGACGTTTGATTCGTTGCGATGCAATACGATAGAGGAGGCATACGAACTTGCCGATGCTATTCAGCAACTTGATATGCCTAATATCAAAAAAGAGTTGGGCGATGTGTTGCTTCATATCGTGTTTTATGCACTTATGGCGCAAGAAAAAGATGAATTTGATATAGCTGATGTGTGTAATGCGTTGTGCGATAAGTTGATATTCCGTCATCCACATGTGTATGGCGAGGTGAACGCCGATACACCGGACGCTGTGATACAGAATTGGGAGCAGATAAAACTCAAAGAAAAAGAGGGTAATAAATCGGTGCTTAGTGGTGTGCCAGATGCATTGCCAGCACTGATAAAGGCTCACCGCATACAAGATAAAGCACGTAACGTTGGTTTCGATTGGGAAGAGCGTGAGCAGGTGTGGGATAAGGTGCAAGAGGAGATAGGCGAATTTAAGGAAGAGGTTAGGAATTGTGATGCTGACAAGATGGAGGCAGAGTTTGGTGACCTTATGTTCTCGATTATAAATGCGGCTCGATTGTATAAAATCAATCCAGAAAATGCGCTTGAACGCACAAATAAGAAATTTATTCGTCGTTTCAATTATCTTGAAGAGAAGACTATTAAGCAGGGTCGTAATCTCAAAGATATGACACTTGCAGAGATGGATGAGATTTGGAATGAGGCGAAAGCTATGGAACAAGGAGCAAGGAGTAAGGAATAGGGAATAAGATTAAAGATAATAGTTTTAATATAAATTAGCTGAGTGACCAACTCTCGCTACTCGTTACTAAAATACTAAATATCTAATATATGGCAAATTATAAATGGACATACGCCTCAATAGGGGGTGCTACTCGAGTGAAAATTCAGTCGGGTGAAGATATTCGTCATTTGGGCGAATTGGATGAAAAATTGTGGACAGTATTGTCGTGTCCGACTGTAGGTTTGGAGATTGATGAAACCAGTCTTAAACTTATGGATACTGATGGAGATGGCAAACTCCATGTTAAAGAGGTTGTGAAAACAGCTGATTGGTTGTGTGCTACATTGACAAATCCGGATGTGCTTCTTGCAGGCGAAGCTCAACTTAAAGTTAGTGAAATTGCAGACGAATCAATTCGTTCAGTAGCAGAGAAAATTGCTACAGATGGTGTGATTACCCTTGATGCAGTGCGTGCTACAATCGGAGCTGTGACTGTTGAAACGCAAGCAGTGCCAGATGCACCATATTCAGGTGAGGTTACAGCTGCATATAAAGCATGTAAAGATGCATATAGTCAATATTTTGCTACTGCACGTATGCAAGCTTTGGGTTTGGCGGCATTGCCAGCTGATGCTGCTGTGCCAGGTATGACAGAAGAGGCTTTCAACGAAATGGGTAAAGCTATTGCCGATTATGAGGCTTCTAAAGCAGCTATTGAAGGTGCTAATGCAAAACTTCTTGCCGATGCACAAGCGCAATATCGTCCGCTCGAAAAATTGCTTTTGCTCACTCGTGATTTCTATACTTTGTTGCGTAACTTTGTGTCGTTCCAAGATTTTTATGCAAAACGCAGTAAAGCACTTCTTGGTCGTGCAGCAAAAGGCGAAACTCCATGGGCTATTTTCCAAGCTGGTACATTGGTTATTGACCAACGTGCATGTAATCTCTGTTTGCGTGTGAATGATGCTGCAAAACATAATGCGCAAGCTCCTGCCAGCGGTATGTTCCTCGTATATTGCAATTGTACATATAAGCCAACAGGACAAACAATGCAAATTGTGGCGGCAGTGACAGTGGGTGATATCAAAAACCTCAAAGTAGGTAAAAATGCCTTGTTCTATGACCGTCAAGGTCGCGACTGGGATGCCGAAGTGACTAAGATTATCGATAATCCAATCTCCATCGGACAAGCATTCTGGAGCCCTTACCGCAAATTGGGCGATTGGATTGTTAATCTTATCAACAAATCGGCGGCTGAGAAAGAGGCAAAATCATTCAACAATATGACAGCCAATATCCAAAAAGATATGGCGGCGAAACCAGCTGATGGTGCATCACCAGAAAAAATGCAAGCATTTGATATTGCTAAATTTGCCGGTATCTTTGCAGCTATTGGTATGGCATTGGGCTTTATTGGCTCGTTCTTGACAAGTTTGGCTAAAGGTGTGGCTGCATTGACATGGTGGCAATTGATTTTAGCTATTGTGGCAATTCTTTTGGTAGTTTCAGGACCATCAATGGTGTTGGCATGGCTCAAATTGCGCCAACGCAACCTTGCTCCACTTCTCAATGCTAATGGTTGGGCTATAAATGCTGATGCAATTGTGAATGCTATGTTTGGCTCATCGCTCACAGATCAAGCACAATTTCCAATGATGAAGCTTGTTGACCCATACGCACCAGTTAAGAAAATCTCGGCAGGTGGTAAATGGGCTATTGCAATTTCGGTTATCGTGGCTGTTATTGCTATTGCTTTGTTCGTATTGTGGATGCTTGATATTAAAATTATTGCAACATTGTTCTAATACAATTTATTTGATAAAAACAAAAGCGGACATTCCTTCGTTGGAGTGTCCGTTTTTGTTTTTATCTATTGATATTATTTATTTAATTTTTGCAATAAAGGAATATTAAGAAGTTTGTTTACTTTCATTTGTTTTTCAGGAATGCGTATCATGCGAGGTTGTGATTTTTCTTTTGAAGCAGCAGGCTCTTTTTCTCTATTATCAAATGAAATGTTTCTGACATTATAAGGAGCCATTTGAAGAGGCATTTTAAACATCTCTGTTCCTTCTTCGTTTATTTCTGTTACAACTCCACCAGCATGGAGATTGGAGAAGAATGTTAATTCTAAATCTAAGTACGTTAAGATAAGTTCTCCATTATCATTTTGGTTAATACTAAAACCGGTTCCGTTAGTAATAAGTCCTGCAAAAGAACCACCATTACTAAAACTATAATATATATAAGAACTATTACCATTTGTATAACCACCATATTTTGCTATAAGTTGGTCCCAATCACCTTCTCCATTAATAGCTCCTTCATAAATTTTACAATAATTATCAGCATTAAAATATGAATAAGTGGCATAATTAGGTTTTATGTATTTATTTCCTTCATGTGTTTGCATGTATTTTGATTCATCGTTAGAGAATGCGTAATCACCGAGACCGTAAATATATGTTCCATCGTAGACGACTGAGGAGTTGATCATTAGAAAATACCCCATTCCATTATAGTTGTTTTGGAATCCCCAATAACCTTCTATTATTGGTTCTAATTCTTTATTTAATGGAATATATATAGATATAGGGTAAGTGACATCATCATTGCCATCACCATTTATGTCTGTTATTAATATAGTATCTCCGGTTTCTGCATCTATTTTTTGTGCTATAAATGGATATTCATTATTTCTATTTACTGTATAATTTATTATACAATTGTTAAAATCTAAATAGTCCCAAGGATTTACTACATTAATTACGACAGATGCATTAATATTAGTTCCATAAATTGAAGCAGTAATTATAGCTTCTCCAATTGAAATAGCAGATACGACTCCATTTTCAACTGTTGCCACATTTTCATTGCTTGAGTTCCAAACAATTGTACAGCCACCTTGTATTGGAGCAGGATCTATAGTTGCTATAATATTAAATTGTTTTCCTACTGCAATATTTTTTCCTTCAAGAAGATCTTGAGTTTCTAAATGCAGTTTTACGTTAAGATCGTTAAAAGTAAGACTATCAATTGCATTCATATCAGAGAGGAATACTAAATTTCCATCACGCCATGCTGCTAATTGGGCAGTTAATAGACCACAAAATAATAAAGTCGTAATAGTAAAGATTAATTTTTTCATAGCAATTTATTTTTTTATAAATTTAACAATTTGAGTATTTGTTTGAATTAAATATGTTCCATTAGGAAGATCTTTAACATTTATTGATGTTTGAACACTATTTACTTCAACTGTTTTTAATAGCGTACCTTTGGCAGAGTAAATACGCACAATATTTCCAAATTCAAGACCTTCAATGCATAATACATCCATCGTAGGATTTGGATAAACATTTATCAAATTTTGATTGACAATCAAATTTGATACAATTGAATCACTAAATGTCATTTTTTTTAGATCTACGACATTTCCAGTAGCAATAATATTGCCTAATTCATCTATGATATTAAAAATATCATCAGAGAACTCCATTCTGCCTAATTTGGCAAGTTCATACTTTTGTTCTTGAGCGGATAAATACTCAATTAAAAGCGTAGTAGGTGTTTGTGCAAAAATAAAATTTGCAATAAACAATGATACAATAAGAAACTTTGTTTTCATAATTGTAAGTTTAAGTTAATATAATTTGATTTATATGCTTGTAATTGATACAAAAAAACGTGGAACTCGACAGTTGTCGTTCCACGAATTGAGGCTCTCGCATTGCCATTGAGTCGGAACTGACAACGCAAAGCCCACGCTGATATAAGTTATAATGATGGTTACATTATATGCACCAAACATGTACCATAAAAATGGTACAATAGGATACTTATATCCCATAGGACATTTATCGTTGTTAGGTTCTTGACTCGGTTAAAATTTGCGAGATTTCAATTCGTCAGAACAAAACGCTGTATAAACGTCTATTAATATGTCTGTCAACCCACCTCCAGAAAAGCGACATACTCCCCAGCGTGAGTTTACGAGTGCAAAGGTACAAAATATATTTTGTAGTGCAAAATAAAATGTAGAAAATTGTGAACATAAGTAAAAATCTTTACAAATCATATAGTGAGAGTTACTTTTTTTGTTCTTGTGAGACGCAATATATTGCGTCTCTACTTTTTGGGGGTCTCGCTATAGAATTTGTAAAGATTTTTTTGTTGGCGGATATGGCGTGCCGTGTCCTTACTTTTGTGTAATATGTTGTTTTTGTTATGTGTGTTTTGTGTGTGATAAAATTGTATTTATTGACTTTTAATTATTGTTTGAGGCATCCAATAGGGACGACAAAAACACCATCATCGCGTCGATAGGCGTATGTTCCAACTCCGATAAGTACCATCATAAATGAAGGGGCTGGCATGCGTGTGGGATCTATTTTGTTAGCTAATTCTTTGAGCGTTTTTGCTCCTTTTTCGATGAGATTGTCTCCTCCTAATTTGATTTCTATTAAGCCATATTTGCCATTTTCGAGATGTAGAACAGCGTCGCATTCTAATTCATTTTTATCTCGGTAGTGATATATTTGTCCGTCTAACGCATCAGCATAAATACGTAAGTCACGAACTGCCATTGTTTCAAATAAGAAACCAAATGTTTCTAAATCATTTAGTAAGTCTTGTGGAGAAATGCGTAGAGCTGCAACAGCGATGCTTGGATCGACAAAATAGCGAGTGTCTGAAGTGCGAATGGCGGTTTTGCTTCTTAGACTTGGATTCCAAGCTTGCATATCTTCGATGCAAAAAATCTTTTTTAATGCTGATATGTATGACGAAATGGTCTCTTCTTTTAAGGATTTTTCGTCGTTAGTTATCATGTCGTTGTAGATTGTTTTTAATGGGACTTGTGTTCCTTGATGACGGCTTAGACTCCGCATTAGTCTTTTTACGCGCTCAGGATCACGACGAACGCCATCGGCACGTGAAATATCTGAATTTTCGCCATTGCCTTTGCCAACAACACCTTCGTAATAAATGGTTGCTTGTTTTAATGCTGCTTTGCGATTTGATGTGATAGTTGCCATTGGCCATCCACCACGACAAGTTAAATAGGCAAGTTCTTCGATATCTATTTTGTTTTTTGCTATTATTTGTTCTGGTTGTTTGAATAGTTCTGTCAAACTGATTTCCCCATTGCTGTCTTTTGATTCCCATAACGACATAGGTCTCATGATTAATGAGGTGATTCGACCTGTACCAGTATGAATGATTTCATCTCTATTAGGAGGAACGGCAGAGCCTGTGATAATGAATTGACCTAAGGCACGGCGGTGATCTACTTCACCGCGAATTGAATCCCATAGGGTTGGAACTACTTGCCATTCGTCAATTAGACGAGGTGTTTCTCCTTGTAATAAAAATTTAGGAGATGTTTTGGCTAATTGTCTATTGCGTTCTCCTTCGGCAGGGTCTGCCATATATACCATACTTTTGGCTATGTTTTCGGCAGTGGTTGTTTTTCCACACCATTTGCTGCCTTCTATTAACACACAGCCACATGCGTCTAATAAATCTGCTAATAATTGGTCTGCTATACGTGGTCTATATTCTTTCATAATTTTGCAGTTTTTTTATTTTGATGCAAAATTAGTGAAATTTATTGATATACACAACTTTTTGGTGAAATAATTGCTGTTTTATGTGGAAACTAATCGTGTGTTTGGCGGGATTTTAATCGTGTGTTTGGCGCAAAATCAATCGTGTGTTTGGCGGGGTTGAAATAGTAAAAATCTTTACAAATCATATAGTGAGAGTTAGTTTTTTTCCCTATGAGACGCAATGTATTGCGTCTCTACTTTTTGTTTTGGTGAGACGCTGTGTAATGCGTTTTTATTTTTTTGTTTTTATGAGACGCAATATATTGCGTCTCTACTTTTTGGGGGTCTTGCTATAGAATTTGTAAAGATTTTTTGTGATGGCGGACACGGCGTGCCGTGTCCCTACTTTGGGCGAGTTGTGTTGTTATTTTAGGGATGGGAGGTAGGTGTCGCGCATGTAGGAGTTGTTGGGTTCGCGTTGGAGTTCGGCTTCGGCTATTTCGATTGCTTTTTGTTTGTTGCCTGTTTTTTCGTAGGCTTGGGCAAGGCAGAGGGTTATAGCGCAACGATTCCAACGGAATGTTTTGTCGGTGCTGGCAGCAACGCCGGCGAGGGCTTTTTCGAACCATTTTATAGACTCTTCTTTGTCGCCTCCAACGAAGCCTGGCATATAGAACAACATGTTGCCTTTCAATCCGTTAGCGAGTGGGTTGGTAGGGTCGATGTTTAGTGCGCGCTTGAGTTCGGTGAGACTACGTGGTCCCCACACCATCATGCCTCCGGCTTTTACCTTGCTTTTATAGGCATTGATTGACGAGCGATAGACATGTACGTAGGCGTTTTTGCCTGTGGCTTTTTCTATCTCTTCTAAGTATTTCTCCCACAATTCTATCCAACCGATTATCTCTTGTTTGTTTTTGTCGGTATCGGTGAGTAGGGTTGCGATGTAGCCGTAGAGATAGTTGCTTATCTCTAATTTGTCGGTGATGGTGAGGTCGGTCGATGCGGTGTATTTTTGTAGTTCGGTTTTCCATACGCTCATGTCGTTGCTGAGGTAGGCTTGATACATACGGTCGTGATCGACTACGCCACAGAAGGCTTTGAGTGATGCGATGAATAGGATTGATGTGAGGATTATTTTTTTCATTTTTATTTTTTTAAGACAGAATGACATAAGGTCTAATTGCGGACGCTCGAGCCGAGCGTCCCTACTCTTTTTACATACGCCTCACTATGCCTATGGCATATTTTGGCGAAAGAATGATATATTTGGTGTTTTAAATAACGAAAAAGAGACGCAAAATATTGCGTCTCTACTATTATTATTTAAGTTGGTTGACGTATAGGAAGCGTTTGATACTCTTTTTAGGAGTTTTTTCGAATTCGCTTGGATAGATTTGTATTTTAGTGATGCTTTCGTAAGCAGCAGTTGTTTCGTTGAGTGCTTTGCGGTTTTCTTCCATCACTAATTCGAGGTCTTTTGTAGTGAGTTTAGCTTCGTCCATAGCGTCGTAGTCAGGCACTACAAGTGCTACGAGTTTGTTTTCAGCGTTTTGAAGTACAAGACTTTCGAGGACGAAAGGCATATTGTTGAGTTTGTTTTCAATCTCTTCAGGGTAGATGTTTTGACCGCTAGGACCGAGCAACATATTTTTGTTGCGACCTTTGATATAGATAGTTCCGTCGTAGTCCATAGTACCCATATCGCCAGTGTGGAGCCATCCGTCTTCGTCGAGTGCAAGTCGTGTAGCCTCTTCGTTTTTGTAGTATCCGAGCATTACGTTTTCGCCACGTACGAGGATTTCGCCAACTTCGTTTTGTGGGTCGTTAGAGAGGATTTTGGCTTCCATTGTTGGCAATACTTTACCTACGGAGTGGAGTTTGAATTCATCCCAAAATGCGTGGCTGATGAGCGGAGCACACTCGGTCATACCATAGCCAACGGTGAAGCGGAAGCCGATTTTTTTGAAGAATTCTTCAGCTTCAGGGTTCAATGCAGCACCACCAATGATGACTTCTTTGAATTCGTTGCCGAATGTCTCAGTGAGTTTTTTGTTGATAGTTGAAAGGATAGTTGAGTCGAGCAAAGGCACGTTCAACATGAATTGCATTGAGCGTTTTTCCAACATAGGTTGGATTTGTTTGCGATATATTTTTTCGATTATAAGCGGCACGGTGAATATCACAGTAGGTTTTATCTCGCTGAGGGCTTTCATTAAGATTTTAGGAGAAGGCACTTTGCCGAGATATGTAGTGTGTGAACCACAACAGAATGAAGTTAGGAAGTCGAACGCGCAACCGTAGGCGTGAGCTAAAGGCAAGAATGCTAAGCAGCGAGAGCCTGGTTCGAGCAATTTGGATTGAATACCATAAGTGATATTGCCAGCGAAGGCATTACCTGATAGCATAACGCCTTTTGAGAAACCTGTAGAGCCAGAAGTGTAGCTGATACATACCATTTCCGAGTTAGGAATAGTAGGGTATAGTACGTCGGCGGCAGAGAAGCCATTAGGGTATGTTTCATGGAAGTTTTCGTCCCAAGCTTTGTATGCTTTTTGGATAGAATAACCGTCTTTTTGGTGGATGCAACGATAGTCGTTCAACGAGAATACACCATTTATGTATAGAAGGTCTTCTTCGAAAAGGTTATCCCACAAGTTGTCGCTGATGAAAAGGAATTTAGCGTCGGAGTGGTTGACGATGTGTTGGATGTCGTTGGGGTTGAAGTCTTGGAGAATTGGTACAATTACACCACCGTATGTTACGGTTGCGATATATACGGTACACCATTTAGGACCATTTTTACCTACGAGGGCTAATTTATCGCCTTTTTCGAAACCGATGCTTTTAAATAATATGTGTAGGCGAGCAACTTCTTTGGCGATATCGCCGTAAGTATAAGTTTTTTTCTCCATGTAGTCTGTCATAGCAGGACGATCCCAGTTGTTCTTCATGCTATTTTCGAACAGACGAATCAAGTTTTCTTTAATCATATGTTAGATATTTTTTTCGTTTCACTCAAGATTTTTGCTACGCTCGGCAACTAAAGTAAACTTTGTTGCTCTCGCTTATCGCAAAAATTAGTAGCGAGTAGCGAGTAATGAGACTTGCCATTTTTCGCCATACGGCTCAAGACCGTTGGTTTGACGTTATATTTTAGACTTTTTTTAATGCACAATTCACAATGCACAATTCATAATGCACAATGCACAATGCACAATGCACACTGCACAATGCACAATGCACAATTATTTTAGTTTTATTTTTTGATTTGCTGAGGTGAAACCTCAATATGCAAAAAAAACTTTGCAAAGTTACACATTTTTTTTCAAAGTGAGCATATAGATAATAAAAAAATGCACATTTTGTTGAAAAATGCGCATTTTTTTGCTCAGATTATGTAGTTTGTGCAGTTTTTGTTTATAAACCCTAATAATTGTTTTTTTTTATGAACGTAAATTTTCATTAATTAATCCATTAATTTATGGTTGAATTTATGATAATTTGTGTTCAAAAAAGTTATTTGACAATTATATTGAGTATTTCTTCGCAGGTATCAACTACGGCTAAGGGAGAGAAGCTTTCGAGTTCTTGGCGCGAGCGACATCCCCATGTAACGCCTACGGCGTCTAATCCGGCATTGATAGCAGTTTGCATATCTACGCCTGAATCGCCAACGTATAGCACTTCGCTACGGTCGGTGATGTCGGCAGTGGCGAGTATTTCGTTCACGATGGTTGGGTCGGGTTTGGTAGGTACACCGTCGCGTTGGCCTAGCACAGCGCACCACTCAATTTCAGGGAAATAGGTGTCGATGAGTGCCTTTGTGGCTTGTTCGTATTTGTTGGATGCTACGGCGAGTTTCAGTCCGAGGCGTTGCAATGTGTATAGTAATTCTACAATGCCCTCGAATGGCATGGTGAAGTCGGCGCCATGTTCGTTATAATAAGGAATGAACGCGGCACGGATTTTTAATACCATTTCTTCTGTTTTGTGGCCTTCGGGTAAGGCGCGTTCGAAGAGTTTGTTGATTCCATTGCCCACGAAACTTTTGATTACGGGGGTAGAGTGGGTTGGATAACCATACATTGCAAGGGCGTGATTTGTGGCAGCAGCAATGTCTTCGTACGTATTTAGTAGCGTACCATCAAGGTCGAATATTACTAATTTTTTCATTTGTTATTGTTTGTTTTTTTAGACAAAATGACATAAAGACATAATTTAATTATTTTCACAGATGCCTCGTTATGCCTGCGGCATATCTTGGCAAATGAAAGACATATTTTAAGTTACATTTTTAAGAATATGTCTTTATAGTCGAGATTTTGCGAAGCAAAAGCAAGACCATTATGAAATGAGAATAAATATGTTTTTATGTCATTCTGTCGTGTAAACTCTTAAAGAATTCCCAGATGACGATGCCGGCGGTTACGCTGACGTTGAGCGAGTGTTTGGTGCCAAATTGAGGCAATTCGATGCAGCCTTCGCAACGGTCGATGACCGATTGTTGTACACCTTTCACCTCGTTGCCCATGACGACAGCGTATTTAGTTGAGAGTTGAGAGTTTGACATACCCTTCAGTCCTTTGGACAGCACCCCTAACTTAGGGGAGCATTCCGATTGCTTGAAAAAATCTTGTAGCATGACGGAGTTTTCGGCTTGTTCGATAGCCCAAACCTCGTAGCCTTGATTTTTCAGAGCTTCTACTGCTTCGTTGGTGTCGGCATAATACTCCCAATCGACGCTGAACTCGGCACCGAGAGCCGATTTGTGTATTTCGGGGTGTGGCGGTTGTGCCGTGATGCCACATAGCACAACCTTTTCAATGAGATAGGCATCGCTTGTGCGAAATACCGAGCCGATGTTGTGCATACTGCGTACATTGTCCAACACCATGACGAGTGGTATCTTCTTTGCTTGCTTAAACTCTTCGGTCGAGATGCGTATAATTTCTTCGGTTTCTAATTTGCGTGACATAAAATGTTTATTTTCTTGCAAAGGTACAATTTTTTTTGTACTTTTGCAATGATTAATTTATTTTCAACATAAGTACAGATTTTTTCTTTGTTGGTTGATAATGTATAGTGTGCTTTTGACATTATGAATGGACGATTGCTTTTTTAAGTACATGTCTTGTTATTTAATATTTTATGATTTATGGCTTGTACTAGGATAAAGAATTTTTCTTCATAAAATTGTAAAATAAAGATTAAAATCTGACAACCCGAAAATAGAGAGTATGTACTTTTGTTAAAACAAAAAATGGCAGATAATTATTTAGAGAAACATTATGCAGACTATGAGTCGCGTAAGGCGGCGATGAAGCGTGGTGGTGTGGCGAAATCGTCACGCACGGCTATGTGGCAGGTGGCAGAACTTGTTGTGCCATCGGTAGATGATGCCCAGATGTGTGAGTTTTATGCCACACTTTTTTGTGGCACGATAATTGCGGATGACGTTGTAGAGTTTGACAATGGTATGCGTTTGCATTTTCAGCCAGCGACCGGGGCGATAATTACCTTCGGCATTCGTATGGCGTCGCGCTATCAGTGTGAACAATTGTTTAAACGTCTTGCAGAGAGAGGTATAGCAGTGGAAGATGGATTTATTGTTGACCCTACGGGGAATAGATTACAGATAACAGATAACAGATAACAGATAACAGATAATAAAAGTTTAATTTCTTAATTCTTAATTGAATATGTTACATCCAAGAGTAGAAGCAGCATTAAATGCTCAGATCAATGCCGAAATGTGGTCGGCGTATTTATATTTGTCAATGGCAGCTTATTGCCATAACGAAGGTTTTACAGGTATGGCAAATTGGTTCCAAGTGCAATTTAAAGAGGAACAAGACCATGCACAAATCCTTTTCAACCACGTCATTTCGCGTGGTGGACGTGTGAAACTCGAACCAATTGACGCTGTAGAAACCGAGTGGGCATCGGTGTTGGCAGTGTTTGAAAACACATTGCAACACGAGAAAAAAGTAACGATGCTCATCAACGACCTCTATACTGTAGCCCTTGAGGAGAAAGACTATGCAGCGCAAAGCATGCTTAAATGGTTCATCGACGAGCAAGTTGAGGAAGAAGAGGGCGTACAAGACATCCTTAATCACCTCCGTATGATTAAAGACAACGGCTATGGTCTTTATATGATTGACAAAGAACTCGGCGCACGCACTTATACACAAGCTTCGCCACTTGCTACATCAGCCGAATAATCCCGTCACAGATTTTTGTATAAAAAGAGAGATGCAACAACATTGTTTTTGCATCTCTTTTTTTGTGTTGGGAATAGAAACTTTTCTGTATAAAACAAGATGGTGAAACATATCTTTCAAGCTATGTTTTAGGGTTGGGTTATCTTCGTTTATTTTGTGTTTATCTTTCGTGTTGGATAGGGTGAGGGTGTAGTTATTTTATGAAAAATGCTGTTGTTGGTAGGGTGTAGGGACACAGCGTGCTGTGTCCTATCAACCGGTAGGTTGAATAAAAACTTAATTTGGCAACAAGTTGTTGCCATAATTTTTTTTTGTAATTTTTTTATTTATTGTCAAGAGTTGTCAATTTGTTGTTGTAACTTTGCAGCGAATTAAAAAATTATAAACCGATGAAAGTATATGTTTTGATAATAACCTCACAACTGGGCCAAGGCGACCAGCCGAGTAGTATAGTGTTGGGGGTGTATGAGAGTCGGGAGCGAGCCGTGCAGGCGCATCATGCGGCGGTAGTAGATGAGATGGCAGAGTATGTGGAGAACTACGACGAAGTAGCTACGCGCGACACCTACTTGGGCACACTAATTACTCGTCCTTCAGATGATTCGTGTTGGACACTTATTCAACTGCATGAGAGTGAAATGTTGTAGGGACACAGCGCGCTGTGTCCTATCAACTGGCAGGTTGAAAAATGGCAAAAAGTGTACTAAATTTGCACAAAAACCACTTGCAAGAGCAAAAGTTTTTTTGTATCTTTGCAGAGGTAAGTAAAAAAAGCAAATATTAATAATTAGGTTTATTATGTTGGTTAATGATAAAGATTTTAAGCAGTGGGTATCGGATTTGAAAAATGATATTCGCCGTTCGCAGATTAGGGCGATGGTAAAGGTGAATTCAGACATGCTTCGTCTTTATTGGCGCATGGGTGCAGATATTTGTGAAAAGCAGAAAACTACATCGTGGGGGGATGGTTGGCTTAATGAGTTGAGCAGAGAGTTGATGGCAGAGTTTCCTGAAATGAAGGGGTTTTCGTATAGAAATTTAAAATACATAAGACAGTGGTATCAGTTTTATAATGAGCGAGTTATAATTAGGCAACAACTTGTTGCCCAATTAGGTGACACAAATATGCAACAACCTGTTGCACAAATAGGAGAGGATGTTTTCTTTTCTGTGCCATGGGGACATCATCTTTATATTATTAGTCAATGTAAGGATGTAGATAAAGCGATATTTTATCTTAATCAGACGGTAGAACAAGGGTGGAGTCGTGCCGTATTGCTTAATTTTATAGATACAGATCTTTATGGGCGTCAAGGAAAAGCAGTTACTAATTTTGATAGATTTTTGCCTGATGAGCAGAGTGATTTAGCAAAACAAACATTGAAAGACCCTTATAGTTTTGATTTCCTCACACTTGATGGCGTTTATCGTGAAAGAGAATTAGAAAATGGTTTGATGCAAAATGTTACACGTTTTTTGTTGGAGTTAGGTACGGGTTTTGCATTAGTAGGTCGTCAGGTTCCATTGATAGTTGGAGATGAAACTGTATATCCTGATTTGTTGTTTTATCATTTGGAGTTAAAATGTTATGTAGTGATAGAGTTGAAAGTTGATAAGTTTAAAGGAGAACATTTAGGGCAATTAGGGTTGTATGTTAGTGCGGTTAATCATCTTAAGAAAAAACCAACAGATAATCCAACTATAGGTTTGCTTATTTGTAAAACGAAGAACAATGTAATGGCGCAATATGCTCTTGAGTCAACAAATCAGCCTATAGGTATTTCAGAGTATCAATTATCTCAACTTATGTCAGAGGATATTAAAAGTCAATTACCTACAATTGAGGATATTGAGTCAACTCTATCTAGTGAAGAGTAAGGATAAAAAATGAATTTGAAAAGAATAAATTGCCACTGCCTGAATTTGTCGAGCATTGTGGCGGTATAATGGCGATAATTAGGCGAACAAAAATAACTAATCTTGCTTCTAATGTCACCGATAATGTCACCGATAATGTTATTTTATCTGCAAATCAAATAAAGATATTAAAATTAATGTTGGAGGATGGAAATGTGTCGTTATCTCAATTATCATTGGCTTTATCTTTAACTAAGAGAACGATACAATGAAATGTAAGTTTATTGCAAGAGTTGAATTTTGTTTTTCGTGAGGGAAATCATAAATCTGGCAAATGGTGTTTGACTGAGGAGGCAAAAAATAAGATACAAAAATTATAATTGATGCAGATCAGCAATTACGACAATAATTGCTGATTTTTTTATTTATTGTCAAAAGTTGTCAACTGACGAACGAAGCAAGAGCAGAAGGCAAACTTGTTTGCATTATGCTTTGCAAGGAGAAAGAAGACGCAGTCAAAGTTATATATTAATTTTGCGTCCGAAAATAACTATAAGATTATGAAAGTATATATATTGACTATGACCTCACAGTTGGGATTTTTTGCGATAAGCGAGGGCAGAACCAAGCTTGCTTGTGTTATGCTGAGCGGAGCAAAAAACTTGACCGAAGGGAAAAAAGGGGGACCAGCCGAGTAGCATGGTGTTGGGGGTGTATGAGAGTCGGGAGCGAGCTGTGCAGGCGCATCATGCGGCAGTAGTAGATGAGATGGCAGAGTATGTGGAGAACTACGACGAAGTAGCTACGCGCGACACCTACTTAGGCACACTAATCACCCGTCCTTCAGATGATTCGTATTGGACATTTATTCAACTGCATGAGAGTGAAATGTTGTAGGGACGTACGGTTCGTGCGTCCGCTCAATTTGCAAAAAAAACACTTGCAAGAGCAAAAGTTTTTTTGTACCTTTGCGGAGATAAATGCGTGAGTATATATATTTAAAATAGTGATGTGAAGTACAAATAAATAATGAAAAATAAACAATACAAGGGAATTGATCTATTCTGTGGAATAGGTGGGTTTAGGTTGGCTATGGAAGAAAATGGTGTTAAGTGTGTTTTTTCTTCCGATATTGATGAGTTTGCTCAAAAAACATATGAAGCAAATTTTGGAGAAAAGCCTTCTGGTGATATTACTAAAATTAAGGCTGAAAATATTCCGTCTTTTGATATATTAACTGCGGGATTTCCTTGTCAACCTTTTAGTTATGCTGGTTTATGTGCTGGATTTGAAGATCAAACAAGAGGTACTTTGTTTTTTGATATATGTAGAATTTTGTCTTATCATAAGCCTAAAATGTTTTTTTTGGAAAATGTTAAAGGTTTAGTTTCTCATAAGAATGGTGAAACTTTAAAGGTTATATTAGCAAATTTGAAAGATTTAGGGTATGATGTACACTGGGAGGTGTTGAGTTCTTTAGATTATGGTTTACCACAGAAAAGAGAGCGGTGGTATTGTGTAGGATTTGATAAGGTTGTTGATTTTAAATTTCCCATAAAAAGCAAAATTAGGTCAGTATTGCGTGATATTATTGATGTTTCAGATCATAGAGAATCTTTGAAATTATCGAAATTTGAATTGGATAGAATTAATTATCATTTTATTCATTGTAAAGAGCAAGAACGTGTGCAGCATGATAATTCTAAATATGCGCCTAATACGAAAAAGGGTAAATATGGTATTTTTTCTTATCAAAAACCAGATGGGTCTTTGAGATTTCATGTTGGAGATGAGGCTAAGACTCAAATACAAGAAGCATTTTATGCATGTCTTAATACTTATGCACCAACAATAATTGCTGGTAGAACTCCTAAATTATGGGATATAGGTCGTAAATTATCTGTGCTAGAATCAAAGCGTTTGCAAGGATTTCCTGATGATTTTATAATGCCTGTCTCTGATAATCAGGCATATAAACAATTGGGTAATTCGGTAAGTGTTCCGATTATTAGAGAAATATTAAAAAATATGATTTATTATTATAATATGAAGTAAGTATGAAATATTTTAGTTTGTCTACAGTAAAAAAAGCATATGATTCAATTTCATTAACAACGAAAGATAAATTTTGGGGTATTTTAGGTGTTTTTTATTCTGTTGATTCGTTGGTTAAACCTAATTTGAATTATGCGATAGATACTCCTAAATTATCTAATTTTCTAGAAAACATATTTCGCCTTAAGAATAAGAAGAGTTATGATGAATCTGATTCTTCTTATTCTGTTGTGTTTGCCAATAATTGGGAGTCTAAAGTTTCGGAGTATTTTTTAATTGGGCGTCCTAATTTATTGCCAATTATTGTTTGGGTTTATAGAAATACAGTTTTTGAGTATGAATATACTGTAGAAGATTTATTAGAAAAGTTTGTTAATGATTTTCATTTCTCAAAAGAAAATATAGAAAATTTGTTTAATATTTCAAGAAGTGATTTTGAGCTTGAATTTGTTGATTTTTTATATGATGATTCTATTTTATTAAAAGATTTGGGTGTGGTTTCTTCTGATGCTACAACATTAAAGATGAATAAATCTTTTGTTGTTGCAAATGCAGGGGATTTGTCAAGAGGTCCGTTTTTTCAGCCCTTATATGCATCTTTAAATACTATTGAATGTTTAATTATTTTCCCTTTTAAAAATACTGATTATTATCATTTGTTTACACCTTTTTTGTTGGATGTTGATGTTAATAATCAAACTTCTATAGAGGATGAATATATTGAATTTTTAAAAATAACTCAACCAAGATCTGTTTCTAATTATTCATCTTCTAGTTTTGGTAGAATAGGGAGAACATTAAAAACTATTTTTGGAGTGGATAAAGATGTTTCTATTTATTCATATACAACGGTTGAGGCAGTTAAGCAAATAATAGATATTTTACAGTCTAATAAAGAGTTTTTAGAATACAACGAAACTGGGAGAAGACAATATTCGAATGCTTTAGATTGGTATGTGAAATTTTTAACATTAAGAAGTATGTTTTCTAATATTAGAGATATGCAAGTAAAAAATAATCAAGATTTATCAGATAAACCACTTCAACAAATCTATTATGGAGCACCAGGAACTGGTAAGAGTCATACGATAAATGAGGTTACTAAGGGAGTAAGTTCGGATTTTGTATTCCGTACTACATTCCATCCTGATAGTGATTATTCGACTTTTGTGGGGGCGTATAAGCCTACGATGAAAAAATTGCCAATATATAATTCGCAAAATGGAGATAAGATTGGTGAAGAGGAGAAGATTGCTTACTCGTTTGTGGCTCAGTCGTTCTTGAAAGCATATGTAACAGCATGGCAAAATAGGGAACAATCGGTGTATCTAGTGATAGAGGAGATAAATCGTGGTAATTGCGCACAGATATTTGGAGATTTATTTCAATTGTTGGACAGAAATGAAGAGGGGGTATCGGAATATCCTATCAAGGCTGACCAAGATATACAAGATTATTTGAGAGATAAGTTTGCCGATTGTGTTGGTTTGCCAGAAAATATTAAGAGTGGTGATGAATTGCTACTCCCATCTAACCTCTACATTTGGGCAACGATGAATACGAGCGACCAATCGTTATTCCCAATTGACTCGGCTTTTAAACGTCGTTGGGATTGGCAGTATATGCCGATAAAAAATGCAGAAAAAGGTTGGGTGATTAAAGTGAAAGATGAAAATGGTACTAAAAAATACGATTGGTGGGAGTTTATTCAAAAAATAAATGCAGAGATAGACGACCTTACTAGCTCGGAAGACAAGAAATTGGGTTATTTCTTCTGTAAACCTAAAGATAGAGTGGTTTCTGCTGATATGTTTGTGAACAAGGTGATGTTCTACCTATGGAATGATGTGGTGAAGGATTATGATTTGTCTGGTCGGGAGGCATTCCAAGATAATGATGGAAAAGTGTTGACTTTTGGTAAATTCTATGAAAATAAGGTGCGTGCCATCGAGAAATTGATGGAGAACCTTGGGGTTAATGAAATTAATGATGAGAATAATAACGCATCGGCAAGTGATGCAGATGCAAGTGTGGGTGTTTTTGCTGTTAATGGTGAATCTTTTAAAGTTTTAGGCGATGTTGTTTATAGAGCAGTTGAATTATTTGTAAACAATAATCCAACAATGAAAGATATTGATGTTGCTAATGCTTGGAAACAAATAAAAGGTACAGGCACAGGTTTTAAATATTTAGTAGAAACAGCGGCTGAGCACGATGCAAGAAAAGCAATTAGCACTGATTCCCGTTTTGATAGTAGAGCCAAAGTGTTGACTACACCTATGAGCGAAATATTATATGTTTCCACAGAATGGACTAAGGAAATGGTTTCTAATTTTATGGATCAAGTTAATGCCCAAGGTTGGGAAATAACGATTACAAAAGTAGCAGAATAGTAATTGTCCCGACAGTGATGGGATAATTTTGGATGTTAGGTTTAAAATAATAGGGTAGAATTAAATACACTTAGTCTAAATTATCCGATGTTTTGACTGATGAGCAGAAAATTAGAAAGATTGGAAATTTATTGTATGCTTTAAAGAAAGATGGTGTAATTAAAATGGGTGAGAAAAAGAAGTGGAGTTTAGTCGAAGTTTAGTCGAAGTTTAGTCGAAGTTTCAGCCTTGAATTGACTTAAGCTGTTGATTATTAGTTGTGTTTTTTAGGTTGCTATAAAAATTTTTTAGTCGAACTTAAATTTTGTTTTAGTCGAACTTATAGTTGTTGGCAAGTAAAAGTAATATATTGTCGTGAAAATACTTTTAGAGGAATGTAAATATCCAGTGGAACTTGTGAAAAGGGTTCTGTGTGGGATTGGGGTGGACACATTGCAAGATGTAGAGGGCGATGTGTCGCTCAGTTATGTGGGATATTTTTATAATCCTCAGTTGAAAGATTGTGTGTTTATTTTGCCTAAGGTGTTGATGGATGAGAGTGGTATGGTGTTTGGCAGATATAGCCCAACTGCGCTATTGGATATTGATGGGGAGAATTCGCCTTTGACGGATAAAGAGCGTAAGTTTTTGTATGAATTTGCGGTGTGGATATATAGGGCTGTGACGGTGTTTCGGGATTCGCATAAGGAGAGTGATATTGTGTGTCACAATCATGTGTCGCAAGTGGGGCATGGCACTAGGCGAAGAACTAACACGCTGTTGGATATATTGTTGTCGTTGATACAATTCGGTAAAGACCATCAAGATTTTATTACTTTTACGGTGAAGAATATTCACTCGGGATTGAATAAGATAAACTGGACTCGAACGATTAATCGTTCGCAAGCAATAGTGCAAGATGGAACGCCTATATATTTGAATCCAGTGAATAAGAAAAGGCAGGTGAACTTTGATGAGGAGTTGCTAGTGATTTTCTATTCGATATTGAATTATATCAGTGAGAAATATGGTTTTAGAGTGAATATAAATGTGGGTTTTGAGCTGATAAAAGGGGCGAAGTTTGAAAGTTATATTAAGGGGCGTGGATGTTTGCGCTTGAGGCAAATAAAGTATAAATATTTCTCGGATATTGCGCTTGAGATGTGGGGATTGTGTTATGCTTTTTTTGATAAATCGCAATCGATTACTACTTCGGCAACTTTGGAAGAGTATTTGTTGGTTAAGAATTTTTATGTGGTGTTTGAGGCTATAATTGATGAGTTGATAGGTAGTGCGGTGGATAAAAATATGTTGCCTAAAGAGTTGACAGAGCAGAAAGATGGTAAATTGGTGGACCATTTGTATACATATAAGGGATTGATGCAACCAGAGGGAGAAGAGGCGCAAACGTATTATATTGGAGATAGTAAATACTACAAGATAGGAGGACATCTAGGCGAAAATTCGATATATAAACAATACACTTATGCACGTAATATTGTGCAATATAATATTGATTTGTGGTTGGATGATGCGAAGCCAAATCCAGAGATTAGGGTGAGAGATGAACAAACAGAGGGGTATAATATTTTGCCAAACTTCTTTATTAGTGCGGCTATGGAGAAAGATGATTTTAGTTATGGGCATCGTGAGATTGTGCCTACTGATGAGAAGCGGACAACTGAAATTAAATATCAATTTGAAGATAGATTGTTTGACCGTGACACGATGTTGCTATCGAGGTATAATGTGAATTTTTTATTCGTTGTAGCATTATATGCTCGAGACAATTATGGAGAAAAGAAGAAGTGGAGAGATGAGGTGAGGGAGCGTTTTAGAGAGGAAATACAAAAGGTGTTAGCTGAGCACTACAATTTCTATCCTATGCGCTCGAAGGGCGTGAATGTGGAGGAGTATGTGAAAACGCATTTCCGACAATTGATAGGAAAGGTATTTATACCATTTGAAGATAAGGAGATTTTGACATTGGCATTGCAAACACCAGCGGATTATGCTAATGAGGAGGTTAGAGCGAGATTGGAGAAAGAGCATGCTGAATTGATGGCAATGTTGGAAAAGGATTTTACTATTCAAAAGGATTATCAGCTTGGGGCTCAGCCTCAGTTGCCACCGAAGGTGGTTGTGACGTGTGGTGGAACGGATATGGATAAAAAGAATGTGTTGACTGGTGTGGTAAGAGAAAACGATAGCAATAGAGTTATGTTTGATGAGCACAAGGCAACACTATATGTTATGGAATCAATCCCAACGATTAATCTTATGGGTGTAAAATATTTTTTGCCTATGGTAGTTGGTAAAATAGATGGTTTCTATGAAATAGAAAAATTGTCGTTTGGGACATATAAAGTTGGGGAAGAGTTGAAGCCTTGTTTAAAATTGAAATTGGGCAAATATATAAATTTAGGTGAGCAATGGGTTAACATATATAATGTAATGCGCCCTGGTGAGATGATATCAATAGAGCATACTATGAATATGTATAAAGGGAAGAATTAATGTTTGATTGAAAGACTAATATTTTTTCCTTTTTTCCTAAGTGTATTTTTATGAAAACAATAGAAGTTGTGGCGGCGATTATTCGTGAGGGGGATAGGGTGTTGGCGACTCAGAGGGGGTATGGTGAGTTTGAGGGGATGTGGGAATTTCCGGGCGGTAAGATTGAGCCGGGTGAGGAGCGTGTGGAGGCTTTGAAACGTGAAATTGATGAGGAGTTGGCTGTGGAGATTGTGGTGGAGGAGCTGGTGTGTACGGTGGAGTATGATTACCCTAACTTCCATTTGACGATGCATTGCTATTTTTGCTCTATCGCAAATGGCGAGGTGGAATTACTGGAACATAAGTCGGCTCGGTGGCTTCGTCGCGATGAATTGAATTCAGTAGAGTGGTTGCCAGCGGATGTGGGGGTTTTCAATATAATAGGATAAAAAATTAAATGAAACTAATAGATACAATAGGTAATTGTGATTTGTTGAATAGAGAAAAAACTCTTTTTCTTTGTTCAAAAAGGACTCCTATTGGATTATATGGTGATGTTTTTCGATGGGTTGATAGTTTGTCTGAGATAGATTGTATAGCTTGTTTTAATTCTACGGAAATGGAGGCTGAAGTTTTGAAGGCTTTGTTGGTTGCACGGATTCCTACCGTATTGTATGTAATGAATCGTTTTGCGGACAAAAATAATATTCAAATAGAGCAAGCTATATATGAAAAAAGGTTACTTATTGTAGTATTGAAAAGGGATGAGTCTAGAGGGATGGGGGCTACACCAAGATTGAGGAATAGTTTTGTGATGTCGCAATGTAAGCGTATTGTTTGTGGTTATGTAGATAAGAATGGTAGTGTTTTTCCTTTGTTGGCAGGACGAGATAACGTGGAGTTTTTGGTTGATCATAAGTGTTTTATCGCAGCTGAACCTGAAATTCGTAGAATAAGGTGGACTGTTGCTGAAGATAAAGTATTGTTGCGGATGTATTATGCTGATCAAGGTATTCATGCTATTCATAAAAAATTGCAACGTTCGTATGCGGCTATTTATCAGCGAGTGCGTTCTATTACTTTGTCGGAAGATGTTTTGAAAGGTCGTGAATTTGAAGATTATGTATTAGGTTTATTTGATGTTGAAAAGGATGGAAGTATTATTTTGAAAGAGTGGCAGGGGGATAAATCGTTAGGTAGTGTGCACCCTGAAAATAATAGTAATCCTGATTTTGTCTTCAGTTATAAAGATCAAGAGTTTGCGGTTGAATGTAAATGGCGTGTGAGTGTTCGTGGTGCATGGAAAAAAGAATTATTCACTGAAAAGCAAATTGAAAAGTATAAAAAATTTGCGAGTGAACGAAATATAGCTGTTACTATGATTGTTGGTATTGGAGGAGAGCCTTCAAATCCAGAACAACTTTATATCATTCCTTTGGATGCTATTGATAGTGTTATTTCTGGAGATCGTAAGATTGATTGTTTTTTGAATTACTCCGAGTTTATTAATGTTTTAGATTTTTGTAAAAAATGATGGAAGTGGCGGATAATTTGTCTAATATGTCGTATGAAGATTTTAAGGCAGCGGTGGAGGCTTGGTTGAAAAGATAAAAGGTGTTTCCCTTTTTTTTATTTTATTTGCTGTTTTTATGAAAACAATAGAAGTTGTGGCGGCAATTATTCGTGAAAGGGATAGGGTGTTGGCGACTCAGAGGGGGGGGGTATGGCGAGTTTGAGGGGATGTGGGAAGATGTTTTTCTTTTTCTTTGATTTTTTGGCAGAAAAAGAGTAAAAGTTAAAGAAATAAAAGAAAAGAATAGTTTTAACTTGTTTAATATTAGTATTTTCTTTTCTTTTTTATGTAGATAAAAAATAGTTTTTAACGTTGATATGTCAGATAAATATGATTTAAAATGCTTATTTCCTAGTGATGATGGGGATAGGTTGACAATGGAGGAGTTTGAAATGATGGTTGAAGAGGCTGAGAATAGTCCGACAATAACGTATGAGGAGTTTAAGAAAGAGGGGATGAGTGGTTGGATAAGATGAAGTAATTTTTTTGGTTTCGTTAGCAGTTGAGGAATTTTCTTAATCAACTTAAGTTATCAGGGTTAATTAAGACCGAAGGAGAAAAAGGTAAAATATCTATTTACTTGGGGAGCATTATAAAAAACAAAATGATATTATTGCTAAGGCATTGAATATTGGACTTAAAGAATTGGAAAATAGAGGTGAAATTTAATTGAAAGGGCGAATAAAAGGGCGAATGATAGATGTAAAATAATGCTTATCAAGAGTGTAATTATTTGATATATAATATTTTATAAAGGGCGATATATTTTGTTTTTTGATATTTTTATGAAAACAATAGAAGTTGTGGCGGCAATTATTCGTGAAGGGGATAGGGTGTTGGTAACTCAGAGGGGGTATGGCGAGTTTGAGGGGATGTGGGAGTTTCCGGGTGGTAAGATTGAGCCGGGTGAGGAGCGTGTGGAGGCTTTGAAACGTGAAATTGATGAGGAGTTGGCTGTGGAGATTGTGGTGGAGGAGCTGGTGTGTACGGTGGAGTATGATTACCCTACGTTTCATTTGACGATGCACTGCTATTTTTGTTCTATCGCAAAGGGTGTGGTGGAACTATTGGAACATAAGTCGGCTCGGTGGCTTCGACGCGATGAATTGAATTCAGTAGAGTGGTTGCCAGCGGATGTGGGGATTGTCAATAGTCTACGGCAACAGTTGATGGTTAATAGTTGAAGTTATTTATCTTGTTTTAGGTCCCTCCTTTTTAAAATAGGGAGGAGATTTTTGAGGTATGGTTTTTGTAGTGTGAGAAAAAAGTGTTATCTTTGTGGCGTAAATGGTTGAATTTTTGATATGATTACTAAAAATCAAATATTGAGTAGAATAAAATCGGTGGCTCGGCAGGTGGTTCCTGGCGGAGGGCAGGTGTTGCTATATGGTTCGCAGGCTCGTGGAGATGAGAATGAATCATCTGATTGGGATATATTGATTATACTTGATAAGTCGAAAATTGAACAAAGTGATTATGATAATGTGGCGTTTCCTTTCACTATGCTTGGTTGGGAATTGGGTAAGGCTATTGTGCCTGTGATATATACACTAAATGAATGGATAAGCTTGAAATATATGCCGTTCTATAAAAATGTTGAATCTGATAAAATTGTATTGTAAATGGCTTTGACGGATGAGGAACGTAGAATTATAGTGCAATTGGAGCTTGAAAAGGCTCAGTCGATAATGGCACAAATTGAAAATTTAAAGATGTTGGGATATTGGGATAATATTGCTAATAGGTTGTATTATGCTATATTTCATGCTGTTTCGGCGTTGCTTATAAATGATGGTCATAGTGTGAATACACACAAGGGTGTTGTGGTGTTATTTGGTCAACATTATGTTAGAACTGGTGTTTTTGATATGGGGGATGGTAAGTTGTATTCGCAATTACAAACTATGCGGGAAAAAGGAGATTATAATTGTGCGTATCAAACTTCAGAGGACGAGGTGTTGCCTTTGATTGAACCTGCTAATGCTTTGGTGAATAAGATTGTTGATTATATTTCGAAATAATAAAACATAAAATACGCTTGCCTTTGTAATCAAGGGTGAGCGATTTTTTTAGGAGAATTGACATATGAGTACACTGGAACGGGCTATTGAGATTGCGCGGGAGGCGCATCGAGGGCAGGTGGATAAGGCTGGCGAGGAGTATATCGGACATCCGCTACGAGTGATGGAGGCGGGGCGTACGCTGGAGGAGAAGATTGTGGGGGTGTTGCACGATGTGGTGGAGGATTCGGAGGAGTGGTCGTTCGAACGATTGGAACAGGAGGGCTTTGCGCATGAGATAATTGAGGCGTTGCGGTGCGTGACGAAATTGTCGGAAACGGAGCCGTATGATAAGTTTATCGCACGTGTGAAGGAGAATAGGCTTGCGGTGGCGGTGAAATTGAATGACTTGTCGGACAATATGGATATTCGCAGGTTGCCTTATTTGTCGTGCAGAGTCAACAAGCAAGTGCAAAATTACAAAAAGTGTTTAAAAAACTCTACTTTTGGCGAAGAAAAGTTTAATTTTTCTCTAGGTCTCCTATTAATTTTAGCTTGAATAGCGTTTAACTCAGCTTGTTGTACCATATT